>CAZWUX010000516.1:0-2723 GCA_964637665.1 uncultured Anaerolineae bacterium
GCACCTCAAGCAGCGTCAGGTCGGTGATGTAGCCCGCATCGTCGAACACCTCTGAGTTGGTCAGCACCGGCGTGTAGCCCGTGTAATAGCACACCCGGTTTGGATAGGTCGCCCCCGGAAACGAACAGAACCACCGGTCCAGCACCATATCGGTCCGGGTCAGACGGTCGTAGGAATCAAGCTGGTCGGCGGTGTAGAACTTCAGAACGCGCTCCGGGTCGTTGAGGTTGCCCTGCGGGTTGATCTCGTCCGACCCGTCGAGGCGGTGGGCGAACTCCGACACGAAGCGGTTCATCGCGCCATCGGCGATCTGAAGGGCGACCGTCCCCACCCCATGCCCCGGATCGGGCGCGAACGACAGGCGGGGGCGCGGCTGTGGTGTCGCCACCGTCCCCGTGAAATCGCCGCCAAGCTGCCGCGACCGGCCATCCAGCCCGTCCACATCCGAGCGGTTGCCGTGATTGGGATGGGAGAGATAGCCCAGCATGTGGTCGAACGAGCGGTTTTCCATCATCAGAAAAACGAGATGGTCCACGCGCCCCAGCCGCTCGGTGGCATCGTCGGGCATCGGGCCGTCGATCGGCTCGACGGGGGCGAGGTCGACGTTGATGTCGTCGAAGCGGTGGTCCACGTCGTCGGGTTCGACGAAAGGCACGGCGAGCTGGGCGGGGTCGAGCGTGTCGATGACCCAGCCCCGGTTATCCGTGTAGAGGCGTCTGAACACGTGCGCCCGGTTCGCGATCTCGCGCATGATGGACGTGGCGAACTCGCCGATGTCGAGCCTGAAGTCCTCCAGATAGGCCATCCCCTGCTCGACGGCCTCTTCCTCCAGATTATCTTTGATCCAGTCGGCGACCTCCTCCAGCGCCTTTTCGGCGAGGAACTCGAACGGTCTGGTGACGACCCCGCCGGGCAGGTCCAGATCAACGTCGATGTCGCTGATGTCGACCGAGAGGTGGAAGCGTGGCAGGATGAACCCGGCGCGCACGAAGTCGTCCCGCAGCGACCGGGCGGGATGCGGCTCCGGGCGGCTCCCGCTGCGCAGCACGACGTACAGATCGGCGGTGATGGTATCGACGTTTAGCTCCAGCCGGGATGCGCCGACGATGATCTCCGTCATACGCAGGTGGAAGCGCATCGCCACGTCGTCACGCTTGCCTGCGAGCTGGGGCGGCCCGCCCAGCAGCGGACGGCGTGACAGCGCCGCCATCCACTGGATTTCGTACAGGCCCATCTGTCCGAACAGGTACGGAAGCGACATCACCGGGGAGAAAAACGCATCGACGGCTCTGGCGACGAAGTCACTGGGGACGGGCGGCAGGTTCATATTCGGAATCCGCACCGCCCTGATCTCCTCCTCCATCTCCGAGACCATTCGCCGGATGACGAACTCGTGATTTAACAGATCGAAATCGACCGGCTCGATATTGACGGTGACATCCACATCCACGTCGATGTCTTTGACGATGGGGTCGATGCCGAAGGTGTGCCGCACTTCGTCGGAGAAGGCGAAGTACAGCCTTCCGTTGCGGACGCCGAAGCTCGGCGCGAGGAACATCAGCGTGTCGCGAAAGACGCGCTCCAGCATCGTGCGGGTGAGAACGGTCGTCGTCTGGGTCAGGTCGTTCTGCACGTTGATGAACGTGTAGAACAGGACCGGGAAGTCGTTGGGGTTAGTGTATGTCACCTCGATGATGTCGTGCCCTGGGAAGGGACCGGCGGTCTTGACGTGAGCCGGGCCGGGGGCCCCGTCCCTGACCGTGACGGTTTCGTCGCGCAGCGTCGGCCCGTTCTGCACCGCGACGCGCACCCGCATCGGGGGGCGGGGCCGGACGGGAGGCAGGGGCGGGTCTTCAGGCCCTATGACGATCAGATCGCCAAAACGGCCAACGCTCAAGATCGAATGGTCGAACGGCCTATTGTCCATGAAGATCACGCCCTCTTCGCCCGGCGTGTCCCCTACCCCGGTGGACAGGGCCTCGACGAGATGCGCTCTGGCGCGGGCGGTTTCGGCGGCGCTGAGAGCGGGCGGCTTCCGCCTGACCGGCGGGTCGCCCGCCGTCGTCAGCCGCGCCGACCGCGCCGACCGCGTGATGAAGTCGCTGACCGGCGTGATGCGCGGGCCGTCGTCGCCCGGTTCTTCCAGGGCCGCTGCTCGCGTTCGCGGGGCAGTGAAATCGCCTGCGGTGGTGAAGCGCGGTTCGTCACCGGTGGGTTCCTCTGTGTCGGGTAGATTAGGACCTCGCTTGGTGCCCACGCGGATCGTCACCTGCCCGCCCGGCGTCCCCCGGAACAGGAAACGGCGGCTCGCGCCGGGGCGGAGTAAGATATCTTTCTTCCAGATAATGTGATCGTCAATATTCTCAAGCATCGGTAGACCCCTCTGGTTTCAACCGAACGTTCCTGTCGGAAGGGGTGGTATGATGCGCTTCCGCGCCCGTCCGCAAGAGACTAAAAAATGCCGCCCCGTCCCGGATCACCGGAATGCGCGGGCGGCGAGCCCTCGCCACCACCATACCACTGCTGCTCTATTCGTAGCACAGTCACGGCGTGAATCCGGTCATAGAGGGTCGGAGGATCAGCATGATTGTGCGGCAGACGAGTTATTCGGTTGGCCTCAGACCATTCCAGAGGTAAGGGGATTGGGCGCGCGAGAGGAAGGTCGGCTATGACATGGGTATTCTATGATTGTGGACCTTTGTTGTCAATTCTTGGGATCCCCG
>CAZWUX010000517.1:0-2723 GCA_964637665.1 uncultured Anaerolineae bacterium
TGCACTCAAGGAAGGCTATGAGCTTCGCCGCCTGGGGTGTTTCAACTGTCCGATCAGTTGCAGCCATTTCTACACCGTCAAAGATGGCCCCTACGCAGGCAGCGCGGGAGAGGGATTTGAGATCAACTCGGCGCGGGCGTTCGGCTCGAACCTCGACATCGACTATCCTCCGGCGATCATCGAGGCGCACAACTTTTGCAGCCGCATGGGCCTCGACGTGGACATGGCCGGGGCGTGTGTGGCCTTTGCGTTTGAAGCCTACGAGCGCGGGCATCTAAGCAGAAGTGAGGCCAACGGCCTCGATCTGACCTGGGGAAATCACACGGCGGCTATCGCCCTGCTGAAAGACATCGTGTATCGCAGGGGGGTCGGCGACCTGCTCGCGGAGGGCGTCTACCGCGCGTCCAAAGCACTGGGACGTGGCTCCGAAGCCTACGCCATGCATGTCAAAAAAGCCGACCTGAACGAAGCCAGCATGAGGACGAGCAAGGCCTGGGCTATGGGGGTCGTGCTCAGCACGCACGGCGGCGGCCACCTTGACGGCGCGCCCGGCGCATGGGCGTGGCGTGGAAAAGAAGCGCTGGCAGAAAAACTATTCGGCAATCCCCAGCCTGCGGCTGCTGGACAGTATCACAATCAGGCGCGCGCCGTGATCTGGTTCGAGAACTATAAAGCCGTCATCGACATGCTCGGACTCTGCTACTTCACCAGCGCGTGGATCGATGCGGCGGCGCTGCTGCCGGAAGATTACGCCGCGCTTCTCTCCGCTGGCTCAGGCCGCACTTACACCGGGGACGAGATCATGTTGATCGGCCAGCGGCTCCACAATCTGCAAAAGGCCTTCAATACGCTCCACACCGGGTATTCCCGTCAGGATGACCGTCCGCCCGAACGCCTCATGAAGGAGCCGGTGCAAGACGGGCCTTTTAAAGGTGAGCTGATTGATCCTGCCAAATGGGAGGAGGTGCTGGACGAATATTACAGAACGCAGAACTGGGATCTGGAAACGGGCTGGCAGACGGAAGCGAGTCTGCGCAGCCTGCAGCTCGACGAGGTTATCGAGAAGCTGCGCAGGTATGGTCGGCTCAAGTAAGCGGCACAGGAGGCCCTGTCATGACCACAATTCTGATCAAGAATGCGCGGTACGTCCTTGTCTCGCCGCCCTTTAACATCCTTGAAAAAGGCGCCGTTCTAATAGAGAACGACCTGATCAAGGAAGTGGGGCCAACAATAGAGCTGGAAAAGAAAGCGCAGGCGGATACGGTTATCGACGCCAGTGACAAGATCGTGATGCCTGGGCTGATAGACTCGCACACACACATCGGCGAATGCCATATGTTCACGCTGTTTGGCTTTCTCGATTCGCCGCTGATGGGGATCGGAGATGCACTCAGCCGGGTGGTCTGGCCTGCGTGGGCCTGGATACCCGAGGAGGCGGCTTACGATCTGGAGATGCTGGGCTTCCTCAACTTGCTCAAGACGGGTACCACGACCTGCTCGGATGCTTATATGTGGATCGACGAAGCCGGGCGCGCTGCCGTTGACAGCGGCCTGCGGGTTGAGATGGCCCCTACATTGATCACGAGTCTGCATCTCAAGGATTCAAAAGGCCCTGAGGACGATCTGGCCCGGACGGAAGCAGGGATTCAAAAATGGCATGGCGCAGCAAACGGGCGCATCACCTACCGAGTGCATCCTTCTGCGACCTATAACTGTCACGAATGGTTCCTGAAGGAGTGCGCCGAGTTAGCCCGAAAGTACGACGTGGGGCTGGGAACCCATCTCGCCGAAGGGGTTGACGAGGCGGAAAAGGCGCGGGCAGTGTGGCCGCAGGGCGAGGTGCGCCGGGCTTATGAACTGGGACTGATGGGCCCGAAGAGCCTGTTCTTCCACAGCTGCATTCTTGACGACGAGGAAATTGCGCTGTATGCCGAGACCCAAAGCTCGGTAAGCCACTGCCCGCTGACAAATGCCATGCTGGGCAACGTCGCGCGGGTTCCCGCCCTGCTGCAAAGCGGCGTCAACGTCGGGCTGGGCACAGATATGCCCACCAACGATCTGTTCAACGTCATCCGCATGGTTTCCCAGATCCACACCATCATGCCGCGAAAGTTCCGGGGCCTGCTGCCCTGGGCCCCGTATGAGATGGCTACCGTCGGTAGCGCCAGGGCGCTGAATCTGGAGGACAAAATCGGGACACTGGACCCCGGCAAAAAGGCCGACATCATCACACTCGACCTCTCGCACAATACCCGGCTGTTCCCGCTCACGCCTCAGGTGTTGCTGACGTTCATCACCGTCAATGGCTCTGGCGGTGACGTTGCCGATGTGATCGTGGACGGAAAGCTGCTCATGCAGGATCACGAGCTTCTGCATCTGGATGAAGACGGGATTATGGCCTGTGCGCAGGAGTGGAGCGACCAGTTCCTCGCTTACTATCTCGCCAGAGTTGAAGCCGGTGAGCCTCTGGTTGAGCAGGTGCATGAGGAGTTCCAGCCGTAAGGTTATCTACGGTGTCATCGTCGTGTGAGATGGCTCTCCAACAGAGTCGGCGTACACGCGTGACCATGCTAAACCATCTTGTCTGCACGTCAATTCAGTCAGAGCGACCGTAAATAGTGGCATCCAGATAACGGGTATTGCGAACGAGTGGAGGGAACCCTCCACTCGTTTGTCTTCTTTCTCGACGTTGGTTTAGTAAGACAGAGATATCTAGCAGTTTA
>CAZWUX010000518.1:0-2711 GCA_964637665.1 uncultured Anaerolineae bacterium
GCCGCATCGACCCTGTGTGCCAGCCAGAAAGGATCGACCGGATGCCGGACACCGAAGACATGATCGAGTCGACGCTCGTTTTTCGTTTCGATGAGGCAGCCTATGAGGCGGCGAGCGAATATCCCACGTTTTACCGCGCGCTCGACCGCAAGCCGCGCGTGGCGCACCCCTTCCACGTCTACGACGACATCATGCGCCAGCCTCGACTGGTCGGGGCGGCGCTGGAAGCCGCCGCCGAAATCGTGCCCCCGATGGCGCAGGAGATCGCCGCGCGCGGCCTCCGGCGGATCATCTTCACGGGCATCGGCGCGTCGTACCACGTCGGGGCCTCCGCCGTGCACGCCATGTGGCGGTTAGCTGGTCTGCCCGCTGAGTTCGTCGAGAGTTCGGAGGCGCTGTTCTCCGGCGCCGTCTTCGATTACGAGGGCAGCGTTGTCATCGGCCTGTCCGCCTCCGGCAACACCGCCGAGACGGTCGAGCACCTGCGCGCGGCCCGCGAGGCGGGCGCGTACACGCTGGCCTTCGTCAACCTCGACCACACCCGCCTGACCGGAGTGGCGCATCAGACGTTCGTCGCCCCCGGGGGCTACGGGCTGGTATGGGACTACACGACCCGGCTGGCCGTGCTGTATCTGCTGGCGGTCGAGCTGGGCCTCGCCCTGAACCAACCCGATCGCGACTTCGAGGGCGTTCGGAGTGAGTTGAATGAAGTGCCCTTGCTCATGGAGCGGACGCTGGCGGCGATTGACGACCGTTGCCGGGCGCTGGGTGGCGATGTTCTTTCGCTGCGCGCCGCCGTTGTCCCGGCGGCGGGGAACCAGCTTCCGACCGCGTGGGAGATGGCGCTGCGGTTCGAGGAGATGGCCCACTACCCCGCGCGCGGACGCCCGCTGATCGACTTTCTGCACGGCGGGGTGGGCTACCTCGCGAGGGATATCGTCACGATCCTGCTCGCGCCTGCCGGGGAGACGTACGAACTCGCCCATCGGGCGGCACAGGTCACGCAGCTTGCCAAGTCGCCGTGCATCGCCGTCCTCGACGAGGACGACAGGGGCGGGATCGGCCCGCTGGTCGACGGCGTGCTGCGCGTGCCCGCCGTGCGGCCCGTGCTGAAGCCGCTGCTGTACGTGCTGCCCGCCCAGTTGATCCCGTATTACGCCGAGGTGGCGCGGCCCGGCGGCAACCCGGAGACCCAGCGATCCGATCGCCCTCCGATCGCCCGCGCCTTCGACGTTGCCATGCCGCCCAAATCGCACTGACCGCTCGCCGGACACAGGAAAGATGACACATGGACGAGATACCCTACAACGCGCTCATCAACTTCGACTCCGGCATGATCGATGATGCCGCCCAGGTGGCCGAGCGCCGCCTGAGCGACATGGCCGCTTTCTACCACGATCAGGAGGCCGTCAGGCGTTTGCTCGACGACGACCCGGTGCTGTACCGCGTTTACTACGTACAGGAGGCCCGTTCGCCCGACCGGTGGCGCACGGGCGTGAGCGTGATCGAGCCGGGGCGCATCGGCGATGAGTACATCATGACCAAAGGGCACTATCACCTCAACCCGGAGGCCCCGGAGGTCTACCTGACGCTCAGCGGCACGGGGCGGCTCGTGCTGCAAACCCGGAGGGGCGAGGCGAAGGCCCTGGCGATGACGCCGGGGGCCATGAACTACATCCCCGGCGAGTGGGCGCACCGCACCGTCAACGTTGGGGATGAGCCGCTGGTCTTCTTCGCCGTGTGGCCGTCCGATGCCGGGTACGACTACGACACGATCGCCGAGCGCGGTTTTGCGCGATTGGTGATAGTGGGGGATGGCGGCCCGCAGCTCACCGACAATCCCGCCTACACCCCGGAGTCGTAACCGTGCGCGGTAGTCCGCTCCAGACCGCGCCTCGGCGGGCCAAACTCCGGTCGATGCGCTTAACGGCGGCATGTGGTCGCCGGGCCGGGTGGGCGTCCGCCGCATCCACATCCATATCCATATCGCCTACCAGATAGCGAGAAAACGACATGACTGCAACTCACGAGATCGTCGTCCACCACGAAGTCGGGCTGCACGCCCGCCCCGCCGCGACGTTCGTCCGGCTGGCCTCCGAGTTCAGCGCCGACGTGGAGATACAGAACCTCTCGAAAGGCAGAGGCCCGGCGAACGCCAAGAGTATGCTCGGCGTGCTCTCCGTCGGCGTCGCGCAGAACGATAAGGTCTGCCTGAGCGCCGTCGGCGAGGACGAGCAGGACGCGGTCGACGCGCTGGTTGTATTGATCGAGAGCGACTTTAAAGAAGAAGGCTAAAGACATGACCGTCACACTGGTGCGGGGCGGCCCCCTCTACACGTCAGGGCGGCGCTATCCGGCGGGGGCCGTCCTGTTCGAGGACGGCCTGATCCGCGCGGCGGGGGATGAGGGGTCGTTCCCCGTGCCGGATGGCGCGAGCGTGATCGACGTCGCCGGGGGCCGGATCATCCCCGGCCTGATCGACGTGCATCTGCACGGGGCCAACGGCCACGACGCGGCGGGCGACGGCCTGCCGGAGGTCATCCGCTTCCTGCCCGCTCACGGCGTCACCGCCTTCCTGCCGACCACCTACATCGTCCCCCGTGAGAAGCTGCGCGCGCAGGTCGGGGCGATAGCGCGGATCATCGCCGATCCGCCGCCCGGCGCTCAGGCGCTCGGCATCCACATGGAGGGGCCCTGGTTCGCGCCGAACC
>CAZWUX010000519.1:0-2691 GCA_964637665.1 uncultured Anaerolineae bacterium
CGCCGAAAATTCCGTCACCCCAAATCGAGTCCCGCCACGATTGCATCCAGGTCGATGAACTGTCCGTTGCTGTGGAAGGTGTAGTGCCCGTTCAGGTGGATGTGGCGCCACGCCGCCGGCGACATTTTCTTGATCAGCGCCAGAGCCTTCGCGTTGCCACTCGCTTCGTACTTGGCGAGCAGCCGCGACAGGATGGCAGAGTTATAGAAAATGATGGCATTGGCGATCAGACGCGCGCCCTGGTTGCTGATCTCGATTTCAATATCAGTGCGTCCGGTCAACTCCTTCTTGCCGCCGACTTGGGCGATGGCCGAGCGTAGCTGATGGTAGGGTTCGATGCGGTTTTGTGAACGGTGCACATTGCGCTGCAGCTGCGGGTCGCGCAGATAGCGCAAGGTGTAGAGGCTGCGGATCAGCTTGTCGAACTCGAAGATTTCCCGCCGTGTCGGGTTCGCAGGGGTGTAGGTGCACAATTTTCGGATCAGTGTGCCCTGGGTCATTTCCTTGAGCCCGAGTGTCGTGACAATCTGGTCGATGTTGGCTTTTTCGTCCACAATCGCTTGCCGATCGATCTGCCCGATGGGACGAACCAGGCATTTCTCGTAGCGCACCGGATCGTCGGCGCAGTAGAGTTCCTTCAGTTGCGCCTGCAGATCGGTGAAGCGCGGCTCGAAGCGCAGCCCGAACCAGTGCAGGATGGCGAAGTTAGCCTTGTTGACGCTGTGCATATCGCCCGTGATCGCAGTCGGCACGATGTCGGAGGTGTTGCGATGCCAGACATCGAACACATGATGAGCCTCGAACTCATGCGCGCCGATTAGCCAGCCCTGGAGCGGCACATGGTTGCAGAGCAAGGTGTAGGCGACAACGCCCTTGCCGCGCCCGAAATACTTGCGCGAGTAGCGCGCCTTGATGATTGGCCGCTCCAAGCCGAACTTCTGGCCGTCGACGCTGCCGTAGAGGGCGTCGAAATCGAACGAATAGTGCGGTAAGATCGGTAATCCGGCGATGCCGTTGCTGATCCGGTCGTTGGCCGCCTGTAGGGATGCCTGGCGCAGGTACTGCTGGTAGGTCGCCTCCAGCACGTAGTAAGGAATGTCACTGGTGAGTGACATGACGAGATTGCCGTGGTTCATCGCCCAGGCGATGATGACTGCGATCAGGCTGTCGGTGTCAGCGACCTGTTTGGCGTAGCGCGGCTGCAGCGGCGTTAACGCCGACAGGAACTGGCATTGCTCATTGACGAAGCGGAAGATGTCGGCGACGTCGCGGAACGGCAATTGCGCATAGAACGCATGCTCACGCCCGGCATCAGGGTCGGCCTTGAGTCGGCGCCAGGTCAGCGTTTTGGTCTCGCTGTCATAGTCAAGCTGCTTCAGCTTTCCCTGGCGCAGCTCGCGGTTAAACGCCAGCCACTGCGTGCGTAGTTCGGCGCTCAGCGCGTCGAGCTGGTTGTTAATCGGCGCTCGCAGCCAGGGGATGTCCATCTGGCTCAGTACGTCCGCCTGCTCGTCGAGGGAGACGAGTTCGTCGGTGAGAGAGCGGTGCTGAAAACTGTCGTCCAGGTGGATTTCACCTGACTTGAGGCGCTTTCTGATTTGGCGATACAGCCAGAACTCGTAGCGATCAGCGTGTAGGCCAGTGGGTTTCCCGTCGGCATCGAACGTCAGCAGATAAGGCCACAGGCGCTTGGGCAGGGTGGCCTGCGGGCATTCGGCGAGCGGGCGCTGCGACAGACGTTGCTGTTTGGCGAACATACCCTTTACCCAGGCGAGCGCCGTAAGCCATGGGTTGTCCGGCACGACCCCCGAAAAGTCGAGCGCGCCGTAGAGTGGGCGCAGATGACGGCGAATGCGTTCGGCCAGTCCATCAACCCACCTGCCAGCGCAGGGTGTCGTCGCGCACTAGGAGTTGGGTCAGCACGTCCTTGGCGGCTCCGTCCAGTCCTTGAGCGAGTAGCTCACCCAAACGCCGGCGTTCAGCGGATAAAGCCTCACTGATCAGGGTCTGTAAGGTCGTATAGCCGGGCCGGGCGATTCGGCGCTCGTTGAGATAGACGATGAGCTCGGCGACGATGAAACCAGGCGTGACATCGCGGCGAACAATCTGGGCAAGCTGTTGCGCGAGTGGCGGGGAGAAATCTGCCGCCCAGAGCCGATAGCCGAACAGCTCCGCGATCAGGGCGCGCTGCTGGTAATGTTCATGCTTGGTGATGGCGTGCGCCTCGAAGGCGTGGTCATTGAAATAGTGCGTCAGGACGAATGCGCAATCCTCCTGCACATCGTCCCAAGTGAAGCGGAAAAAGGCATGCTTGGCCTTGAAATAGCCGATCTGCAAGGCGCAGTAGGCTTTGGCAGCGAGGCTGGGGCGACGGCTGGCGAGTGCCAGCTCCGATTCGGAGAGTGCCAGATAATCCAGTCGCTGCCGGTCATCGAAGTCCGGCAAGCCATACAGGGCGAACTGCTCTGCCTCCGACAGGACGGATAGTAGAGCTTATTCTTCGTCGCCATCGTTGTCTGTTGCCTGAGACCGGAAGACTTTCCATATTATGTTTGTAAACCGGAAAGTTTAAATTCTGCCATGAGCAACCAAGCCGCTTCCGAGCCAAGCCATCACGCTGCGCCAGCTATCATAAACCGGAAAGTTCTGGTTCGGCGCAAAAACGCCGACTACCGTCACCGGGAGTACCTT
>CAZWUX010000520.1:0-2677 GCA_964637665.1 uncultured Anaerolineae bacterium
TCAACTCGCTGCGCAAGCACAGTTTCCTAATTGAAAGTGTCGAAGAAAGGTTTGATCACGTCTTCCGCCGGCTGCTTCTCCGGCCCGGATTTCTGTCTCATCTTCGCTCCTTGAAAGGCTACGATGAGCCAGAAATCCTCCCTTCCTCAACCCACCCAATCTGTCTCATTAGTGCTGACGCCGGACATATAATACCCAAGGGAGTTCCCCTGGCTCTGCCGGGGTGGCAGTAGCAGTCTAAAGTTTACGGAGGTCCATCGACGAAGCTTCCGACTCGGTCGAGAGCCTCCGCGATATCGAGATTTGCCTGTCGGCTCAAGCCCCAAAACTCTATCACATAGGTTTTCGCGAATCGGTCCGACGATCGACGGTGGCGGACGCGAACGAGACGCGCGACTGGCGCCATTTACGCTGAATTCACTCGTCAGCTGATCGCCCAAGCGAGGAAGCTTTATGGCGAAGAAAGTTTGGGTATAGAGCTGAGCAACAGGGTTTATGCACTGGACTCCACGACCATCGATCTGTGTCTATCGCTGGTTCCATGGACGCACTTTCGCTCCACCAAGGTCCTGCCGCAGAAGCAACTCGGCGAATGTACGCACCAGAGGTTGGCCGGTGTCCACCTCCACAAAGATGAATTGCCCCGCTGGGTTCACCTCGAGGAAAACGTAGGTACCGTCAGGTCGCTGGCGCATATCGATGCAGCCGTATTGCAGGCCGAGCGTCCGCTGTAGCCGAAGCAAACTCGCAGCTATTGTCGCGGGCAGTTCGTGAGGTCGCCAGTTGGCCCGAAGGTCCATCCGCCAGTCGAGTTCGGCAGCCGGGGAGGATGTGCTTACGGAGGCCGCGAATACCGCGTCCCCGAATACGTTCACCCGAACGTCGATTCCCTTCTCGATCTTCTCCTGAACGATGATTGGGGCATGGGCTAAGGCGGCCAGCCCGCGGAGCCCGTCCTCGTCCAGTAGCCGGGTTTCCGCGATCTGCCAGTCTGGTGGCGTAAACGCCTTGTAAATACAAGGACCGTCGACCTCCCGGCAGAAACTCACGACGGCATCCGGGTCGTTAGACATCAAAGTCCGGGGGGTGGTCAGTCCGATCCCTCGCGCGACCGCTAGCTGCAGCGGCTTTCTGGCCGCCGCAGCTTCCGCGACGGGATCGTTAATAACGGGCACCCCCGCGGCATCGAGAGCACCTCTAAAGAAGGCCCCACACTCGTTCAGGCAGAATTCCCGGACCTTCGGGTGGGACATGCTATCCAGAACCCTGAACTTACCGGGGCGCCGCCACCAGATGCTCCGCAGCGATTCCAACAGGATGGCAGGTTGGTCCGCGCTCCGGATTTGTAGCCGTGCGCATGAGCCGGTGATAGCGAAGCTCATCGAATCGTCCGCCGGGAAGCGGCCGGTGTCCCAGACCACGGTAGGGACCGCGAACTCACGGCGGAGCACTTCGGCAACGGCTCGCGCATGGATATCACTGGGCGGAGCCAGGATCAGGATGGTATCATTCAAATTAATAAGCCGCTGTCGTCGATGGACCCGTCGATCCGTTGATCTTCAGCGTACTCGCTGCCATAGGCGTCGCAGTGCGGAAAGAAAAGGCCGGTAATCTCCTGGCAACCGAGACGAAATGCCCGGTTCGTAGTGGTTGCCCACGTGCAGGCCGTTAAGTCGCCTTCCCCGACTGGGCCGCGCGGACCGATGGGCATCCAGTACTCCCCACCTGGCCGCAGTCCGATCTTCTCGAAGAACTCGCGGCACCGGACCTCGCTGGGATATAGATTGGTGGCGTCTTGTAGGACCTCATCGGCACAGGACGGCTGGGCCAGGACGAAGGGGGTGTCGCCGTGGGGCGGCAGGGCCGGAAGAAGCGTGTTCGGCTGCGCAGGATCGAACGGGTCCACCAACCCGACAACTTCGCAGGCTGGGTTGGTGATAACCAGTATGGCGTCAGCAGACAGACCGATCCCACCGCGTGACGTGAACTCAAAACTGATTTGGACAAGACCCGAGAGGAAGCTGTATCCCCGGTCTCGGATGGCGCTCAGGGTATGGCCGCCGCCGAGTCGCCGTTCGATGGCTTTCACGACGTCATCATTGCGCAATGCGTGAATCGCCTGGTCAGGGTAACGGCGGTGCCTCGAAAGGCGGTCCTTCTTTAGCAAATCTCGGAGCACCTCAATGCCGCTGTTATTCGACGGAGCTTCCTCATTCGTCGATTGACCTTGCATCGATGCCTCTCATCGAAAGAAGTATTAGTCCCCACTGCATCCTCAGAGGACGGAATTATTTACTTACTACCATAAGTGTATGTTAAGCACAAGTTGTAGAAGCAGAGATGAGCCAATCGAGCTGCTCGTGGCCGGATTTATTCCCGGCGTCGAGCGACATGCTGCGCGCGGCAAGCGGAAGACGATGATCGGGGCGTTCGCGGGCGGACCTGCTGCCGACAGAACGAAGGACCAAACGCATCGTTCGTATTGTCAGTGAGCGAAGTGAAGAGGACGGGTCAGCCCCGCTATCGGCAAACGTTTCAATTCTCGTCCCGGCAACCTGCGCAGACCCCGTGGAAACCGCGGCGTCCGTTGACAAGTCATTGATATCTAATAAAGAGGCTGCACCTTCACACGGGACAGGTCGCAGGTTCAATCCCTGCAGCGCCCACCACTCGAGGG
>CAZWUX010000521.1:0-2662 GCA_964637665.1 uncultured Anaerolineae bacterium
TTGCGACCGGCGACCTTGATCACCAGCCCCAGGTCCATATTGCCCTGTTCTTCGATCTCGGAGAAATCCGGGCCGATGAGCTCAATCTTGCCATCCTCGACCTCATCCATCTTGTCCATCATCAGGTATTCGAAAGCCCGGCTGTACTTGCCGCCGAACTCGACGCGCATGTCAGCCTTGCGGACGACCTCGCCTTCGAAGGCAGAACCATATGGCACGGGTACCGGCACTTCGCTCACCTTGACTTTAACCCCGCGCACTTCGATGCACTTCTGCACCAATCGCTCTGCACGTTCCAGGTCATCGGCACCCTCGATCTCGTTGAAGGGCATGGAGATGACGTGCTCGTATGTCGTGACGCCTGTGGGCAGGATCTCGGGGATGACCGTATCGGCGATAACCGGGAAGCCAAAGTTGATGGCGCCGGCGGCGGTGGCATACTTCAGGTCGTCGACCTCGCCCAGCGCGAGGACGAAGGCGAAGACGCGGTTCTTGTTGTAGAGCAGGATGTCGCGCGCCTGGCCGCCCTTGATGCCGCCGAAGGTGAGCGCTGAACGGACTGCGAACCCGAGCGGATAAATAGCCGAAATCGTATCGGTCCCGAAGGGCACCGTGTAGGTGTCGTAGCCCAGCTCGACGCCTTCTTCCATCAACTGGTGGATGATCGAGCGGCCGTTGACGTTCCCGATGAGGAAGGTCAGGATGTTGCGCCGCTGGAGCTCACGCACAATCTTGACCGCCACCTCGTTCGTCTTGGCGCAGCCGACGATGGCTGCGAAGCCGGGCATGCGCCCATCGACAAGCTGGATACCCCACGAGCGAAGCTGGATGTCATCGATCGGTCCGTTCAGGCGGCCATCGAGTGTGGGTTCGTTGCCGTTGTCCGGGCTGGTGAAAGCCGTTCCGCCGGCCAGCTGTAATCCGGCCATGGGTTCGGGCTGCAGCTTGTGAACGAAACGCAGTGCCATGATGACCTCTTCGGCGAAGAGGGTCGCCATGCCGCTGTCGAGCGTCTCGCCCAGGTACGGGGTCCAATGAGTATCGGTCGGGAGCGGGTGGAGCAGCGTCTTGGCCTGATCTAATACTTCTGCCAGGTCCCCGATCGTGCCGACTTCCTTACCGGTCATCCCCAGGATGAAGGGCAGGTAGTAGGCGGTATTTGGAAAGGCGACCGGGGTCTCGGGGCCTTTATCTGCCAGCGTCCGCTGCAGCATCACCTCGGCTTCGTGGAAAATGGCGTTCGCGCCGCGAATCGCCCGGGTTGCAATGTATCGTGACATGTCCCAAGCTCCTTACTTATTAAGCTGACAGGATCTCAGTCGCCGGCGGGCGTGCCGTAGAGCGCTTCGGCTCGCGCTTCAGGCGCCAATTCCAGCAGTTCGCCCATGCGTGCATCACCGCTCTGGCCAAACCGGCTTGCGTCGTATTCGGGAAGGCCGAGGGCTGCACGCTTCTTATCGATGTGTTCAAGGATTTTTTCAACCATCGTCTCGGCTTCGACGATGAACTCGATCTTGCCGCCTACCTTCTCCTCCCAGCCCTGGCTGAGGATGCGTGTCACTTCCTCGCTTCCCGAGACCGGGTTGTTAATGCCCATAATCACGTAAGCCCCGGAAGCGGCGCAGTAGGAGGCGATCGAGATTGCCTTTTCGCTCATCCATTCAGGTGCGATCCCGACTGCGGGCACCTCGCTGATGTCTTCCCCGAGCCCACCTTCTCTCACGATCTGGGATAGCACGGTCAGGATGCGAGTGTTGTCCACGCATGAACCCATGTGCAGGACGGGCGGCATGCCGGTTGCCTCGCAGACTTCACGCAGCCCGGGGCCAGCCATCTTCAGCGCCGTCTCGGGCAGCAAATAACCGGCTTTACCGCTGGCGATCGCACCACAGCCCGTCTCAACCAGCAGGATGTCATTCTTGAGCAGCTCGCGCACCAGGTAATCGTGGGTCGCATCCTGTGTGCTGCGGGGGTTGTTGCAGCCGACGTTGGCGACCACACCACGGATCCGTCCGGACATCACGGCGTCATTCAGCGGACGGAAGGATGCTCGGTAGGATCCACCGAGCATGTAGTTGATGTATTCGTGTGAGAAGCCGGGTACGACATCGGATGTGAACTGCGGTATGCGGATCTCACCGCGTTCTGCATATTTATCGATGGCGCGCTTGACAATTTCCTTGGCGATGTCGAGCGCATGGTGCTCGTCGAATTCGATGTGCGTTGCCCCAGAGATCTTCACTTTGGGCGAGGTGGTGATGACTTCAGTGTGATACTTCGTAGCCAGGTTGGGCAGCGCTTGCATGATGCACTGCACGTCAACGACCATAGCCTCCACTGCGCCGGTCATGATGGCCAATTCCTGGTGTAGGAAGTTGCCGGCTGAAGGGACGCCCTGGCGCATCAAAGTCTCGTTGCTGGTGCAGCAGATCCCGGCCAGCGTGATGCCCTTAGCGCCTTTCTGCTCAGCGTAATCCAGGAGCTCTGGATCGGAGGTCGCAGCCAATATCATCTCCGAAAGGGTTGGTTCGTGACCATGTACGAGTATGTTGACCTCGTCGCCCTTAAGCACGCCCAGGTTCATCTGCCCGAGCAGCGGGCTGGGGGTGCCGAAGAGGATGTCGGAAAGATCGGTGGCGATCATCGAGCCGCCCCAGCCGTC
>CAZWUX010000522.1:0-2661 GCA_964637665.1 uncultured Anaerolineae bacterium
TCGGGGCTGTCCGTCCGCCAGCGCTGATCGCTGAGCAGTTCGGGGGCGGGAAGCCAGGGCTGTGTTTCGATCAGATGCGCTTCCATGTCGCGGTTGACGACGACCTGCCCCATCTCCTGTGACGCGGGGAGGTAAAAGTAGAACGTCCACCCGGTGCGTCCGGCGCGAAGCGCCGCCCGGTCGACGGTGGGCGTCCACGCGCCGACGGCGGTGGCAAGCTGGGCCGCCGGATCCGTCTCGCGGATCAACTCGACGGCGGGGACGTACGCCTGCCGGGCCGTCGGGGCCTCCACGTCGATTTCCTCGGCGCGATCCGCCGCCCTGCGGGGCGCGGATTCCGGCGCAGCCAGCAGGCGCGGCACGACGACCGTCATCGCGCACACCAGCGCCGCCCCGAACGCCAGGATGAAGACGGCGGCGACCTGCACACCCTGCCCGATGCGGAACGGTCTACGCTCCCGCCGGGGCTTGGGCTGCGGCTCGTCCTCCGGCAGCGGGGGGAGCCAGTCGTCGTCGTGCCTGAACAGCTTCATGTCGTCTCCCGTAGCCTACCGCTAGTTGATCTTCTCGATGCCGAACCCCTGGATGAGAGGAGTATGCTCACCAAGAACCCAACTCCCGCCTGGGTTCAGCGAGAAATCGACCCGACTGGCATCCGAACCCAGCGTGAACGTGAATGTGTCAACGACGAGGTCGTAGCGCCCGCCTGCCCGCTCGGCAATGTTGTATTCGTTGAAGCTGTAATCCGCATCAGAGTTCGATGGGTACCCCCCAGCTTCGGTCTGCGGATAGTTCACGCCACCGCCATCGATAGAGTATGTCAGATCGAAAGTTCGATACGGAAGCCTGAAATTACCGAATATTTGCCTGAAGTCGCTCCAGAGATAGTCCGAGGCAGCGATGTAAACCCGATACTGTCCGGCATCAAGCCCATCGAGCCTCAACGAGAAGGTGCCTTCCGACCGGCAGCGGAATAACTGCTGGGTCGTGCTGTCAGCAGGGCCACCGTCGGGATAGTCGACGCGGTCGTTGATATCGTAGTTGTGTGACCCGCCTACGTAGCCCCATCCATCTGCTGCGTCATAGGCCTGATTCTGTCGCCAGGTAACGGTCGTTCCGGCGAGAGCGTGCCTCAGATTGCTCAGTGCAGAAGCCGTCGACCCACCCCAGTTGATAGCAGGGCAAAAAGCTGGGTTGCCCAGGTTGACCCATAATGGCATCGGCACACTGGGCGCCCCCACATGGATGGTGATGATGTCCTCGTCGTCCTCACTGGGGCTTCCACCACTGTAGTTGCCGGGCGTCGAGTCGGCGTCGTCCTCGTTCGTCGTGTGGATCTCCGCCCGTACGCTGATGTCGCCCTCCAAACCACCGCCCGGCACACTGTCGACGTTCGCCACGAAAGACAGCGTCGCCGTCTCGCCCGCAGGCAGCGTGCCGATATTCCACAGCCCGGTGCCGGCGTTGACCGATCCATGCGAAGGCGTTCCGATGCTCTGGAACGACAGCCCGCTCGGCAGGCCGCCCAGCGGATCGACCAGCGTGGCCGAAACGCCCGTCGCATCCTCGATACCGGTGTTCGACACAGCTATGACAAACTCGACGGTATCCGCGCCAACGGTGTACGTACTGTCGGGCGTCGCGTCGCCATCCGCCGTCAGCAGCAGCGAGAGGTCGACGCTCGCCGCAACCGTGATCGACGCGCTTGAGGTAGAGCCGGGCGCGATCTGGACGGTGGCGTTCGTCGCGTCCATGTCGGTATCCGCGATCGCATTGGTGATGACCGTGCCGCCGAGCGCGTCGATGACGGCGCGCAGCGTCAGTGTGGCGGCATCGCCGGGGGCGAGGTCGCCGACGGTCCACGTCGTGCCGTCGTAGGACACACCCGTATTCGACTGGACGGTGATGTTCGTCAGGTAGTCGGTGGGCAGATTGTCGACCAGCGTGACGCCTTCCGCCGTGAGGGTGTCATTGTTCGTGACCCGGATGTTGTAGATCAGGGCCTCGCCGTTGTACGGCTGGCCGCCGCCCTCCACCGTCACGGTCTTATTAAGTGTTAGATCGACGGTCGGCTCGCTGAGCGGAACGGTCAGCGTGTCGGTCAGATTACCCGTATCCGCCCAACCATCTGTGAGTAGTTCGTTGTGCGCCGTGATCTCCGCCTCGAAGACGAGCGGATCGGGCGGAACGGCGTCGAGCGTGACGGTGAAGTTCTTGGTTTTGGTGCCGCCTGCTCCGATGGTGCCAACCGCCCAGGTTTCCGTGCCGGTCGGCGTCACGCCTGACGGGTATGTGATCACAACCTCGACACCTGACGCATCATCCGGGCTGGTGTTCTCCACCGTCGCCTGGAAGGTGAACGTGCTGTCAGGCAGGGCAAATTCAGTGACCCGTGCGAGCGTTACCGTTAGCTCGACGCCGGGCACAGGCTCTTCAGAGAACGCGGAGTTGTCAAAGTCATTGCTGTCATGCTGATCGAGCGTAGCCGTGACATCGCTCCTGAACGTGAACCCACCATACTCAAGTGTGCCCGTCAGGGTGATGTTAGCCGTATCGCCTGCATCCAGCGCGCCGATGTCCCAGACACCACCGCTGTAGGAGCCGTCACCTGCGTCGGCCCAGCTTAATACAGCGTCAGATTCGACAAACGAATGGCTGACC
>CAZWUX010000523.1:0-2624 GCA_964637665.1 uncultured Anaerolineae bacterium
CGGCGGATCAAACGTCGACGGGTAAGCCCATCGTCGTGACGCAGAATGACGTGCGGGCCATTCAGCTTGCTAAAGGGGCGTTGTTCGCGGGCGCGAAGCTGCTGATGAACCGGGTGGGAGTGGAGACGGTGGATCGGGTCGTGCTGGCCGGGGCGTTCGGCAGCTACATTTCGCCGCTGCACGCGATGGTGCTGGGCCTGATCCCGGACTGCGATCTGGAGAAGGTAACCGCCGTCGGCAATGCGGCGGGTGATGGCGCGCGCATCGCGCTGCTGAACGTCGCCCGGCGGCGTGAAGCGGAGGAGCGCGCCCGCTGGGTGGAATACGTTGAAACGGCGGTCGAACCGGCTTTTCAAGAGGAATTCGTCGGCGCGATGCATCTTCCCCATGCCTCCGAACCCTATCCGCATCTCGCCGACGTGCTCCCGGAGCCGGTCGAGGAGCCTGCGCTGGCGGAAAAACGCGCCGCGCGCCGCCGCCGGAGAGCGCAGGGGGAGCCATGAGTAAGAGAAATGTGCTGCTGGCGGCGCTGGAGAGCGCGCCGGGTGACCTGCGGCGGCTGGTTCAGGCCGCGGACGAGGCATCCGCCCACGAGCGCCCATCACGGGATGAGTGGTCGCTGGCCGAGGTGCTGGCGCATCTGGTGGACGTAGAGGGGCGGTATCTGGCGCGCCTCAAGCGGGTCGTCGACGAAGACTGCCCGCACGTTCCGTATATTCATCCCGATGAGACGGTTTATGAGCCGGCGGTGCCCACCGGGGAGCTTCTGGCCCGATTCGAGGAACGCCGTGATGAGACGCTTGTCTTCTTGAGGGGGCTTTCAGCGGGCGACTGGCAGCGGAAGGCCGTCCACGAAACGTGGGGGACCGTTTCGCTTAGGTCGCTGGTGCAGGCGCTCGTTGACCACGACACGAATCATCTTCAGCAAGCGGCGGCGATACGGAGCGGGATCAATTTTGGGGGACGTATATAATAGAAAGGTGTCGCGGCAGGTTAGCCTGCTCCGGCAGCGTGCAGGGGCGTCTTGCTCAGTAGTTGTGAAAGGCAATCCACATGAGCGAAAACGACATTGATATCACTACCATGCCAACCGACGAGCTTATCGAACTCATGCATGACGATTTATATGATGGGTTTGCGGATGAGGTTGTGGCGGAAGTCGAGGAACTGCTGGCTCGTGACATGAGTCCGTTCGACGTGATGACGAAGGGTCTGGTCGGCGGGATGGACATCGTCGGGGTGGATTTCCGCGATGGCATCCTGTTCGTGCCGGAGGTCCTGATGGCGGCCAAGGCGATGAAGGCCGGGATGGAACTGCTGAGGCCGCTGCTGGCGGAAACCGGCGCTGAGAAGGTCGGAGCGATGGTCATCGGCACGGTCAAAGGCGACATCCACGACATCGGCAAGAATCTTGTCGCGATGATGATGGAAGGGGCGGGGTTCGAGGTCATCAACCTGGGGATCAATACGACCGCTGAGGACTTCCTCGCTGCGCTAAAAGAGCACGAACCGGACATTCTGGGGATGAGCGCGCTGCTCACGACGACGATGCCCTACATGCGGGTGGTGATTCAGGCGCTGGTCGACGAGGGGATTCGCGATCAGTACGTCGTGCTCGTCGGCGGCGCGCCGCTCAACGATGCCTTCGCAGAGGACATCGGGGCGGATGCCTACTGCCGGGACGCGGCCATCGCGGTCGAGACAGCCAAGAAGTTTATGGAGATTCGAAGGAGTAAGGCGTAACCTCGCGGGTTAGCCTGCATCAAAAGATTTATCCTGGCTGAGGGCAAAAGGAGGGACGGAAGATGAATCCACTGACTTCGCTGCTTGAGAGTCACGACTACGTGCTGGCCGATGGTGCGATGGGGACGATGCTGATGGATCTCGGTCTGGAGCAGGGCGATCCCCCTGAGGAATGGAATATCGCCCATCCCGACCGCATTATGCATGTGCAGCGCGCTTACGTCGACGTGGGGTCGCAGATTCTCCTCTCGAACACGTTCGGGGGCAACCCGTTCCGCCTGGCGCTGCATGGGTTAGAGGATCGTATCTTCGAGCTTAACAAGGCCGGGGTGGAAAACGCCCGTGCGGCAGCAGCCGATGCCCCGCACGCCGTCGTGATCGCCGGGGACATCGGCCCCAGCGGGGAGCTGCTGGAGCCGCTCGGAACGCGCACGTTCGAGGAAGTGCGCGATGGATTCGCGCGTCAGGCCGAGGCGCTGGCGGCTGGTGGCCCGGACGTGATCTGGATCGAGACGATGAGCCACCTCGACGAGGTGCGCGCCGCCGTCGAGGGCACGCGGTCCGCGACCTCGCTGCCGCTCGTGCTGACGATGACGTTCGACACGCGGGGCTACACGATGATGGGGGTATCTCCAGTTCAGGCGCTCGAAGCGCTGCAAGCCTACGAGCCGCTTGCGCTGGGGGCGAACTGTGGCAACGGCGTCGAGGAGATAGAGGGTGTGATCGAGGCCATGCACGACGCCGATCCATCCCAGCTTCTCGTCGCCAAGTCCAACGCGGGCATCCCGCAGGTGGTGGGCAGAGAGATCGTCTACAGCGGCACGCCCGAAGTGATGGCGGAATACGCTGTGCGCGCCCGCGAGTTGGGTGCGCGCATCATC
>CAZWUX010000524.1:0-2609 GCA_964637665.1 uncultured Anaerolineae bacterium
CCCACATTCTGGCCACAACCGAATAGAACGTCTGTTGCATAAAATTCATAGTTATGCTATTATGATAGCATAGTTATGTGTTTGACTGGCTCAATATGCCGTAGCAACCAGACAGCAGGAGCACCACTATGACCGCCGACG
The DNA here is from genome assembly GCA_964637665.1 of uncultured Anaerolineae bacterium. Classification (GTDB taxonomy): domain Bacteria; phylum Chloroflexota; class Anaerolineae; order Aggregatilineales; family UBA3940; genus CAZWUX01. The sequence continues at coordinate 142 of CAZWUX010000524.1, forward strand.
CCGACCCGATTCCCACACCTTCCACATCCCCGCTGACGACCAGTCACCGGAGGACCCAGCTGTACCCCACCGGCCAGCCCGCCGTCGACGAGCTGTGCCGCATCCTGACGCGCCTCGCGGCCAGCTAGCCCCGTTACAGGTTTAGACACCATGACCCGCCTACCTGCAGCCGCCTATGTGCGCGTGTCGACTGAGGAGCAGACTGACGGATGGAGTCTGGAAGGGCAGGAAACCCAGATCCGGGCATACGCCGGCCAGCATGGCTACGAGATCGTCGACGTGTACCGTGACGAGACATCGGGCAGCAAAGACAAGCGTCCGGGGCTCGAGCGGATGCTGATGGACGCGCATGCAGGCCGATTCAAAGCTGTCATCGTGATGCACACCTCGCGGCTGTTTCGCAACATCGCGCTCGCTCGCCGCTACAAGGATCTGCTCCGCAACAAGCTCGAGATCGATGTGCTGTTCGTCAACCAGCCGGCCATGTCGCCGGATGACCCGATGGCTTTCGTGCTGGAGACGTTCAACGAGCTGTTCGACGAGTACTACCTCCATCAGCTTCGCTTCTGGACGACGCTCGGCAAGAAGACGCGCGCCGAGCAGGGCATGTGGAACGGGACGTTGCCCTTCGGGTACATGACGGACGAGAGTGGAATGCCGGTCGCCGATCCGAAGAACCAGGAGGGCTTACGGCTCGCGTTTGAGGCCTATTCGACCGACCAGTACTCTGACAGGGGGATCGCCGAGCTTCTCAACCGGCACGGCTACCGGACGACGGGAAACTGGCGCGAGCGGAAATTCACCAAGGACACCGTTAACCCAATGCTCCAGAATGAGTTCTATCTGGGCTTCGTCAAGTACAAGGGCGAGCAGTATCCAGGCAGACATCCCGCCCTGATTGATCAGGCGCTGTTTGACCGGTGTCAGACGGTCAGGGCAGGGCGTCGGAGCAAGCGGCGTTCCTTCGGCTGGAAGAAGCGCGTGTACATCCTCTCGGGGATTGCGCGCTGCAGTGAGTGCGGCCTCACGCTGCGCTGCCACGCAACGCAGAGCAGAGGAGAGTGGCGTTATTATCGCCATATGGCGGCCCAGCGCGGCGTGACGTGCCCTGTGCCGGGGAAGTACGTCCGAGCTGATGCGCTCGAGCCACGGTGGGGGTCGATTGTGGCGCGCATCAAGCTGCCCGCTGATTGGCGGGAGCGGATCGAGCAGCTGGCGGCTGACGAGGACGAGCGGGAGACCGTGCTGCGGGAGCGCGAGGTCGTCACCGAGCAGCTGCGCCGGCTCAAGCAGCTCTATGCTGACCTGCTGGTCGACGAGGGCGAGTATCGGACACGCCGCGACGGTCTGCGTAAGCGGCTCGTGTCCCTGGTCCTGCCGGAAAACCCGCAGCTCATCGAGGCGGGTGAGCTGCGGGAGAATCTAGAGGCATTATGGGAGGCGGCGATGCTTGCCGAGAAACGGGACATCACCCGGCTGCTGCTAGAGGAGATGTACGTGGACGTTAAGACGGGGACGATTGTAAGTATCAAGCCGAAGGCGGTGTTCCGACTGCTGTTGAGCGATATCTGCGCCGATATTGGGGTAGAGGTTCTCTGAAGATGCGGTTGACCAGTCTGGTTGGAGGCTTCATCCACAGAGCAGGGGGATACGACAAAGCCCCGTGTCAGCCTGCTCCTTCCGACGTCGGAACGCGCGGCTCTTTATGTAAGCGCTTCGACGATCTCCTCATATCCGGTGCGGCAGTTGTTGGGGGTGACGTAGGTCGCCTGGGGGTTACTTAAGGCATGGTATCTGGCATAGTCTGCCAGTTCCGGGATGATGTCCCACCACAACTGCCTGCTGCGCATCAGGACAATCACGGCGCCACGTTTCATCGCCTGCCGGACGAGGTGGAAGCTGTATCGCTGGGAATGGAGTATCTCCCGGAAGCCAAAGCGCTCGGAGTGATAGGGGAAGTATTCGACGCACAGAACGTTGTTCGCGACGGTCTTGAGACCACAGTCCTCGATAAGCACTCGCAGTCGTTTGTTCCACCAGGCGTACCCCAGGCTGGCCGAGTTCTCGGGGTCCAGCAGGTGAAATCGGTAGTTGGAGGGCTGGTGCAGCAGGTTGTTCCAGGATGTCTCGATGAAGTGAGGGTTGTTATGGTGTTGTTCGGTCTCTTCCTCGTCATACCCCGGATTAAGGTTAAGCAGCACAACCGGGGATTCCGGGTTCCCGAGGAAGGGCTCGGGGAGCTGTTCGACGTGGATCTGGTGCTGTGGTTTGGCAGTTCTAGTGAACGCGCGGATCGCGGCCTTGTCTTGCTGAATGACGAAGGGCGGGCGTTTCGGCAGGCGTTGCCACGGGTTCTTCATGGTGGGCCATCGCTATCTGCAATTGAAACAAAAAATGCCAGGGAATTGCTACCCTGGCAGTCTAGTAGGTCTAAACGGGAGCGACGGGAGTGGTTCGATGGCTTGTAT
>CAZWUX010000525.1:0-2602 GCA_964637665.1 uncultured Anaerolineae bacterium
CCACACCTCGTCGTGTGTCAGCCGCCGGATGCGGTCGCCGGTCACGTCCATCAGATAAATCTCGGACCCCACTGCCTCCACGCGGATCGATTCGTAGGCGATGGTCGCGCCATCCGGGGAAACGCTCGGATAGGCGCTGTAATCCGTGCCGCTCGTGAGCCGGGTCGCGTCGCTGCCGTCGGCGTTCATGATGTAGATGTCGCTGGACAGCGCGCCCTCGCGGTCACGGTCGGACATGAAGACGATACGCCCATCCGGTGTCCAGTCCGGGTATATATCTGTCGATGCGAACCCCGCCGTGATGTTGACCTCGGCCCCGCCGTCGGCGTTGTTCACGCAGATGTCCGTGCCGTTGTTGCATGTGTAGGCCAGCCGCGAGCCGTCGGCGGACCACCGGGGATGGTTGCCGTCGCCGGTCGTGATGCGAGTCGTGTTCGATCCGTCGATATCCGACGTGTAGATGCCGAGCGGGGTGCGATCTGCGTTGCCCTCGACGGCGACGAACGCCAGCCGGGAGCCGTCGGTCGATACGTCGGGCCAGGTGACCTGCGTCAGACTACTGCCGATGTCGACCGGCGCGACAAAGCCCCCTGCGGCAAGCAGGTAAAGCTGCATATCTCCGCTGCGAGTCGAGCCGAAGATGACTGTGGCCGTATCGCCCGGCACGGGTGTTGCCTCCGACTCCTCCTCGACCACGTCGGGCATCTCCCCCATCGGCGTGTTCGTCGGCAGCGGAGTGGGGATAGGCGGCGGTGTGGCGGTTGGAGGCGGCGCGGGCGTAGGCGCCGCTTCGGGGGCGGGGGAGGCGGCCAGCGCGCAGCCCAGCGCGGCGGCGGCGAGTGCGACACCTGCCATGATACGCATAAGGTGTTTGTCCATGCATTCCACCCTGTTCTCTGTTCTGAGCGGCGCCGGGCAGTGTAACGTCTGATGCAAGGCCCGGCGACCGGCTGGCGCTCTACTATTTGCAGGTCGGGAGTCCCGCACACGGTGGGAAAATCCACTGACCATAAAGCAAGTGGAAGTATAGCATAACTGGCAGAAAGATTCTTTTTCGGCCCGATCAATCGACCCCGGCCTGAATGCGCTCTGAGGCGAGCTTCCGCAGTATCTCGATCAGCGCGGGCTGCCAGCCTTCTTCCTCCATGCGGGGCAGCCAGACGGCGGTCCGGCTGACACGCACGTCGTGGCCGAGCCGCTCCTGGAGGGTGCGGCGGTTGACGTGCGCCAGCCCGGCTATGCGGATGCTGATCTGCTGGCCCTCGCTGACGACGCCCTCGACGGCGGCGTCGCGGGCAAGCTGCTTGACCTGAAGCTGGTAGAGCAGATTGTCGACGGGCGGCGGGAGCGGGCCGAACCGGTCGTCGAGTTCGTCGCGCAGGTCGGAGATGGCCGATTCGTCCGGCAAATTCGCCATCCGCCGGTAGAGCTGGATGCGCAGCGCCATGTCGGGGATGTAGTCGGTCGGGATATAGGTTGGGATGGGCAGCTCGATCGTGATGGATTCGACCGGGGCCTCCGGCGGGTATTCGTCCGGCGACGCGCCTTCCATGTCGCGCCGCATCTGGCGGATGGCCTGGCTGAGCATCTGCGTGTAGAGGTGGAAGCCGATGGCGGAGATGCTGCCGCTCTGGCGCACGCCGAGGATCTCCCCCGCACCCCTGATCTCCAGATCGCGCATGGCGATGTTGAACCCCGCGCCGAGTTCGGTGTGCTCGGCGATGGTTTCGAGCCGGGCGCGGGCCTCCGGCGTGAGGCGGGCGCGCGCCGGGTGGAAGAAATAGGCGAACGCGCGGCTGGCGCTGCGTCCGACCCGCCCGCGAAGCTGGTAAAGCTGCGCCAGCCCGAAGCGATCCGCGCGATCGACGATCAGCGTGTTCGCGTTGGGGAAATCCAGCCCGGCCTCGATGATGCTCGTCGTCACCAATACGTCGACCTCGCACGCGGCGAAGCGTTCCATCACCTGTTCGAGTTCGTGCTCGTTCATCTGGCCGTGCGCGATGGCGAAAACGGCCTCCGGCACGAGCCTTTGCATCTGCCTCCGCTCGGATTCGATGGACTGCACCCGGTTGTGAACGTAAAACACCTGCCCGCCCCGGTCAAGCTCGCGCAGGATGGCCTGCCGGATCATGCCCTCGTCGCGATCCCCAACGTAGGTGCGAACCGGCAGGCGTTCCTCCGGCGCGGTGTCGATCACGCTGATGTCGCGCACCCCGGCGAGGCTCATGTAGAGCGTGCGCGGGATGGGTGTGGCCGTCAGCGTGAGCACGTCGACCTCGGTGCGCATCTGCTTTAGCTGCTCTTTGTGCGTCACGCCGAAGCGCTGTTCCTCGTCGACGATCAGCAGGCCGAGATCGTTGAATTCCACGTCGCCGCTGAGCAGCCGGTGGGTCCCGATCACGATATCCACCGTGCCGCTCGCCAGCCCGGCGATGGCCTCGTCCTGCTCGGCGCGGGTGCGGAACCGCGAGAGCATGGCGACCTTCACCGGGAAGGCGGCGAGCCGCTGGGTGAACGTCTCGTAGTGCTGCTGGGCCAGCACCGTCGTCGGGACGAGCATCGCCACCTGTTTACCGTCCATGACGGCCTTAAACGCGGCGCG
>CAZWUX010000526.1:0-2594 GCA_964637665.1 uncultured Anaerolineae bacterium
TACAGACACTATCCACAGCCCCTCACTCATCCGCCTCCCCCATAAACGTTACTATATCTAATAGGCAGTGACTATGAGATTTGATGCCGAGCACAGCAACATGCAGCGTATCGGTACGATGGAGCTTTCACCCATCGTCACCAGCAGCAACGGGGACGCTGGATCCTCTGCGGACGCCGTAAGGCGCATGCGGCTGGAACTCAGCACCGATCCGAGCATGGGGCTGGACCTCAGACTGACGGGCGATGTCGTGCTCGGCTCTCAGAGTGGCACGGCCAATGTGATCGACCTCAGCCCGTTCGACGCTCGCGGGCTTGGCGTTTCGCGGCGGCACGCCTGGCTGTGGGCAACCGGCACCGGCCTGTTCGCCGTCGACCTGCACAGCACGAACGGCACAAGACTGAACGGCGAAAGGCTGAAGCCGGGCACGCCCTATCAACTTGGCAACGGGGACGTGCTCTCGCTGGGTCGACTCGAACTGGTCGTGCGCATTATCCGCGAAAGCGAGCAGAAGCGGATCGAGCGCAGCTACCAGACCGATCTCTCCTCCGCAGTGGCGGAGATGGCGAAGGCGATCACCTCCCAGCTCGACCTAGAGGAGGTGCTCGACCGCGCGCTGGCGACGGCGATGGCGCTGACCTCTGCCGAGGAGACGGCCATCTGGCTGGTGGATGAGAAGACCAGCGAGCTGTTTCTGGAGGCCGAGCGCGGCATCGAGGACGAGCGCGTCCGGCTGATGCGCCTACCGGTATCCGATCTGCACGTCCGGCGCGTGTTTGACACCGGGCAGCCGCTGCGCGCGCGCCGCAGCCCGGATGGCGACCCGGTGAAGGTGAAGACGGGTTACGTGGTCGAGGCGCTGCTGTACGTGCCGCTCGTGACAGGGGAACGCGTGCTGGGTGTGATGGCTGCCGCCCAGCGGCAGGCGGGGCGGGAGTTCAGCGCGCACGCCGAACGCAATCTGGTTGCCATCGCCGACTTCGTCGCCATCGCGCTGGACAACGCGCGGCTTTATGACGCCGTGCGACAGGCCGACCGCATTAAGCAAGAGATGATCCAGAACATCTCACACGAATATCGCACTCCCCTCCACCTGATCATAGGCTACCTTGGGATTGCACTTGAGGAGGCCGACTCACTGCCGCCCGACCTCGGGGGCCACCTTCAAATCGTGGCCCGGCAGGCCGACCGGCTCAAGTGGCTTACCGAGAACATCGTGTCCCTTACCTCCGTCGAGGCGCGCGCAGTGCAGCGCACCAGGCAGGACGTGATTTCGCTGCTCGTGCAGTGCGTGGACGACACCTGTATTCAGGCCAGTGGGCGAGGCATAAATCTTCGTTTTGAGAGTCTGCTGGAGTCCGTCGACGCATCTGTCAACGAGATGGCATTCAGCCAGATCATGAGCAACCTGCTGTCGAACGCCGTCAAGTTCACGCCATCAGGGGGTGAGATCGTCGTACGTGTTGATCGGGCGTCGTCTGGAGAGGATGTGCTCATCTCGGTGGCGGACACCGGCATCGGCATCCCGGCGGAGGCACATGAGTTCATCTTCGAGCGATTCGTTCAGCTTGATGGATCAGCCTCCCGCCAGTACGAAGGCGTCGGGTTGGGGCTGTCGGTCGTCAAAGCGCTGGTCGAGGCGCATGGTGGGGTTATCTGGGTGGAGAGCGCGCCCGGTGAGGGAGCGACCTTCTTCTTTACGCTGCCGGTCGTGGAGTAGCGCTGCGCGACGATTCGCCACCTCCCGCCGCCGGGTGGCAGAAGCGCCTTTTACTGGTGGTGAAATCGCGGGATAACGACAGAATGAGTGGCTTTCCCAAAAGTATCGTGAAGCGTCTGGTGTGGGATGGCTGGTATCAGGGCCGGAACGTCGAACCCTGGGAGGAAGTAGCGCGGCTCGACCGGTGTGGCTATCCGGTGTTCTCCACCGTCTGGCAATTCCTTATCCAGTTCTGCGGGCTGACACTGTGGCGTGACATCGGACGGCAGTTCGCCCACAGCGAGCCTGCCGCGCTCGACTTCACGCTCCAGGAGATCGCCCTGCCCTATGACGCGCCGGAGATGCAGGCCGTCACGACCCATACGGCACTGGCATTTTGCTACGTGGGCCAGTTCGTTTATTCCGGCAAGCTCGCCCGCAGCGCCGTGCTGATGATGGACGAGCAGGGCGTATTCTATCGTCTCGTGGACCTTACCTATCTGGACCTGATCGGCCACACGCCCGCCGACATGGTGACGAACTTCTACACCGGGCTGCACAGCGCACAGCGCATCTTCACGCTCGATATCCCGCCGAATGGGAACGGCCCCAGCGGACACGATCGGGAACCCAAACCGGCCCCAACCCCCGCTTACCCCGTGCCGTTTTATTCATCCTCGTCTCATTAGCCGATCGGTAACTGCATCGCCAGCCCGGCTTCACGACCGCTGCTGCACGAGCAGCACCTCGCGCAGGCGGGCGAGCGTGTCATCCGACAATCCCGCGCGCTGGCGCAGATAAGGCTCGACGCCGCCGTACCGCGCATCGATGTGATCCAGCGCGGCAGCGATCAGGCGCGGTGAGGCGGCCATCAGCGGGTAAAGCTGCTCGGCGG
>CAZWUX010000527.1:0-2593 GCA_964637665.1 uncultured Anaerolineae bacterium
AGCCGCAAAGAAACGCTCGTCGAGCACGGTTTCCGCCTGCCGAGCGCGCTCGACAACCGCCCGCTCAATTTCGACGAGTTCCTCCAGCGCGTCAACCAGGTCATCTACACGACCGCCACGCCCGGCCCGTTCGAGCTTGAGCACAGCGCCCAGATCGTCGAGCAGATCATCCGCCCGACCGGGCTGGTCGATCCGCAGGTCGAGATCCGCCCGGTCGAGGGTCAGGTCGACGACCTGCTGGGCGAGATCAACCGGCGCGTCGAGATCGGTCAGCGCACGCTCGTCACGACCCTGACGATGCGCATGGCCGAGAAGCTCTCCGACTATCTCATGGAGATGGGCGTCCGCGTCCACTACCTGCACAGCGAGATCGACACGATCCAGCGCATCGAGATTCTACGCGACCTGCGGATGGGCGTCTACGACGTGGTGGTGGGGATCAACCTGCTGCGCGAGGGGCTGGACCTGCCGGAAGTCTCCCTCGTCGCCATCCTCGACGCCGACAAGGCCGGGTTCCTCCGTTCCGAGACGGCCCTGATCCAGACCATCGGGCGCGCCGCCCGCCACGTCGACGGCAAGGCCATCATGTACGCCGACCGGATCAGCGATGCGATGCGGGCCGCCATCGACGAGACGAATCGCCGCCGCGAGAAGCAGGTCGCCTACAACGAGGCGCACGGCATCGAGCCTCAGAGCATCGTCAAGGCCATCCGCGACCTCACCGAGCGGGTCCGTGCCGGGGCCGTCGAAGAGGCCGCCGGGCTGGAGACTGTCGAAGACCTGCCTCCCGACGAGCTTGAGCACGTCATCGCCGAACTCGAAGCCGAGATGCAGGCCGCCGCCGCCGAGCTGGAGTTCGAGAAGGCCGCCCTGCTGCGCGACCAGATCTACGAGCTGCGCGAGCTGCTGCTCGCCCGCCAGACCGGGCGCACGGATGTGCCCATCTGGGAGCAGGACCGCCTGATGCCCATCGCCGAGATCGACGGCGACCCCACCGAGGGGTAAGGCCGCCGCCGCAGGCCGCATCATGATAGAGAACGGGCCGCCGCTCAGTGTAACTTTACAGGTTATTGGTTATTTTCAGGTCGGAACCCCACCCATCCTCGCTGCGCTCGGATTTCCCTCCCCGTAGAGAACCGCGAAGCGGTTCTCACAAGGAGAAAGCTCCGCTTTCTCCACAGCATGAGGGAGGGATTAAGGGTGGGGTTCCTGCAAAAAAATCACACCAACTTGTCGAGTAAGTTACCTCTGTAAGGTTCATTGAGCAGTCGGCCCCTCCAACCGTTGTCTGACAGATAGGGACAGCCACCTATGCCCCACAGCACACACGGCACCGTCGTCCTGATGGGCTCCGGCGAGATGGCCGCCAGCATGGTCGAGGTGCACAAACACGCGATGCGCCTCGTCGAGGGGCCGCTGCGGGCCGCCTTCATCGACACGCCTGCCGGGTTCCAGCTTAACGCCGATCTGCTGGCCGAACGCGCCGTCGAGTATTTCACCGAGCGGCTCAACACGCCGCTTGAGCACGTCCGGTTCAAGGATTCCACGCAGGCCACCCGCGAGCAGACGCAGGCCGCCGTCAACGCATTACACGCCGCATCCTACATCTTCGCCGGGCCGGGCAGCCCCACGTACGCCATCCATAACTGGAAGGGCACGCCCGTCTACGACGCCATGTTTGAGACCCTGACGCGCGGCGGCTGCCTGACGTTCGCCAGCGCCGCCGCCCTGACGCTCGGACGCTGGACGATCCCCGTCTACGAGGTCTACAAGGTCGGCGGCCCGCCTCACTGGGTCGACGGCCTGGACACCCTCGGCCATTTCGGGCTGGATGTAGCCGTCGTCCCCCACTGGAACAACCGCAGCGGCGGCGACCACGACACGAACTACTGCTTCATGGGCGCGCCGCGCTGGGAGACGCTTTTCGCGCAGCTCCCCATGTCGGCGGTGGTGCTGGGCATCGACGAGCACACGGCCTGCATCCTCCGCGTCGACGAAAACGTCTGCGAGGTGCGCGGCGTGGGGCAGGTTCGCGTTCTGCGCGCCGGGGATGAGCGCGTGTATTCCGACGGCGACACGTTCCCCCTCGATCTACTGCGGATCGACGGGCCTGCCGGGTCCATATCCCCCCCGCAAAACGCCGCCGGATCGCCCATCCCGACGTGGGAGGCGATTCACGCCCGCCACGAAGCCATTCTGGCCGCCGATCCACCGGATCGCGACGACGTGGCGGCTTATATTTACGATCTGCTGGCCCTGTTCGACGCCGCCGGTAGTGATGGCGATTGGCGCACGCTGCGGCAGGCGGAGGAGGCGCTGCGCGAGGCCCTCGTGGACATTCTCGCCCGTTTGGACGCCGCCCCCACCAACGTCGATGTGCTCATTGGCCCGTATGTGGACCTTTTGCTGAGGGTGCGCGCCGGGCTGCGCGACGAGAAGCAGTACGCACTCGCCGACCGTGTGCGCGACGGGCTGGCCGAGCTGGGTGTCACGGTCGAGGACCGCCCGGATGGATCGTCTGACTGGCATCTGGACGCCTCTTGATCTATCTCTTCCTTACTACGCGCCTCCGCCCGTAAGAGGCATCTTCCAG
>CAZWUX010000528.1:0-2587 GCA_964637665.1 uncultured Anaerolineae bacterium
CCGCGATCGACTCCGACAGCGTGCCAATCTGGTTGACCTTGGTCAGCAGCGAGTTGCACGCGCCCAGTTCAATTGCCTTCTCGACGCGCTCGACGTTCGTGACGAGCAGGTCATCACCCACGATCTGCACCCGGTCGCCGATCCGGTCCACCAGCATGACCCACGCATCCCAATCGTCCTCTGCCAGTCCATCCTCAAGCGAGATGATCGGGTACTTCTCCACCAATTCGGCGTAGAAATCGACCATCTCCGGCCCACTGAGCGTGCGCCCTTCGATCTTGAGGTGATACTTGCCATCCTCATAAATCTCACTCGCAGCGGGGTCCAGCGCGATCATCACCTGTTCGCCGGGCGTATAACCGGCGCTCTCGATGGCCTCCAGAATCACCTCAATGGCCGCCGCGTTGCTGCCCAGGCTGGGCGCGAATCCGCCCTCATCGCCGACGTTCGTGCTGTATCCCTTGCCCTTGAGCACACCCTTCAGCGCGTGGTAAATTTCCGCCCCCCACCGTAGCGCCTCGGCGAAGCTCGTCGCGCCGACCGGCATGACCATGAATTCCTGCAAATCCGTGCTGTTCGCCGCGTGTTTCCCACCATTGAGGATGTTCATCATCGGCACGGGCAGCACATGCGCGTTCACCCCACCGATGTAGCGGTACAGCGGCAGGCCAACACTCACCGCCGACGCCTTGGCGACCGCCAGCGAGGTCCCCAGTATGGCGTTCGCGCCGAGGTTCTCTTTGTTGGGTGTCCCATCGAGCTCCTCGACCATAAACGTGTCGATCAACACCTGCTCGGTCGACTCCATATCCATCAGCGCGTCGGCGATCGGCCCGTTGACGTTCGCGACGGCCTTCAGGACACCCTTGCCGCCGTAGCGCGATTTCTCATTGTCCCGCAGTTCGAGCGCCTCATGGATGCCTGTCGACGCGCCGGAGGGCACGATGGCCCGGCCAACCGATCCATCTTCCAGATAGACTTCGACTTCGACGGTGGGATTCCCGCGCGAATCGAGAACTTCCCGTCCGTGAACGAGTTCGATTAAAGCCATGGTTGCGAATTCCTTTCAGGATGTCAGCAGTATCTAATAGGTGGTGCATCCCCCGGTCGGATGCCGGTCGTCCACTCCATCCCGACGGCACCCGGATGGAGTGTCAGGCAAACCTACGGTTTGCCGCAAATCCGCAGGGCGGTTTGCCACCCCCTAGTATAACGCGTTTCGTGGGGGTTGGAGAGACGAATAATGACCGCGGACAGGTTGGCAGCCGCCTCCCGATCCGTTAGAATCGCCTGCAATTCGGATGGAACAGGTAGTGTTTTCGAGCGAGGGTGGGATGGCATCCAGCAAGGAAAAGATCGTCGTCGCCATGAGCGGCGGCGTCGACAGCTCGGTCAGCGCGGCTCTGCTCGTCGAACAGGGTTACGACGTGGCAGGCATTATGATGCGTCTCTGGTCGGAGCCGGGGCACTTCAACACGCCCCGCGACAATCGCTGCTGCACGCGTGACCAGATGCTTGATGCGCATTTCGTCGCCCGCAAGCTCGGTATCCCGTTCAAGGTCGTCGACGTGAGCGACACTTTCAAGCGCAGCATCGTCGATCTGTTCGTCGATGGCTATCGTGGCGGCATCACCCCGAACCCCTGTCTGGCTTGCAACCGCCAGATTCGCTTCGGCTTCCTGCTCGACACGGCCCTCTCACTCGGCGCGTCGAAGCTCGCCACCGGCCACTACGCGCAGGTTACACAGGCGTCCGACGGCACGTTCGAGCTTCGCCGGGGAGCCGATCCGGGTAAGGATCAGAGCTACGTGCTCAGCATGGTCACGCAGGGGCAGCTATCCCACGCCGCCTTTCCCGTCGGCGGCTATACGAAGGCTGAGGTCAGGGAGATCGCAGCCTCGTTCGATCTGCCGGTTGCCAGCAAGCACGACAGCCAGGATTTGTGCTTCGTGGCCGATGGCGACTACCGCCGCTTTCTGCGGGGCGTCGCCCCCGAATCGATGGAGGCCGGGCCGATTGTCCTGCGCTCCGGCGAGGTCATCGGCCAGCACGAGGGCCTTCCTAACTACACGATCGGCCAGCGGCGCGGCGTGGGCGTTTCGTGGGCCGAGCCGCTCTACGTGCTCGCCAAGCAGCAGGTCACCAACACGCTCGTCGTCGGCACCCGTGACGAGCTTGGCCGGGTGGAATTCACCGCCCGCGATGTGAACTGGATTTCAGGGGATCCACCAGCCGGGCCGCTCCGCGCCGAGGTCAAGACTCGCTACCGCGCCCGCCCCGCCTGGGCGACGATCACGCCGCGTGGGGCGGATCGAGCGGCTGTCTGCCTTGATGACCCATTGCCTGACGTGACACCCGGCCAGGGCGCCGTGTTCTATGACGGGGATCGAGTCGTTGGCGGTGGATTGATCGCCGTCGAGGAATAACACCCGTCAGCTCCCTATCAGCCGCCCCATGATCGGCTCGCCCCATACCAGCATCAGGATGGCCGCGATGACGATCGACGGCCCGTAGGGCAGCGCCGTGTGCGCCTTGTAGCCGCGCGCGAACAGCGCCCGGTACGCGATGAACAGTATGGCGAACAACC
>CAZWUX010000529.1:0-2576 GCA_964637665.1 uncultured Anaerolineae bacterium
GGTGTTTTCAAACCAGAACCCCCACTGCTCAAAGGGCAGTGGGGGTTATCGCTAAAATCAGCGTATTTTTCCCCGGCCAGAAGTCCGTTTAATTAGCCAGGGCCGGTCAGACCAGCTTCAGCGCCCGCGCGATCCAGGTAATGGTCGTCGTCGTCGCCACGCCCATCACGATGGGCAGCACCGTCGCCACGACCGTCCACTTCAGGCTTTTCGTCTCGCGGTAAATCGTCAGGATCGTCGTGCTGCACGGATTATGCATCAGGCTGAACAGCATCAGGTTGATGCCGGTCAGCAGCGTCCAGCCGCCTATCCCGACGAGCACCTGCGCGGTCTGCGCGGTCGAGTTGAACTCGACCATCACGCCCGGCTGCGCGCCCGCCGCGCCGCCCAGCATCATCGTGAGCATCAGCACGGTCGGGATCACGATCTCGTTGGCCGGGATGGCCGCGACGTAGGCCAGCAGGATCACGCCGTTCAATCCGATGAACCACCCGATGGGGTTCAGCAGGCCGACGAGGTGCGCGGCGAGGCTCACCCCGCCGATGTTCACGTTGCCCAGCAGCCAGATCGCCGCGCCTGCCGGGGCCGCCATCACGACGGCTCGCCACAGCACGATCAGCGTGCGGTCGATCACGGACGTGTAGATCGTCTGGAGGATGCGCGGCGGGCGGTAGGGCGGCAGTTCGAGGCTGAAGGTCGACGTTTCGCCCTTTAGGAACGTTTGCGTCAGCCCCCACGATACGCCGAACGATAGAAACACGCCCAGCACGGCCACGCCCAGCACGGCCAGCGTCGACGCGGTGGCCGACCACGTCACCGGGACGAGCGCGCCGATGAAGATCGTCGCGATCAGGATTTGCGTCGGCCAGCGCCCGTTACACAGTGAGAAGTTGTTCGTGATAATCGCGATCAGCCGCTCGCGCGGGCTGTCGATAATGCGCGTCGCGATGACGCCCGCCGCGTTGCAGCCGAAACCCATCGCCATCGTGAGCGACTGCTTGCCATGCGCGCCCGCCTTCGCAAAAGCGCGGTCGAGGTTGAAGGCGATGCGCGGCAGGTAGCCGAAGTCCTCCAGCAGCGTGAACAGCGGGAAGAAGATCGCCATCGGCGGCAGCATCACGGAGACGACCCACGCCAGCGCGAGATACACGCCGTCGACGAAAAAGCCCTCCAGCCACCAGGGCGCGCTCAGCGCGCCGAACAGGCTGTGCAGGCCGTTGTAGCCCCAGTCGAGCAGCAGCGTCGCCAGCCACCCGGAGGGGATGTTCGCCCCGGTGATGGTCAGCCACAGCACCGTGCCGAGCATCAGCACCATGATGGGCATACCCCATACCGGGCTGGTGACGATGCTGTCGAGCGTCCGGTCGAAGCGCGCTCCACCCTCGCCGCCGGTCTGCCTCACGACATCGCCTGCGACCGCCGCCGCCTGATCGTAAATGGTGGCCGTCAGCCGGTCGTGATAATCGCCCACCTCGCCGCGTAATGCTTGCGCGCTGGCGAGCAGGTCAGCCCTCGTGGTCGGTTCCGTCATGCCGTCGCCGCCTCCATCGCCGGGACGCGTCCCACGTCCTGCCGGGCGATCAGATCGGCCAGCTCGCCCGTCCGCGCCGCCTCGGTGATGCGCGTATCGCCGTCCAGCAGCCGCATCGCCACCCAGCGGGCGCTGGGCAGGCCGGGGTACAGCTTCCCCAGCTTGCCGACCAGATCGGACACGGCCCGGTTAAAGGCCGAATCCTCGATCCGGACGCGGCGCGGCGCGGGCATGACCTCCCCCTGCGCGACCTCCGCGACCATCTGGACGAGGTCGGGAACGCCCTCACCGTTCCGTGCAGCGGTCGGCACGACGGGCACGCCGAGCCGCCGGGCGAGTTTGCGATGGTTCACATTCAGCCCGTGACGGCGTGCCTCGTCCATCAGGTTGAGGTCCACCACGACGCGATCCGTGATCTCCATCACCTGATACACGAGGTTCAGATTGCGCTCCAGGCGGGTCGCATCCACGACGACGATCGTCACGTCCGGCTGCCCGAACAGGATGAAGTCCCGCGCGATCTCCTCGTCCTCGCTCGTCGCGAGCAGCGAATACGTGCCCGGCAGGTCGACCAGCTTGAACGTAATGTCGTCGTAGCGGAACATTCCCTCCATCCGAGCGACGGTTTTTCCGGGCCAGTTGCCGGTGTGCTGGCGAAGCCCGGTCAGCGCGTTAAACACGGTGCTCTTGCCGGTGTTGGGGTTACCTGCCAGCGCGACGACGCGATCCCATTTCCCCGCGTCGAGGCCCAGCTTGACAAGCTGCGGGACCGGGCAGCTCTCGCAGGCGTGGGAAAGCGGGCGCGGCGTATCAGTCATCGTGGTCATACCTCAGGTTCCTTTTCAGATTCGGCGGTGGCGTTCTCGCCCGCGTCTTCCAGCACGACCAGACCGGCCTGATCGCTTCTCAGCGCGATCAGCGCCCCCCGGATGCGGTAGGCGGTCGGGTCGCGGAGCGGGCTTCGCAGCTCGGCGGTGACGACCGTGCCGGGCACGAGGCCCAGGTCCATCAGCCGCCGCCGCTGCTCGCCCTCCACCTCCAGCCG
>CAZWUX010000530.1:0-2558 GCA_964637665.1 uncultured Anaerolineae bacterium
GATTTCTCGGCGAGAACCCCACCCTTAGTCCCTCCCTCATGCTGTGGAGAAACGCTCCGCGTTTCTCCTTGTGAGAACGGCAAAGCCAGCCGTTCTCAACGGGGAGGGAAAATCTGAGCGAAGCGAAGATGGGTGGGGTTCCAGCCTGAAAAATGACTACCAATCAGATAATTCATCTGCAAGCCTGAACCGCAGGTCGGACCGTTCCGCCCTGCTGAAAAAAGTCTGCGACCCGGCCCCGCACACACGCATCCGGCGATCCGCTCATCGTCCGGCCATGCGGCGGCATCGCGGCCCATTCCCCATTTCCTGACCTCTGCTTCCCCTGCATTTGCCAATATCAGGGTTTTGACCTATTGTCCTCCGCGCCTTCTCACAATACAATAGATAAAGATCATATAAAAACGCGCTGTCATCATTTTTTGAAAGAGACCCCCCGATTATGTCCCAGGAACTCCGAGAGCAGATTCTCGCGCTCGTCAAGCAGTACTACGAGGAAACGTTCGCCCCGAAAGAAGCTGAATTCATCCCCGGCGAGACCCCGGTCCGCTACGCCGGTCGGGTGTTCGACCACGAGGAGATGATGCACCTCGCGGACGCGATGCTCGACTTCTGGCTGACGACCGGGCGCTTCAGCGAGGTGTTCCAGCGCGAGTTCGCGAAGGTGTTCGGCCTGCGCCACGCCATGCTCGTCAACTCCGGCTCGTCGGCCAACCTCGTCGCGCTGTCGGCCCTGACCTCGCCGACGCTCGGCGAGCGCCAGCTGAAACCCGGCGACGAGGTGATCACCGTCGCGGCGGGCTTCCCGACGACCGTCAACCCGATCATCCAGAACCGGCTCGTGCCGGTGTTCGTCGACGTGACGCTGCCCACCTACAACATCGACGTGTCGCAGCTTGAGGCCGCCTACAGCGACCGCACCGGGGCGATCATGGTGGCCCACACGCTCGGCAACCCGTTCGACCTCGACACGGTGCGGGCCTTCGCCAACGCGCACGACCTGTGGCTGATCGAGGACTGCTGCGACGCGGTCGGCTCGACGTACGACGGCAGGAAGGTCGGCACGTTCGGGCACATCGCGACGACGAGCTTCTACCCGGCGCACCACATCACGATGGGCGAAGGCGGCGCGGTGCTCACCAACCGGCCCCGGCTCAAGAAGCTCATCGAGTCGTTCCGCGACTGGGGGCGCGACTGCTGGTGCGAGCCGGGCGATCAGGACACGTGCGGCAAGCGCTTCGAGCATCAACTCGGCCAGCTTCCCTACGGCTACGACCACAAGTTCACCTACTCGCACATCGGCTACAACCTCAAGATGACGGACATGCAGGCGGCGGTCGGCGTGGCGCAGCTCAAGAAGCTGCCGGAGTTCATCGCGGCGCGCCGCCGCAACTTCCAGTATCTGCACGAGAACCTGTGCGATCTGGACGAGTTCTTCATCATGCCCCAGCCCACCCCGCGCTCGGACCCGGCGTGGTTCGGCTTCCCGCTGGCGATCCGCGAGTCCGCGCCGTTCGAGCGCCGCGACCTGATCACCATCATGGACGGCTGCCGCATCGCGACCCGGCTGCTGTTCGCCGGGAACCTGCTGCGCCAGCCCGCGTATCAGGACATCGACCACCGGGTGGTGGGGTCGCTGGACACGACCGATTTCATCATGAACAACGTGTTCTGGATCGGCGTGTATCCGGGGCTGACCCAGCCGATGCTCGACTACATGGTGGATACACTGCACAGCGCCGTGCGCGAACTCAGTGGGGGGTAATGTAACCGCGCAGTAGAGAGTCAGGGGAATGAACCGCTCTCGGCCCCGGAACCGGCGGAGTCGGCGCGGAGCGAGGGTCGGCAGCACAGGCGTCGATGTTCTCTCCGGGCCGGGTGCGTTATCTGGCAGTGACCCTCTCCGCTGAGGTGTCGCATCGCATCCTCTCCCGCCCCCGCGCCAAAGGAGAAAACCATGAGCGAGCCGAATCGTCGCATCAAAGGGCTGGGCGAGGCGTCCATCCGCGTCCGGGACCTGGACGCCATGCAGGAGTTCTACGAGACGGTCGTCGGGCTGGAGGTGCTCCGGCGAGACAATGAGTACGTCTTCTTCAAGATCGCCGAGGGCTACGGCGGTCATACGGAGAACCTGGCCCTGTTTGCCGCCGCCGAAACAACGTTCCTGCGTGACAAATCGCCCGACCTCAGCCCGGCGAACTCGACCCTGCATCACATCGCGCTCAACATCGATCTGGAAGACTACGAAGCCGAGAAGTTGCGCCTGGAAGGGCTGGGGCTGGAGGTGGAAGCAGTGGACCACCCCTGGATACAGGTGAGATCGCTGTACTTCCCGGACCCGGAGGGGAACCTGCTGGAATTTGTGTGCCACGACGAAAGCCTGTGACAACCGTCCGTTGAGGAGTTTCTAGGCACGATGACAGGACTGGCGCCCGGCTGGCGATTGTCGGGGCCGGGCCAATTGGCATCGAAGAGCAACGAAGTCGCTAACGCCTCCACCTCTCCGGCCTCACGCGTTCATTTGAAAAAGAAGGAGTTTCGGGTTTTCTAAGATTCCC
>CAZWUX010000531.1:0-2556 GCA_964637665.1 uncultured Anaerolineae bacterium
CGTCGTCTCCGTCGCCGCGTGCTCGATGGGGCTGGTCTGGTACATGCCCTCGACGATGAAGTCCGCTTCCGCGAAGCCCTTCTCCACGTCGCCCAGCCGCACCTTGCGGAACTCGTTCGCCTGATCGTACTCGTAGTCGTAGATGAAGTAGTTCGTGCCCCAATCCTTGAGCTTGGGGGCGTCCGGCTTGAGCGCCTCCTCCACGTCGAGCACGGCGGGCAGCTCTTCGAGGTCGAGCTTCACTTTGGACACCGCCTCCATCGCGGCCTCATCCGTCTCCGCGATGATGGCGGCGATCGGCTCGCCCTTGTACATCACCTTATCGACCGCCAGCACGGGTTCCTCATCCGGGCCGACGCCGATCAGGCACAGGATCGTGTAAATGTTCTTCGGCACGTCCTCGTGCGTCAGCGCGCGGACGAAACCGGGGACCTTCTCCGCCTCCGAGAAGTCGATTCCATTCAGCCTGCCATGCGGAATCGGGCTGCGCACCATCTTGAGGTGCAGCATGTCGGGGAAGGTGATGTCGTCGACGTAAACCGTCTTGCCGGTGACGTGCCCCATCCCGTCTCGGCGTTTGACGGGTTGGCCGACCACGTCCAGCGTTTTTTCTGCTTGTGCCATCGTCAAATCCTCCTCAACGTCAGCTTCCGCTGCCATTCATCTTGTCGGCGGCGATCGACACGGCGCGGATGATAGGCTCGTACCCCGTGCACCGGCACAGGTTGCCCGTCAGCGCCGCGACGATCTCCTCTCGACTGGGGTGGGGGTTGTGGTCCAGCAGCGCCTTCGACACGACGATCATGCCCGGCGAGCAGTACCCGCACTGGATGGCGAACTCGTCGAAGAAGGCTTCCTGTATTGGATGCAGCCCGTCCGTCGGGGTGATGCCCTCCAACGTCGTCACCTCGCGCCCGGCCACATCCTCGACCGGCAGCAGGCACGACATCATCGGCTCGCCGTCGACCAGCACCGTGCAGCTTCCGCAGCCGCCCTGCTTGCACCCGGCTTTGGTGGCCGTATAGCCGAGGCTCTGCCGCAGCAGATTCTGCAGCGTCGTGAGCGGCTTCACCATCACGTCCACGTCGCGGCCATTCAACGTAAATGAGACGATCTTCGCAGCCATGTCTCTCTCCTATCCGGCCATCTGTTCGAGCGCACGGCGCACGTAAATGCCCGTCGCCTTGCGCCGGTACCATTCGCTCGCGATCGGGTCTGTGAAGGGTTCGCACTCCTCAGCCGCCGCCGCAGCCGCCCCGGCGATGGCTTCCGCGTCGAGCGCCTTACCGATCAATGCCGCTTCTGCGTTCCTGGCGCGCATCGGGTGCGGGCCGACGCCGTTCAGCGCGATGCGGGCGTCCGCCACCGCTTCTCCATCGAAGGTCAGATGCGCGGCGACCGTCACGATGGCGGGCGTGTTGTCCGCCTTGCGCCCGTACTTGACGTAGGCCGTCCCCCCCGCCGGTTTGACGGCGCTGACGCCGGTCACGATCTCGCCCGGTTCGAGCGCAGTCATCATGAACCCGGTGTAAAAGTCCTCCAGCGGCAGGCTGCGCTCGCCGCCCGCGCTGGCAAGCTGGACCTCCGCATCGAGCGCCAGCAGCGCGACGGCGAAATCGCCGCTCGGCGGGGGCGCGAACAGGTTGCCGCCCACCGTGCCCATGTTGCGGATCGACCACCCGCCGATGTGGCCCGCCGCCGTCGCCAGCAGCGGAACCGCATCCTGCGCGAGCATCTGCGTCAGGGTGGCCGTCGCCCCGATGTGTACGCTCCCGTTCGTGGCCTCGAACGTGTCCAATCCCGCCCGCCGCAGCCCCATCACCATCTCCGGCATCGAGACGCCTTCGTTGATGAGCGGCATCGCGAGCGTCCCCCCGGCCATCACCAGCAGCGAGGGGCCGTGCTCGTCGACGAGCGCCAGCGCCTCCTCAAGCGATTCGGGGAGGAAGTATTCTTGTACGGTCACGGTTTATCCTCCTGCTCGATCAAAGTAATGCGAAAAAGCGGGCTGGTGAGCCTTCCGCGCCGCGCATCTTGACGAACGGCGCGAAGAACTGGAACCGCCCGTCGATGGGCAGTGCGGAGAGATTCGTCATCTGCTGCATGAGTATCGCGCCGTTTTCGAGGATGATTTTGTGGATGATGAAGTCTTCGGAGGTGAAGTCGGGCAGGCGGGCGCAGTACTCGCTGAAGCAGTCGAACCCGATCGCGCGTGCTCCCCGGTCGATCAGCCACTGTGCGGCCTCCGGCGAGCAGTACGGCGATTCCATATAGTACGTCGGGAAATCCCCCCAGTGTTTCTCCGTCCAATCCGTGCGGACCAGGGCGATGTCCCCCGCGCGGACGTGCCCCGCGTGGGCCTCCATGTCCGCCACGTCGATCCTGTGATTGGCCTCCGCGAAGCTCAGGTCCACCACGACGGCTTCACCCATCACGCGGTCGAGCGCCACGTCGGCGGCGGTTTCCCCATCTTCGACGGTGTGTTTGGAAAAATCGACGTGCGAACCGGTGTGCAGCAGCATCTCCACCTTGCTGGCCTGCCAGAAGCCCGGCCCC
>CAZWUX010000532.1:0-2550 GCA_964637665.1 uncultured Anaerolineae bacterium
GTGACGGTGCGCATCCGCTACCTGAATGGGCATGAGGGTGCGGTCAATCCACAGCTCGGCACGATCCGGGAGAAGACCTTCGGTGGGCATGGGGCGGACACAGACATCATCGTGGCGAGCGTCAAGGCGTACCTCGCGGCGTTGAACAAGCTGCTGGTGGCCTGTGGGCTGGCGAACGGCGTCGAGGCCGCTGAGGAATCCGCGGAGATCGGCGCGCCGGTCGCCGCCGGATGAGCAGAGACGTAAGCAAATTATTGGAGAGACACAGACGAGCATCATGACACCGACAACCAACGGAAATGGACATCCGCGCACGCTGTTCGAGAAGGTCTGGGATGAGCACGTCGTCGCCCAGGAGCCGGACTCGCCCGCCGTGCTGTACGTCGACCTGCACCTCGTCCACGAGGTCACGTCTCCGCAGGCGTTCGCAGGGCTGCGCGAGCGCGGGCTGAAGGTCCGCCGCCCGGATCGCACCTTCGCGACGATGGACCACTCGACGCCGACGGATGGCACGGCGCTGCCGCTGCTCGACGCGCTGGCGGCCACGCAGCTCAACACGTTGAAACAGAACTGTGACGACTTTGGCATCCAGCTTTACGAGCTTGGCTCGGACTACCAGGGCATCGTGCACGTGATCGGGCCGGAGCTGGGGCTGACTCAGCCGGGCAAGACGGTCGTGTGTGGCGACAGTCACACGTCGACGCATGGGGCGTTCGGGGCGCTGGGCTTCGGGATCGGCACGAGCGAGGTTGAGCACGTGCTCGCCACGCAGTGTTTGCTCCAGCACAAGCCGCAGACGTATGAGGTGCGGGTGGATGGCAGGCTGCGGCCCGGCGTCACGGCGAAAGACATCATCCTCGCGCTGATCGCGAGGATTGGCGTCGGTGGCGGGACGGGGCACGTCTTCGAGTACCGGGGTGAAGCGATCCACGATCTGCCGATGGAAGGCCGGATGACGATCTGCAACATGTCGATCGAGGGTGGGGCGCGCGCAGGGATGATCGCGCCCGACGAGACGACGATCGAGTTCGTCGCGGGGCGGAAATACGCGCCAGAGGGCGCGGAATGGGATCGGGCGGTCGAAAAATGGCGGTCGCTGCCCACCGACGACGGCGCGGAGTTCGACCGCTCGGTGACGCTCGACGCGGACGTGCTCGAACCGATGGTCACCTACGGCACGAACCCCGGCATGGGGATGCCGATCAGCGGGCGAATCCCCGATCCGGCGGACGCGCCCGACGCATCGCAGCGCGACGCGCTGGCGAAGGCGCTGGCCTACATGGGCCTCCAGCCCGGCGCGCCGCTGCTCGGCCAGCCGGTCGACGTGGTGTTCCTCGGCTCGTGCACGAACTCGCGGCTGTACGATCTGCGGATGGCCGCCGAGGTGCTGCGCGGACGCCGCGTGGCCGAGGGCGTGCGGGTGATGGTCGTGCCCGGCTCGGAGCAGGTCAAGCGGCAGGCGGAGGCGGAGGGGTTGGACCGCGTCTTTCAGGAGGCGGGGGCGGAATGGCGCGCGGCGGGCTGCTCGATGTGCATCGCCATGAATGGCGACATGCTGCGGCCCGGCCAGTACGCCATCTCGACCAGCAACCGCAATTTCGAGGGCCGCCAGGGCAAGGGCGGGCGGACGGTCCTCGCCTCGCCGCTGACGGCAGCCGCCACCGCCGTGACGGGCCGGATCACCGATGCGCGCACGCTGATGCCTGAGACCATCACCATTAGCTAGGGCGGGAGGAACCTCTCCCGCCCCGAAACGAGCGTGTGGCTCACGCTCGTTTTTGTTTGCCGCCAACAGGAAGCTGACACAGGAGAAGAACTCGTTATGGCCGAATTCACGACGCTGATCTCGCGGATCGTCCCGCTGCCCATCGACAACGTGGACACCGATCAGATCATCCCCGCCCGCTTTCTGAAGGTCACGGATAAATCGGGGCTGGGCGCGGTGCTGTTCTGCGATTGGCGGTATGAGGACGAGGTGGAAAATGTCGCCGCCGCCGAAGGGGCGACGCCGAAACCGTCCTTCCCGATCAATGATGAGCGGTATCAGGGGGCGCAGATTTTGCTAGCGGGCGACAACTTCGGCTGCGGCTCCTCGCGGGAGCACGCACCCTGGGCGCTCACCGGGTGGGGCATCCGGGCGGTGATTGCGACCTCGTTCGCCGATATATTTCGCTCGAACGCGTTGAAAAATGGGCTGCTGCCCATCGTGGTCGATGCGGACACACACGCCGATCTGGTCGATCTGACAGAGGAAACGACCGAGGCTGAGCTGGCAATCGACCTCGCAACACAGACGCTCACGCTGCCGGGCGGGCGGACGGTGAGCTTCCCCATCGATCCATTTGCGAAAAGCTGTTTGCTGCGCGGCGTCGATCAGCTTGGGTATCTGCTTTCGTTCGCCGACGCCGCCGAGGCGTATGAGGAGGAGAGGGAACATGTCACGACACCTTAAAGGTGAGGATGTGATTCAGGTATACGACACGACGCTGCGCGATGGGACCCAGCGTGAGGGAATCTCGCTGTCGTGCGATGACAAGCTGAGGATCGCCC
>CAZWUX010000533.1:0-2543 GCA_964637665.1 uncultured Anaerolineae bacterium
GCCCCCGCTCTATCTGGCCGTCGAACGGGAAAATCTGGAGCAGTATTTCCTGCGCCTGACAGGAGGCCACCAATGAACGCCATCTTATCCGCCCTGTGGGCCGAGGCGCTGAAGGCCCGCCGCTCGAAAGTCACGCTCCTGACCGGCGCGGGCTTCCTGATCCTGCCCGTCGTCAGCGGCCTGTTCATGATCGTGCTCAAAGACCCGGAGGCCGCCCGCTCGATGGGCCTGATCAGCATGAAGGCCAATCTCGCGGCGGGTGTCGCCGACTGGCCCACCCATTTCGGTATGCTCAACATGGGCGTGTCCATCGGCGGGCTGGTCGTGTTCGCCATCATCACGGCGTGGGTGTTTGGCCGTGAGTTCGTCGACCGCACGGTGAAGGAGTGGCTGGCCGTGCCGACGCCGCGCTGGGCGGTCATCGCGGCCAAGTTCGTACTGCTGGCCGTGTGGATTCCGGCCATCAGCCTGCTCATTTTCGCGGTGGGGCTGGGGATCGGTTTTCTGGTCGACATACCGGGCTGGTCATCCGCGCTGATGTGGGCCTCGTTCGGCAGGCTGATGGTCATCACGCTGCTGACCACCCTGCTGATGTCCACCGTCGCGTTCGTCGCCAGCGTGGGGCGGGGCTACCTGCTGCCGCTGGGCTGGGCCTTCCTGACGCTCGTGCTGGCGCAGATCGCCGGGGCATTAGGGTGGGGAGAGTGGTTCCCCTGGGCCGTCCCTGCCCTGCTCAGCGAGGTCAACGGCCCGCGCGTGGGGCCGCTCGGCGCGGGCAGCTACGTGTCCGTCCTGCTGGCCTGTGTGATCGGGCTGGCGGCGACCTTCGTGTGGTGGCAGCGGGCGGATCAGGCAGGGGGATAGTCCGACCGGGTGATGCGCTCCCGGCGGGATGTGGAAAGAGGGCGGGAGCCTCCCGCCGGGTCACAGCATCAGACGTTTGTCCGGCGGTGTGTGGCGCGGGGTTTACCGGGCCGTGATCACCCAGATCGCGATGACGATCAGCAGCGCGCCGACAGCCAGCGCGAGCGAGAGATTCGCGCCGCTCCTGCCACGCCGTTTTCTGGAGATGGCCTGCCAGAGCGTGGCGATTCCCATGCCGAGCGCCAGCCCCATCCCGATGTTGCCCAGCGCCACGCCGACGCCGGTCCCTATCGGCAGGCCGATGGCGATGGCGAGGCCGAAATCGTCGTCTTTTTGTGTTTGGTTCTGCGGTGACTTCTCGTTCTCGGACACGATACGCCCTTTCGTAGTGTCAATCATTTCGAGGGTAGCATAACAGGCTTCACACGCCGCGCCATCGCCGGGCCGGGCAGACTTCATACTGGACAGGTGGGCAGGATCTCACGGCGGCCTGTTTCAGCCCGGAGCGTGCCGCTGGTCTCTCAAATACAGAATGCCGATCCCGGCGATGACGCCCAGCACGGCGCTCCCGACGACGGTTCGAAACAGGCGCGCGACCTGACCCAGTGGATAGATGCCAACGTTCCAGCGCCACAGCGTGCCATCTTCGAGCAGCGCGTACTGCGTTAGTATATAGAACTCGTACTCGATGCAGGTCTCGATGTGATCCTTTGCCGGGCCGGGCGGCGGTGGAAGCTCCTGATGCGTGCAGGGCAGCACGAGATCACCCGGCGGCGCTTCGGTTTCCTCCCAGCAGATGTCATCCGGCCCTTTTGCACGGCACATCACCCGGTAGACCGTTCCATCGGCGGTCTCCACGTAGACGACATCCTCATCCGCCGTCAGAAGCCGCGTCACCTCGCCGGGCGGCGTGTCGAGCTGCCGCCACATGCCCCGCTGTTCGACGAGGAGAACGACGATGATCAGGCCCGCGCCAACGATCACGGTCAGTATGGGCGTCGCGATCAGGATCACCGGGGCAGGCAGGCGGTTGATGAACTGTCTCACCGGCTGATTGTCCTTTCGCCAGCCAGAAGGCTATCCACGAACGTGTGCAGCCTGAGCGCTTCTGCTGGCTGTTCGACCGATCTACACAGATTACCACGTAAATGCAACTGCGAGCGGTGGATATACCGCTCGCAGTTTTGATTCGCCTGTGTGTGACTGTGCAGCGCGCGGACGCTCCGCGCATCGCAACCCCGGCGACTACACGTCCAGATTGCGCACGTTCTTGGCGTGCGTCTGGATGAACTTCTTGCGTGGGGGCACGCTGGACCCCATCAGCATGTCGAACGTCCGATCGGCGGCGGCGGCATCCTCGATTGCCACTTGCAGTAGGATGCGATTGTCGGGGTCCATCGTCGTCTCCCAGAGCTGCGTGGGGTTCATCTCACCCAGACCCTTGTACCGCTGGAGATCGTACTTCTTCCCATCCAGGCTCTTGATCGTAGCCTCGCGCTCGGCCTCGGTGTAGACGTAGTGCTCCTCTTTGCCCGCCTTGATGAGATAGAGCGGCGGCTGCGCGATGTACAGATGCCCTTCCTCGATGAGGTGCGGCATGTAGCGGAAGAAGAACGTGAGCAGCAGCGTGCGGATGTGCGCGCCGTCCACGTCGGCGTCGGTCATGATGATGACGCGCC
>CAZWUX010000534.1:0-2539 GCA_964637665.1 uncultured Anaerolineae bacterium
AACCTGATGCTCCGGCAGGAGGTGATCGACGCCGTGTCAGCAGGGGAATTCCACGTGTACGCCGTTGAAACCATCGATGAAGGCATTGAGCTTCTGACGGGAATCCCGGCGGGCCAGCCTGACGAGGAAGGCCACTACCCCGCCGACACGATCAACGGGCGGGTGCAGGCCCGACTCGAGACGATGGCGAAGCAGCGCGCGGAATATGCCAAATCTGAGGATAAGAACGGCGACGAATGACGAGCCACAGGGGATCGATCCACCTATGAGCGAAGACGCACCCACCATCCGGCGGATTCTGGCCGCCGTCGACGCCTCGCCGCAGAGCCTCGGCGCGCTGCGCGGCGCGGCGGACCTGGCCGCCCGCCTCGACGCCGAACTGCTGGGCATGTTCGTCGAGGACGTGACGCTGCTCCAGCTTGCCAACCTGCCCGTCGCGCGTGAGGTCCGCACCTTCTCGGCCACCGTCCACGAGCTTGACACCCGCCGCGTGCGCCGCTCGATCGACGCCCAGTCCGGGCGTGTGTACCGTGCGATCCAGACCGTCGCATCCAAGCGGCAGGTGACATGGACGTATCGCGTGCGCCGGGGGGCGGTCGCCAACGAGCTGATCGCGGGGATGAGCGAGGCAGACCTGATCGTGCTGGGGCGGGCCAGCCGACCCGGCAGGCGGCGGCTCGGCTCGACGGCCAGCGCCGTGCTGGAGGGCACGACACGCCCCGTCCTGCTGCTCGACCGGCCTCTGCCCGCAAAGCCGACCGCGATCGTGCTCTACGACGGCTCCGAGCGGGGCCAGAGTACGCTGGCGCTCGCCAAACGGATCGTCGAGCGGCTGGGCGGCTATCTATCTGTCGTCTGTATCGCAGATAACCACCAGACGGCCCGGCTCCACCAGCGAAACGCGTTCGACCGGCTGGCCGATCTATCGCAGCAGGCGCTCTGCCGCTGGCTGATCGAGCCGGATTTGCCCGCCCTGCTGGAGGTGATCGCCACCGAGAAGGCCGACCTGCTGGCCCTGCCGGGCCGCCCATCGCTGCTGGGGAAGGACACGCTGCGGCGGCTGATCGAGCGGGTCGACATCCCGATCTTATTGACCCGGTAGGCCGACGGCTAGCACATCACCCGCCGGGGCCGGGCGACGTCGGGATGCGGGCGGCAGCTCGAAATCCGGCCCGCAGAATGGCATCCGCCACCCCCACCCGCTCCCGCCAGCGGACCGGGTCGGCGTCCCACGCCGCCGCCATCGCCCGCCGGACGGCATCCGGCGCTGCCGCGCTGCGATACTGATCCGGCGTCTCCCATTCCAGCCCATCGACCGCCCGGTAGGCCACATCGTAGCCGCTCCGAACCAGCATGAGCGGCCACGCCGCGTCGATGGCCCAGCCATCCTCCGGCGGGCTGTGCGCGAGCAGGAAGGCCGCCGCCTCCCGGCGGAACGTCCGCGAGCCTGCCCCGAAATCCCACCCCTCGACGCCCAGCAGGTGTGAGAATGGGACGTTGAACAGCGCCTCCGTCTCGGCCATGCAGCGGGGATGCGTGTCCCACGCACGCGCGGTGCGGCCCAGCACGACGCAGTCCGCCCGATCGATCCCCGCCACCACGTCGCGCAGTTCGGCGGGGAACACCTCCAGCCAGTGGAGCAGCCGGTCGAAGTCGCAGTACTGGACGTACTCTGCACCCGCCGCCAGCGCCCGCCGCACGGACTCGTGGCGCGCGGCGGGCCAGTCGACCCCGGTCAGCGGCTCGACGCCCGGCAGCGCGTGCAGCGATTGTGTGATGTCCGGGGGAACGTCGGGCGGCAGCGCGACGATCACCGCGCCGTACAGCGCCCGCAGGTCGTCCAGCATGGCGCGCAGGCGGGGGAGTTCGCCGCGCGGAACCCACGTAGCGGCCAGCGCAGCCCTCACGGCGCGAACTGGATCACGCCCCACTGGCCGTTGACCAGCCAGTCCGGGTCCTCTTCTGCGGCGGCGTCGGGCTGGCCCGGCTCAAGGCCGACGATGACCTCCGATTTGCACGTCCGCAGCGCCAGCAGCGGCGCGGCGAAGTAGTCGACCACCGCCGTGAAGGGCGTCGTGAACGGCCAGTGGCGGTCACCCAGCAAACGCCGGTAGTTGAGGTCGCCCTTCGTGATCACGAGTTCGGACTCCATGAACTCGTCCTGAAGGCGTCGGGGCAGCGCCCACATCGCGAGCGGCGAGGTCCAGAACGTGTCGTCGTGCAGCACGAGGCGGCCCGCCTCGACGTGATCGGCCAGCCGCTCGCCGAAGGCCCGCACGTGCGCATCCTCGCTCCCGGCGAGGTGCGCCACCGTCTCGTGAAAATCCTTGATCATCGCGTCAGACACGTAGAACGGGTACGGCTTGAGGTGCAGATGGACCACCGCTCCACCCGCCGACGCGGCGTAATCGGCCAGCGTCAGATCGCAGACGAACTCGAACCCGGCGTTGTCCGCCACGAGGTCGATGCGGGCGGCGTCGCGCCGAAGCTCGATGATGTACCCGATCACCGCCTCGCGGTCGTCGGCGAGGATACGGTG
>CAZWUX010000535.1:0-2535 GCA_964637665.1 uncultured Anaerolineae bacterium
CCCGGTGAGATACGCGATCACAGAGTAGACGTACAGCCCCCGCCTCTTTCCCGGCGAACCGGCGGCGATCTGCTCGGCGGTGTATTCGGTGCGCAGGATGCCGGAGCTTTCGACCGGGACGGAGCGCACCAGCGCGCCCGTGCCGACGGCCCGCAGCGTGAAATACGCGGCGACGCTCGCCAGGCACATCGCGGCGACGATGATCGCCGCCCGGCGGTCGAGGTGGCCGAACAGATAGGCGGCGATGGCGTAAACGAACGTCCCGCCGACGATAGCCAGCCCCGTCTCGCGTGTAATCGGAGCGAGGAAAAGCAGCGCGCCCAGTCCCGCATACCACTTCCAGCTCTCTTTGTGATGCGGCAGCACGATCAAGATCAGCATCATGATCAGGCGGGTGAGCACCGCCGAATCCGAAATCCACATCACGTGCTCGCTGATGTAGGGATGCACGGAGAAGAACGCGGCGGCGATCGTCGCGGTGGGGATGTTGGCTCCCAGCCGGATGAGGGCGTAAAACAGGGCGATGGCACCCAGTACGTGGATCGCCAGAATGGTCGCCTGATAGCCGGTGTAGTTCAGCCCGAACAGGCGGTACATAATCCACATTTGCAGGGTGAACATAGGCCGGTAGTAGATGTCGGCCAGATAGAGGCTGTCGAACGTCGTGCCGCCGAAGCCGGAGAATGGGCCGTGCTCGCGCACCAGCTCGATCTGGGCGAGGTCGTCGGCGCGGAACAGGATGGGCCGCACCGCGTTCCTGTAGACGATCCAGTTGACGGCGATGATCAGGCAGATCGCCAGCCCGTAGAGGATCAGACGCCGGGTGTCTGCGCGCTCAGGAATCTGTGTGGGTTGTGGGGTCGCGGGGGCCTCACTTGCCATGCTGACGATCCTGTTTCTCAGGCCGGTGAACGGCAAACCCGTGAGGGTCTGCGGCAAACCCGTGAGGGTCTGCGGCAAACCCGTGAGGGTTTGCTTGACACTCCATCAGGGCTTCGCCCTGTGGGGCCTTCGGCCCCGTCATTCACCCCTCACCAGAGGTGGGGGCTTTCTGGAAGTGGAGTGACACATCGGGGGCCATTATAGCGCAGATCGCGGGCTGTAACCCCCGGTACCCACCCCGATTGAATCGCCCTACCCCGGACGGTAAGCTCAGATCAGGAAACGGAATCGTATCGGAAGGAAGTGCCATGCTCGGACGATCTGCCCTATTTCTCACCATACCCCTGATTGCTGCGCTGGCGCTGGCCGCCTGTGGAGGCGAAGCGCCCGCGCCGGGAAACGCATTGACGCCCGGTGAGGCGGCGTCCGCCGACACGGTGGAGCCGGTCGAGGCGCTGGAGCCGACGGCGATCCCGCCGACTGACGCGCCGGGCGATTCCCAAACTCCCACACCAACCGAACCGGCCTCCACCGACTTCGTGGAGCCAGTTGGAGTTGCTGACGCAACTCCCAGTGCAACGCGCAGCGTTGCTACACCCACGCCGCGCGAGGCCGGATCGACAGGTACGGCAAATGCTGACGTGACCTTCGTGCGGGCCGTCGAGGGCGCGGATGGCACGTGGACGTTCCATGTGACGGTCGAGCACCCGGACACGGGCTGGGAGGATTACGCCGATGGGTGGGATGTCGTGACACCGGATGGGGAGGTGATCAACCCGGACACGTCGACGGAGTTCACCCGTCTGCTGCTGCACCCTCATGAAAATGAGCAGCCCTTCACCCGCAGCCAGAGTGGGATCGCGATCCCTGATGGCGTGATGGAAGTGACCGTCCGGGCGCACGATCTGGTCGACGGCTGGGGCGGGCGCGAGGTGACGGTCGACCTCACGCAGGCGTCCGGGCCGGATTATGAAGTCGAGCGGGCGGAGTAGCAGCTATGGCGGACGACGTGCAGACCATCCTGTTCGAGGACGACGGCAGCATCCCCAACAACCCTGACCTGCCGCTGCTGGTTTACCCCGGCGCGCTGCTTGAGGCGAACGCCGCCGCGTGCCGCGCGCTGTTCGAGCGCAATGGTTGGGGTGGCACGTGGGTCAATGGCGTGTATGGCTACCACCATTACCACAGCACGGCGCACGAGGCGCTGGGCGTGGTGAACGGCCTGGCGCGGGTGCGGTTCGGTGGCGAAAACGGGCAAACGCTGGAAGTCCGGGCGGGGGACGTGGTCGTGATCCCGGCGGGGGTCGGGCACTGCAATGAGGGCGCGTCCGCCGGGTTCCGGGTCGTGGGCGCGTATCCGCGCGGGCAGAATTGGGATTTACGCACGGGGAAGCCCGGCGAGCGCCCGGAAGTGTTGAACAACATCCGCGTGGTCCCGCTGCCCAAAACCGATCCCGTTCACGGGGCGGATGGGCCGCTGCTCGCGATCTGGCATGGGGGGAGATAGGTCGCAGGTGCGCCGGGCGAGGATATGGGCGTGAAACGGGGCGGACCGCCGCATGGTCCGCCCCGATGCGTTTATCTGCGCGGTCGTGGCCCTAGCGGATGGCCTGCTCGGTCTCGGCGTCGAACAACTGCATGTTGTCGATGTTC
>CAZWUX010000536.1:0-2531 GCA_964637665.1 uncultured Anaerolineae bacterium
TCGAGCGCGTCCGCCAGCGATTCGAGGTCATCCGCGCTCAGGTCGTCGAGCGAGTCTGCAAGCGCCTCACCCGCTCCACTGAAATCCCCCTCCTGAAGCGCCTCCCCGACATCCCCCAACCCCGCGTCCCCGAACTGCCCTGCCGATCCCTGAAGTCCCTCCTGCCGGGCTTCCGCGCTCATCTGACCGAGGTCCCTGAGTGCCTGCTCCGCCGCATCGAGCGCCGCCATTGCCTCCTCAGGCGTCACGCCCTCCTGCGAGAGCGTCTCGATCGCCTCGTCGAGCTGTTCGACGACCACCGTGCGCTCCGCCTCCGTCAGCGATTCGTCGGTCAGCGCCTCGTCGCGCAGTTCTTCGAGCATCATGAGCTGTTCGAGCACGGCTTCTTCCAGCGCGGCCTGTTCCTCCAGCACCGCTTCCTGCGGATTCGGCAGCGCGATGGCTGCCACAAGCGCCCCCAGCGCGACGACCGGCAGCGCCCAGTCCCGCCAATCGAGCCGGATCGGCAGCGCCCGCCGCGCATCGACGGCGTCTATCGATCCGGCGGCGCGAACGCGCTGGGCCGCCGCCAGCGCATCCGATTCGACGCGCAGCCCGCCCTCGACGATCTCGACCGCCGTCGAGAGCCGTTCCCTCAGCCCGAACAGCAGGTCGAACCGCCGGGCGAGTGCCAGCATCGGTCGCCGCCACGCCCACACGAGGATGAGCGCCACCACGACCCCGATCCCGGCCAGCAGCACACTCACCCGGATCAGCGCGGCCCGCCCCATCAGCGGCCAGACCCGCCCTGCCCCAGCGACCAGCGCAGCAGCAAGCAGCCCCACCGCCAGCCCGCGCGGCACCCACCGGAGGCTCTGCTGCACGCGCAGCCGGTTATGCCACGCCCGCAGCCCACCGTAGATCCGGCTCAGATGTGGGTCGGCGTCGACGACCGCCTGCTGGAAGATCCGTTCGTAGGCCATAGCCTTTGTATCGCCTTAATCCGTCGCCTGCGTGCGTCGCACCTCGCGGATCGCCAGCAGCACGAAGGCGACCGTCGCGAGCAGGTAGATCGCGGTGTACGTGATCCAGGGCGAAACGAGTGGGATTTTCGTCCCATTGCTCAAGGCCTGCATGAAGAAGAACGCCGTCCCCTGCTGCTGGAGCAGCGCCTCCGTCAGCACGGCAGTAGCGATGGGGTTCGTCGCCGCCACCAACTCGAAGAGGTACGTCAGCAGCGCCTCGACGAACGGGCTGCCTATGCCCGCGCCCATGCCCACCACGCCGAACCCGGTGAACATGCCGAACACGAGCGTCGCGAGCGGCATCGCCACCGTCATGACGAGCGCGAAAGTGTACGTCAGGATGCTCGCCGCGAGCGTCCGCTTCGTCACCGCCGAGAAGAAGATGCCCGCCGCGCCATACCCGATGGCCGTCACGAGCAGCAGTTCCACCGACAGCAGCACTTCCTCGATCGTCACGCCCCCCATCAGGAAGGCGAGGCTTTGCAGTGGCACGGCGACGAGCAGCAGCAGCACGATGTACGCCAGCGCCGAGAGCAGCTTGCCGGTGACGATCCGCCGCGCGGGCAGCAGCGTCGTGCGCAGCAGGTTAAAGGTCCGCCGTTCGCGCTCCCCGCTGATCGCCCCCGCCGTGAAGGCCGGGGCCACGAAGCACACCAGGAACAGTTCGATCCCGACCAGCCCGGCGAAGATCGTCTTGCCGATCACTCCCCCCGACGTGCTCAACGTGACGCTCGCTGAGGCCGTGTAGATCAGGTACAGCACGACGGTAAAAACGCTCATCAGCGCGACGTAGATCGTCAGCACGACGAACGCCCGCGAGCCGCGCATCCGTCCCCGTAATTCCTTCAACGCCACCGGGTTGCGCCGTATCCAACCGCCAATGCGTGAAGGGGGTTCGACGAGTGGTGTTGATTCAGGCTGGGTCGCCATAGTCACCTTCTGACTGCTCATCCCGGTCGCCGGGGCCGGGCGGCGATGGGAATATTCGGGCGACCGCCGCCCCCGCGCCGCGTGTCAGGCGGCGCGTCGCGAAGATCAACCCACCCACCAGCCCGACATGCAGCGCAAACCGTACGATCTCTAATTTTCCTGCCAGCAGCGGCGTCATCGACAGCACGCCCCATCCGGCGGCCAGCAGCGCGATGCCGAACGTGCCCGCCAGCAGTGCGCTCAGCGTCGCGAACGGCGGATCGCTCACCCACAGGGCGATGCTCACCCCCAGCGCGCCGCCGACCATCAGCGCCGCCCACGGCACGATCCCCGCGCTGAGCGCCCGCATCCCCACCCGGAAAAACGGGATGCGCCCTCGCGTCACGAGCCACGCCGCCCGGCTGGCGGGGGTCGCCCCGCCGAGCACCTGCGCGGATTCCTGCCAGCTTCCGAAGCTCGCCGCGTCGAGCCGCACGACGTTCAGCATTAAAGCGGGCGTCAGCGCGATCCCGGCCACGATCAACCAGCGCAGCGGCCACAACCCGGTCAGGATCAGGCCTTCCGCTACCGTGCCGGGCATCAGATCGCCCAACCCCC
>CAZWUX010000537.1:0-2527 GCA_964637665.1 uncultured Anaerolineae bacterium
CATGCGCTGGCCCCGGTCGCGACCCACGCCGTAACCAGAAAAAGCGCGATACAGACGGCTGCAATCGAGGCGAGCCTGGCCCCTATCTTCATCGGTGGTGTGTTACCTACGGCTGCTCGATGGACACGTGGATGGACAGATCGAACGTCTGGCCGCCCGTGCCCATGTCCACGTCGAGCACCGTCCAGTACAGCGTGATGGTGGTTTCCTCGCCCGCGCCCAGCACGCTCCCGCAGATGTTCTCCAGATTCACGGAGAGGTAATAGGGAATCTCGCCCTGAACCTGCGCGCAGACCACGCCGTCGATCGTCCCTTCGTTGGCGATGGTGATGGGGATGCTTCCGCTGTCGCCCGGCTTCAGATTCTCGCCCAGCGATATGCCGGTATCCATCGACTCACCCGCGCCCACGCCGACCATCAACGTGGCGGCCCGCCCCTGAAGGTCGAGCACCTCCTCGTCGTTGAGCGACGCCCACGCCGAGGACAGCGCGCCGATGGCGGCCAGCAGCACGAAAACGACCAGCAATCCTCTGAGTAATTTCATAATGCCCTCTCCCGTCCCAGCTAACTCAGCGCCCTGGCAATGACCCTGAACCCGTCCTGCAAGTACTGGAGGCCGTAGCCTATCCACGGCACTTTGCCGACCTGCACGCCCTCGACCTCCTCCACAAAGAACGGATCAGGCTCCTCGTTCGCATCGCCTTTCGTCATATAGCCCCTGTTCGACGTGGCGATCACGCGGTGGATGATGGGCCTGCCCTCCGGGTCGTGAAACAGGATGATGTCGTCGACGATCACGTCCTCCCTCGCGGCCTCCGTCACGTTGACGAGGGCGAGGTCACCGGGCCGGAGCCTGGGAGCCATCGACCCGCTGCGCACGACGACCGCCCGGATCGGCCCGATGTCGTACTGGGTCAGCGCCACCAGCGCCAGCACACAGAGTAAGATGATCGTTCCGGTGGTATTGACCACCCACCGGACCAGCGCTCGGCGGCGCAGGACAGACAGCCGGTACATAGACTCCAGCAGATACGCTCTGCGGAAGGACGCCCCGCCCGCCGGGCCGCGCTTCCACCATGTGTTATTCAACCTGCGTGAGCGCGAACTCGATGTCAAACTCGGCGTCGTCGCTCATCGCCACGTTGTTAGTGTATCCGAGACCCTCGTCCCACCACCACCAGTCGGTCGTGTCGCCCACCCACACGGCGTCCGTGCAGAACACGCGCGAATCGCCCGGCGCCAGTATGATGCCGTCGTCATCGGCCAGATCGTCGCCGAGCGGCAGGTGGTAGGTCGTGCTGTAGTCGCTGCCGGGGTGGCCGTAGTTGCTGTAAATGAGGGTGTCGTCCGCACCGGCCTCGCACGCGCCGTCGTTGTTGCCGTCGATGCAGAACTGGAGCGCGAGCTGATCCCACAGCTCCCCGTTGCCGCCGTCGTCGTTCACCGAGTCGGAGAACGATGGGTCGACCTGCACGCCCGGCGAGTCGCCCGCGTCGGCCTCCGGCTCCCAGACCTTGTCCTCGTGGCTGACGGGGTACATCACCCGGACGGACAGCGCGCCGGGCACCGAGCCGACGTTGGCGAGCGCGACACACCCGCCCTTCACCTCCGCGTCGCCCTCGCTCTCGCCGTCGAGCATGGGATCCATATTGTCGGCGTTGAAGCTGGCCGTGATCGAGCCGCTCTGGCCGTCGACGGTCAGGTCGATGGACCCGGCGGTAAAGGTATTGCCGGGCACGATTTCAGGGTCGTTCAACCGGGCAAAGGCCCCCGTGATGCCGATGGCGAGCAGCACGATGACGCCCAGAACCAGGAATCCGCTTCGACGTAGCATAGGTGTTTTCCTCCGGCTGCTGCCAGCCATCGTCGTGCGCGTTCCGCCGCGCGCACGGGAGTCGAGCGATAAAGCGGGTTTCACCCGTCGAGATAATGGCCCGATCGACGGCACGGTGTGAATGGCAAACCTGCGGTTTGCGGCAAACTCTTACGAGTTTGCTTGTTACTCCATCCGGGCTGCGCCCGCCTGAATCCGCCGCGCAAAACGAAACGAAGGGACGCCGTCTGACACGTCCAGAGACGGCTCCGTCGTCTCCGCCGCGCGGCGGAGCGGGCGTCAGCACGAAGGCCCGCAGGATCGAACGAAAATGAGTCCTCGACGAACGCTAGCGTTAGCGGCAGAGGGGGTGGGGGGAAGAAAGCGGCGCTTCCTTCACATGCGTGGTCGCGATGTCTCCGCCGGATGTCAACCTGTTGGAGTAGGAGTTGGGTACTGGCTGACCTTGTTAGAATCCTACTAATTGTTGGGACGATTGTCAATTAGCCGGGTGGGGTAGGGGGCGCTCAGCCGGTCAGTCTATCAGTCTTTCAGTTATGGGAATGAACCGCTCCGGGCCGGAGGGCGTGGTTGGCCGCGCGGAGCGACGGTCGCTCCGGCAGGGTAGCGATGTTCTGTCCCGGCCCCTCTGAGGGTATTCAACAGGAACCCCCCTCATCTCCGCTGCGCTGCGATGTGTCCCCCCTTGTTGGA
>CAZWUX010000538.1:0-2527 GCA_964637665.1 uncultured Anaerolineae bacterium
GCATCGCCATGCCCAGCTCCATGATCACGGCAGTGGCAGCGGCGGCCTCGGTTCCCTGCTCGTCGACCTCCACGAAGGCCTTGTGGATCACATCGCTGATAAAGAGCGGCTGATCCGGCCCGGCGATGGCAGAGAAATCAGCGACAAAGGGGTTGAAGGCGTCAGGCATACCCAGATCGACGAGCGCCTGCGAGAGATTTAACTCGGCTTCATATTCGAAGCGCGGGATGTAGACATCCAACTGCTGACCCTGCATCGCGCCCGTGATTTCTTCGAAACGGGCGCTGTCAAGCGAAGCGGCGACCGACTCGAAGCTGCCTTCCTCCGGCAGAATGACGGTCATCGAGGCGCTGCCGTTCTCATAGTGCATCTGCATGGCCTGGAAGCCCTCACCCTCGGTGTAGAGAAAACGATCGGACTGGCTCATCATCGAGGCGGTGACCTGGCTGCCGTCGAGCAGGGTAAAGGGCGCGTCCTGAGTGGCCGACTCTTCGAACTGCATCATCCACGCCCCGTAGAAATAGATGGCATTGGTCAGCACAAGCCGGGTATCGGCAGTGATGGTTCCGGGCGCTAACAGGTCTTTGATCCGCTCCTCGGTCTCGTCTTCCACCCACTGATTGATCGCCAACCGGGCAGGCTCAGGCTGGTTCATAAAATCGACCAGACGAAGCCCCGCACCGTAATTCAGGGCAAGCGTATCGAGATAAGCGTCGGTGAAGGGGAAGCCGGACTGTCCCCAGATGGCATTGGCGATATTCAGGCGGAAGGGCTGGGTCTCCCCCTCGCCCACCGGGGCGCTTCCTCCTTCGTCCAGACTTTCGAGGTAAAGATCGAGCGCATTGAAGGCCGGATGAAGCTGATCCTGCGGCAGCGTGTAGTGAAGAGTCTGCGCCATCTGCTGCTCGGTGCTGCCGCCCGCGCCCGCATAAGCCATCGCCAGGGCGAGCGAGATGCTGTAGGGCGAATAGATACAGTTCTGATCATTGTCACGGACGGCCTGGTACAGATCGAAGGCAAATGCGCTGTTGCCGCCAACCAGCTCATCCTGCCGGGCCTGATCGACCGGGGGATTTGTATCACGGTCGACGGCGGCTTTAGCGTAAGAAACATCACCGGAGGTCGATTCCGACCCGGCGGGGACATCGATCGGGGAGTCCGGCTGGGGAGTCGGGGTGACGCCCGGCTGATCCTCCGATGGTTTACTATCAGGCGGCTGCATCGTTGCCTCACTTTCACCGGCTGGCGGCAAAGGCTGGCTGCAACCGGCACCCAGAACGGCCAGACAAACGAGGCCGATCACAATAACACTCATCCGCGCTGTTCGTCGAGTATTCACCAGAAACCTCCTTCATTACACAACACATTCCGGTCACAGGGCAGGGTCAAACGCCCTCGCCCACCAATAACAAGACGCCGGACAGCCCCGGAAGGTTCCCCCCCATTCGAGTCGACTATTCTTTCACCCAGAACTGCGTGCTGTCGAGCACTTTACCCTCGTAGACGATCTCGACCGAGTAGCGCGCTGCGGGCCAGGGTTCTGAACTATCGAGCACGAAGCCGCGGCCGACGTGCCGGGTGCCATCCCGACGAACGTCGGGACGCCCTCCTCATTGAAGCGGCGGGCGATGTAGCCGCTGCCGGAGAACTCCGATTCGAACACCGTCTCGCGGATCACATCGCCTTCAAGCCGCCAGCGGGCGGTAAGCTCCGCATCGGGCGGGAAGTCGACCACCTGAACCGACACCGCGAAGGTATCGTCCGGCTGGTAGGTATCGGTCTCCTCGACCGGCTGATAGTCCTCGTCGAGGGCGGTGGCGGTGATGATCGATACCACCTCTGGATCGCGCGGTTTGAGCGCCATGTATACGGCCAGCACAGTCAGCAGGATCAGCATGATAACCGAACGGATTATCCCTTGCCGATTGGCTTTCCGGCGGCCTTCTTCGAGTGCCGCCTGCCGCTCTTCGGGCGTGGCATTGCGATTATCGCTCTGGCGCGAGGGTGGTTTTCTAAACATTATGGGACGATCCTTTCCAATGCACGCCGGGAAAAAGCCCCGAAGTAACCCTCAGGGTCGAGTTCGACGGCGCGTGAATAGTATGCGACTGCCTCGTCCAACCGATTCTGCGATTCGAGTAAGACGGCTTTGTGGGCGTTGGCACGGGGCAGATCAGGGTCGAGTTCGAGGGCAGTGTCCATTTCGGCGAAAGCATCGCCATATTCGCCGAGCAGGAAGTATCCCCATCCCAGCGCAGCGTGCGCGTCAGCGCTGCCGGGGTTCTCATCGACGAGGGCCCGTGCCAGCGGGATTCCCTTCTCGTCCAGCAGGTACTCTTCGTCTACATAGAACTGCGCGAGCAGCAGCCGGAATTCGTACGAGCCGCCCGACTGCCCGACTGCCGCTTCCATCCAGTGTTCGGCATCCGGGAGTAGACCTTCGAGGCGATAGGTGCTGGCGACTTCGACGGACAGGGCCGGATTTTGCGGATCCAGGGCGACGGCCTGTTCGAATTCGCGCCGGGCG
>CAZWUX010000539.1:0-2465 GCA_964637665.1 uncultured Anaerolineae bacterium
AGGCGGATACGCCCCTCGCGGTGATGTACAAACAGGTTCGCGACCCGGTCCCGTCCGTCCGTGAGGTCGACAGTGATCTGCCCGCTGCGTTCGACCGGGTCATCGGGCGGGCGATGGCGAAAAAGCCCGAATCGCGCTACCCGACGGCCAGCGCGCTCGCCGCCGACTTCCGCCGGGTGACGCAGGCGTTCGCAGCGGGCGCGATCCCGCCCGCCGCCGCGGGGGGTGCATCGCCGCCGGGGGCCGGGGTCGGGCCGCCGCGCAGGCGGGGGCCGGAGCCGCCGCCCAGAAGGCGGGCAATGCCCACGTGGCTGTCGGCGGCCCTGCTCGTTGTGGTCGGGGCGCTGGTGCTGGCCGCCGCCGCCATCGCCGGGTCGTACGTGATGAACGGCTCCCTGCCCTTCGGCCTGATGCCCACCGCGACGCCGTTTCTGCAACCCATGACGCCCGGCGGGGCGGCATCCACAGGATCAACCGGATCGAACAGCACGCCGACCGCCTCCCCGACCCCGCCGCCCACCGAGCCGGGACGGCTGATCGAGCCGACGGCGATCCCCTCGCAGACGCCGGTCCTCGTCGTCGTGACGGACGCCGCGCCGGAGCAGGCTGCGACGCCCTTCGGCAGTGGGTGGCTGGCCTTCACGCAGGGCACGAACGAGAACGCCGAAATCTGGATCATGGACGAGAATGGGCTGAATCTCCGCCAGCTAACGGACAATGAGACCTATGATGGCGAGCCGGACTGGTCGCCGGACGGAAAGCAGATCGCGTTCGAGTCGCTGCGTACGGGCGGGCTGTCGCCGGACATCTACGTGATGGATGTGGATGGGGACAACGTGCAGCGCATCACAACCGACCCGGCCCCCGACCGCCATCCCGATTGGTCGCCGGATGGATCGGCGCTGGTGTACGAGTCGGGCAGTGGGGCAGAGAGTGAGATCGTCGTGACCACGCTGGATGGCGAGCACACCCGGCTGACGAACAACGACTTTGGGGATCGCGCGCCCCAGTTTTCGCCGGATGGGAGCTGGATCGCGTACATGACGGAGGAGCGCGGCCCGTGGGAGATCGCGATCCTGTCTTACCCGCAGGGAGAACTCGTCGGCTTCTATGACTGCCCCGGCCTCGACTGCCGCTTCCCGGCGTGGTCGCCGGATGGATCGACCATCGTCTTCAATACGCTGGACGAGGTCGGGCGGGTGGATGCCATCTACGCGCTCGACGTGGACAGCGGGCGGTCGACGCCGCTCGTCGCCGAGGGGCAGAACGGGCGCGCCACGTGGGGCAGCGGGGGGTCGATCTTCTTCAACCGGACGGAGGACGGCGACACATCCATTTTCCGCCTGGAACTCGACGACAATACGCTGACACGCCTGACTCAACAGGGCGTGAGCAGCTTTGGCCCGGACTGGGGGCGCTACGCCCCCTGATGGCCCGCGAGGCCCGGCCAATTCAATACGCAAGAGAATCATGCGCAGGCAAAAGAGTACGATCCAGTATTACGATAAACCCAGATCCATCGGCCCGCGCGAGATCACGCTGGGCGCTGCCGTGCTGGCGCTCGTCCTGTGCGCTGCCGTCGGGGTGATCTTCCTTCTGCGGAATTCCGGCTGGATAGGGATCGCCGCACCGCCGTCGCCCACGCCGACCGAAACGCCGACCCCGCCGCCCACCGCCACCGCGCCCCCCGTCACCCTCACGCCGGAGACGCCCTCCGCGCCGGAGGCCCCCGCCGACGCACCTGAGCCGACGCCGCAGTATTTCGAGCACGTCGTCGGGGAGGGGGACTCGCTGGCCGGGCTGGCGGCGCTGTACGGCGTGCCGCTCCAACGGCTTGCGGAGGTCAACAATCTGCCGCTGAACACGATGCTGCGCGAGGGGCAGGTGCTCGTGATCCCGCTGCCGCCCGACCGGGCGGGGCGCTGGCACGTCGTGCAGCCGGGGGAGACGCTGATCGGCATCGCCGAGGATTACGGGGTCGAACCGGCCCAGATTCAGGCCGCCAACAACATCGGCGAGGGAGGGGAGATTTACGCGGGGCAGCGGATACGCATCCCGTTCGTGCCGCCGGAGGACCCCACGCCCGAAGGGAGCGGGGCGGGAGGCTCCCCGGCGGGCGATGCGCTGACCCTGCCCACCCGCATCCACCGCAGCGGGTGGGCGCGCTCGACGCTCAACGGCAACCTCGCACGTAACTACCCTCTCACGCATGAAAACCCGCGCTTCACGCTCCACTACCAGCCGGACAGTTACGCCCAGCAAACGCTGGCGGACACCGTCGCGCTGGTCGAGGGGGCGTTGATCCACGTCGAACGGACGCTCGGCGTGCATCTCGATGGGACGTTCGACATTTACCTCGCCGGGACGCTGTTCGCCGCGCCTAACGC
The DNA here is from genome assembly GCA_964637665.1 of uncultured Anaerolineae bacterium. Taxonomy (GTDB): domain Bacteria; phylum Chloroflexota; class Anaerolineae; order Aggregatilineales; family UBA3940; genus CAZWUX01. Next base: position 2,388 of record CAZWUX010000539.1, read on the forward strand.
GCACCTGCATGGCGTCAGCAATTCGGTGGAGAGGCAGGTGTTCGTGCTGTACGATGGCAGCGGCACGCGCGCGGACAA
>CAZWUX010000540.1:0-2462 GCA_964637665.1 uncultured Anaerolineae bacterium
CACCCACCTTGAGGCGATGGCGAACGCGCTGCGGAAGGCGGCGGCAGCGGGCATCGTGTGACGATATTCAGACCGTCGGCTGCAAGCGAAAAAGGAGCATACCTTATCTGTGGATACAGTCATTAGCTCGGCGACGAAAACCGTCGTCATCGGGCCAGATCGCCCCTTCACGATTATCGGCGAGCGGATCAACCCGACCGGGCGCAAGGCGCTCGCCCGCGAGATGGCCGCCGGTGATTTTAGCCGTGTGGAGGCAGATGCGATCGCCCAGGTCGAGGCGGGCGCGCACATGCTGGATGTCAACGCCGGAATTCCGATGGCCGACGAGCCTGCCATCCTCGCAGAGGCGATCCGGCTCGTGCAGTCCATCACCGACGTGCCGCTGTCCATCGACTCGTCCGTCATCGAGGCGCTCGAACGTGGGTTAGAGGCTTACGAGGGCAAGCCGCTCGTCAACTCGGTGACGGGGGAAGAAGAGCGACTTGAGGTCGTGCTGCCACTGATCAAAAAGCATGGGGCTGCCGTCATCGGCATCTCGAACGACGAAACCGGCATCTCGCAGGACCCCGTCGAGCGGTTCAAGGTGGCTAAGAAGATCGTCGAGCGCGCGGAGGATTACGGCATCCCGCGCGAGGACGTGCTGATCGACCCGCTCGTCATGCCTGCCGGGGCGATCCGGGGTTCGGGACGGATGGTGTTCGAGATCGTGCGGATGGTGCGCGAGGAGCTGGGCGTTAACACGGTCTGCGGCGCGAGCAACGTCTCGTTTGGGCTGCCGGGCAGGCCCGCCATGAACGCTCATTTTATCTCGATGGCGATTGGCAGCGGGATGACATCCGCCATCACCAATCCGATGGAGGCCGAGATCAAAGAGGCGATCCTCGCCGCCGATGTCCTGATGGGGCATGACGAGAACTGCATGGCGTGGCTGAGCGCTTACCGTGAGGAAGGCGAAGGGCGCGGGCGGAGGCGCAGCCGTCGGCGGAGTCGCTCATGAAAACGGCTTTCATCCTCTGCGGTGCTCTGGCGCGGGAAGTCATGGCTATCATCCGGCTTCACGGATGGGATGTCGACCTGTTTGGCATCCCGGCCCTGATCCACATGGTGCCGGAGCGCATCACGCCGGAGGTTGAGAAGCGGCTGGAATCCCTGAAAGATCGGTATGATCGCCTGCTCGTCGTCTATGGTGACTGTGGCACGGTCGGGGCGCTGGATAAGCTGCTCGATCGCTACGGCATTGAGCGCATCGCCGGGCCGCACTGCTACGAAATGTACGGTGGGGATACCTTTCAGAAATTGATGGAAGAGGAGCCGGGGACATATTTTTTGACCGATTTCCTGCTGCGCGGGTTTGAGGGATTGGTTATCAAGGGGATGGGCCTGCACGAGTTTCCATCGCTCAAGAGCGTCTTTTTTGCGAACTATAAACGGCTGGTATACCTCGTTCAGGCGGAAGACCCGGCGCTGCTGGATAAAGCGGAAGAGGTCGCGGAATACCTCGAACTGCCGCTTGAAATCCACCATACGAGCTATGGGCTGCTCGAAGAGCGGCTGGTCGATTTTATGGAGCGCACCGGGCAGAAATCGCAGACTTCCTTCGAAGCGCAGTGTGCGGCGGAGAGCGCCGATAAATGAACAAACGCCGATCCAGTTCGGATCGGCGTTTGCCGTCACATCAGGTGGAGCCAGCCGGAATCAAGGCGAGCGCGGCCTCCATATCAATCGTCACAGCGGATGCATCGATGCCGACGACTCACAAGGGGCGGCTTTTTACACGAGTCTGATGGGCGGGCAGCCGCCAGTGCTGGATTTCGCCTTTACGGCGGTCCGGGCGGTTGGTATACTCGCGGTGATCTGGTAAAGGATATGAGGGCTTGCCAGAGGAGACTCCGCAAACGTGTCAGATGAACGCCCGCTGGCCGGATTGAATGAAAGCGAACTTGTTCGGCTGGCAAAGTCGGATGCCTTAGCCTTTGGTGAGCTGTACCTGCGATACGTCGATAAGATATATAACTATATCTACTATCGCACGAGCAATCACCATGAGGCCGAGGACTTAACCGCCCGCGTGTTCCACCGCGCGCTAAAACACATCCCCGATTATGAAGATCGCGGGCTTCCGTTCTCGGCGTGGTTGTATCGCATCGCGCATAACCTGGTCGTCAACTGGCATCGCGATCGGAACCGGCGGCAGATCATCCCGCTGGAGGGGTTGGTGCTGAGGACGCTGCGCCGCGATGCACCGGATCGCATCACCGAGCGGCTGGACAGCGCCGAGCGGCTGCTGTCCGTCATCCGGGGTATGCCGGAGGACCGGCAGCTATTGCTCATCCTGAAATATGTGGACCGGCTCCCCAATGCGGAAATCGGCGAGATCATGGGACGCAGTGAGGGGGCGATCAAATCACTCTATCACCGCACGCTTGTGGCGCTCCGTGATGAGATGAGTCGCCTGTACGGTC
>CAZWUX010000541.1:0-2462 GCA_964637665.1 uncultured Anaerolineae bacterium
TCCCCCCCCCCGCCGGATCATTCGTATTCTCGAATCGATACGTATAAAATCGAGATGGATCATACCGACCCCTGAGGAACCCACATGGCGAAAACACGCACCATTTACGTCTGCCAGAGCTGCGGGCGGCAGAGTCCGCGTGAGATGGGGCGCTGCCCGGACTGCGGCGAGTGGAACACGATGGTCGAGGAGGTCGTCGAGTCGAACGGCCCCGGCGCGGTGCCGATCCCGGCGGCGGTCCAGTCGCGCCCGCAGCGGCTCTCCGAGATCGCAGGCGACCCCTGGGAGCGGCTGCCCGTGCCGATGGCGGAGTTCGCGCGAGTGCTGGGCGGGGGGATCGTGCCCGGCAGCCTGATCCTGACGAGCGGCGAGCCGGGGATCGGCAAGAGCACGCTGCTTTTGCAGGTCGCGGCGCTGATGGCGGAGGTCGCCGGGCCGACGCTGTACGTCTCCGGGGAGGAGTCGGCGCGGCAGATCAAGATGCGGGCCGAGCGGATTGGAATCGACACGGAGGATTTGTACCTCGTCACCGAGACGAATCTGGGGGCGATTTTGCATCACGTCGACGAGGTGAGGCCGCGCATCGTCGTGGTCGACTCGATCCAGACGACCTACAGCGACGAACTCGACTCGTCGCCGGGGAACGTCAGTCAGGTCAAGCACTGCACGATGGCCTTCCAGCACCTCGCCAAGTCGAGCGGCATCGCGGTGTTCCTCGTGGGGCACGTCACGAAAGAGGGCAGCATCGCCGGGCCGCGCGTGATGGAGCACATCGTCGACACGGTGCTGTATCTGGAGGGCGATGCCTTCCAGACGTTCCGGCTGCTGCGCAGCGTCAAAAACCGCTTCGGCCCGACCTCCGAGGTGGGCGTGTTCGAGATGCTGGGCGGGGGCATGATCGAGGTCGAAAACCCATCCGAGGCGTTTCTGGCCGAGCGCATGGTCAACGCGTCGGGGTCGGCCATCGCCGTCACGATGGAGGGCACGCGGCCCATCCTCGCCGAAGTGCAGGCGCTCGCGACCGCGACGAGCTTCGCCAACCCGCGCCGCACGGCCAACGGCATCGACTTCAACCGGCTGCTGCTGCTCACGGCGGTGCTGACCCGCCGGGTGGGAATCCGGCTGTCGGAGCAGGACGTGTTCGTCAACGTGATCGGCGGGCTGCGCATCGACGAGCCTGCCGCCGACCTGAGCATCGCGCTCGCCATCGCGTCGAGCGTCAAAGATCGCCCGCTGCCCGCCGATCTGGCCGTCGTCGGGGAGATCGGCCTGAGCGGCGAGCTGCGCGCCGTGAGCCAGCTTCCGGCCCGGCTCAACGAGGCGGCCAAGCTCGGCTTCCGCCGGGCGCTGATCCCGAAAACCGTGCGGCGCGGCGGCGATCCGCTGCCGGAGGGCATCGACCTCATCGCCGTGCGGTCGCTGGATGAGGCGCTCGACGCGGCTTTGCGGTGAGGCGAGGCGGAAGTGAGGCGGGGATTTTTTCGGGGGCGCTGCCCCCGAACCCCCGCAAGGGGACAAGTCCCCTTGACCCCCGTAGGTTGGCGGCGCTACGCGCCGCCAGCAGAGAAATTTCAGCGATAGCGATCCTGACACAGTACTGAGCAGAAGCTGAGGGGATAAATATGGAAGAAGGACACCACGAGCCGCCGTCCGCCGAATCGCGAGGGGCCGTGAGCGGGTGCCTGACGGCCTTCGTCCTCGGCACGGCGCTGATCTTCGTCTTTATCGGGGGGTTCATCTGGCTCAACCTGCTGGCGGATACGAGCTTCCTGTACAACGGGTTCGTCCCCGCAGCATACGCCATTGCGCTGATCGTCGTGTTCGGCGCGGTGGCGCTTTTTCTGCGGGATGAACGGTTCGCAGTGTGGCGGGGCGTCGCGCTGGCGCTGGCCGTCGGAGGCGGGCAGGCGCTCGTCGCGGGCAGCCTGCTGACGCTCGATATCTCGCTGCGCTGGCCGGGCGTGCCGGAGTTTGTGTGGCCGGTCGTGACGATGATCAGCGCGGGGGCCGGGCTGCTGCTCGCGCGGCGGACGGTGCTCGGCAAAGCGGGCGCGGGGCGCACCTGGCTGGGGATCGCGTTCGGGCTGTTCGCGTCGATCGGCTGGGTGGCGGCGGGGGCGCTCGGCACGCTGGTCGAAACGTGGATCGGCCTGCTGGACGGGTTGGCCGCTGCGCTGATGGCGGCGGTGTTCGTCGCGCTGCCGTACGCGTTCGACCCGGAGGCCCCGGCGCGCCGACCATTCTGGGCGGCGATGCTCAGCGGGGCGGTGTTCGCCGCGCTGCTGCCGGGCCTGCTCGCCGGGCGCGGCTACTGGCTTCAGGGGACCGCGCTGTCGCTCGCCATGCTGCCGCTGGGGATCGCCGCAGGGGGGATCGCTACCCTGTCCACCGCCGAGTCGGCGGAAGCTCCCGCGCGCGGGAGCTTCTGGCGGGCGCTGGCCGTGCTGCTCCCGGCCTTCCTG
>CAZWUX010000542.1:0-2449 GCA_964637665.1 uncultured Anaerolineae bacterium
GCCCTATTATAGTGGATCGCTGCCTGCCGATAATCACAATTTTGGGGGATGAAACACCCGGCTGCGGGGGGCCGGGCGGATGTGCGTCGGGGCGAGGGTCGCTCCGCCGGGGTTGCGATGTGTGCTACAGCGCGGTGGGACATCACTTGGCACTTCTTTCCACCCCCGGCGCTGAACCCCCGACCCCGGTATACTACCCCGTGTGGACGGCCACCCCCCTTGACCCACCCACCGTCCGCAGGGAGCGAATCACCCATGCTCGCCTCGCCCGCCCGACCCGAACCCACCCGCCAGCCCGGCCTCGCCGCGAGGCGTGCCGCCCTGCCCTTCGCGGTCCCCATCGTCGCGCTCGTCGTGTATCTCTACTACCAGTGGTTCGCCGTGCGCGACCGCTACTTCATCTTTCTGTATTATCACGACATGGGGCCGGGCTTCGACACGTCGCCCTTTGGCCGCGTGACGGCCAGCCGCTACTGGATGACCGGGCTGGTGGCGGGCGGGGCCGTGATGGTCCTCTACGCCGCCGCGAATTTCGCGCTGGGCCGGATCGCCAAATCCTACCAACCGCCCGACTGGCGGCGGGTGTGGGCGCTGAGCGCGGTTCCGCTGCTGATCGCCGTCCCGGCCATCGTCATGACCGCCAACCAGCCGACCCTGCCGCCCCGCAACGCCGCGCAGGTGGTCGTGGCGCTGCTGGCCGGGCTGGCGCTGGCGGTGCTGCCGGGCGAGGTCGCCGCGCGGCGTCCGCTGGGCTGGCTGCTGATGGGGGTCGACGGGCTGGGCATGGCCTTTCTGCTGATGGGCCTGCGCGCCGGGGAGAGCCTGCGCCGCGTCACGGCGACGAGGGGCGCGGGGATGCTGGTGTACGCCGGGCTGATACTGGCGTTCGGGCTGGGTGCGCTGGCCGTGATGACGGTGGTCTACCGGCTGTGGCGGCGGCTGCGGATACCGGATGCGCTCTCGCTGTTCGTCGCGGGCCTGAGCGTCCACTACCTGTTTCTGCCCCTGCTCCACCACCTGTTCTTCAGCACGGACGAGGGGAGCTGGACCGACCCCGGTTACTTCACCTACATCACGGACGCGGATAACTACTTCGCGCGGAGCGCCCTGTTTCAGGTCGGGTTGTGGATCGCGGCGGCGCTGGTCGCGCTGGGCGTGACGCGCCTGCGGCGGTGGCTCCGGTCGCGGGCCGACGCGAATCCCGCCGATTAACCATCACGCGCCGCTGCCGGGATGTGAATAGGTGAGGTAGATGAACCGCTCCTGGCCCCGCGTCGGGGGAATGTGCGCGGGGCGAGGGTGTGGTTGTCCGGCGTCGATGTGCTAAATCGGCCAGTGTGGACATTCCTGCCAGAACCGCCCTCATCTCCGCTAAACGCTCGGACCTGTCCCAGTTGACGACACGACAGTTTTCAGGCTTGCAGTTGAACTATCTGGCATTAGTCGTTTTTCAGGCTGAAACCCCACCTGACCTCGCAATCGCAGATTGCTCGGTCTTTCCTCCCCTTGCAAGGGGAGGATTAAGGAGGGGTTCTCGCGTGGATACCCGCCCGGCCCCTGAGAGCACATCGCGACCCCGGCGGAGCGACCGCCGCATACGGTCGGGACCTCGCCCCGGCTTGCCCTTTCCCTTATACTTCGTATAATCTGTATATCTCGTATATGAAAAATATACAACGAGGCGCTTATGTTTTATGGGAAGCTCCGCAGGGTGGGTAACAGTTACGTCGTTACCATTCCGAAAGATCAGGTTGACGAGCAGGACCTCACAGAAGGGCAACTGCTGGCCGTCCACGTACAGTGCGCGGAGATCCGGCCCGTGCTGTCTGAGGCCGCCCAGAAGGCGTTCGAGGAAAGCTGGCGCGATAATGAAGAGGGCTACCGCTATCTGGCCGGGCGCTGACGTATGCCGGGGACAGTTTATCTCAGCCTCGCGGATGTCATCGCCCTGCACGCGCTCGTCATGGTTCGCACGGGCGCGGCTCGAAGCCCACTGCGCGCCGAGGGGGTGCTGGAGTCCGCCGTCATGCGTCCGCAGATGGCGGCTCACTACGAAGATGCCGACCTCATCCGGCAGGCGGCGCTGCTGGCTATCGGGGTTGCACAGGCTCAGGCTTTTCTGGATGGCAACAAGCGGACCGCTTTCGCCGCGTGTGACGTTTTCCTGCGGATGAACGGCTATGCTTTTCGTGGTAATCCGGTGGATATGGCTAAACAGCTTCAAGCGCTGGGTGAACGCAAAGATGACCTTGCAGCGGCATCAGAACGATTCGAGAATTGGCTGCGTGATCATGTCGGCTCGCGGCACAGTAGTGACCCGCAGGAAGCATAGGCCCGGCCCTTGAGAGGCATCGCAACCCCGGCCTGCCGACCGTCGCATACGGTCGAGACCTTGCCCCGGCGACCGAGCGCGTCCTTCCCCCCCATGGAGAACGGCGCAGCGCCCCCC
>CAZWUX010000543.1:0-2448 GCA_964637665.1 uncultured Anaerolineae bacterium
TGGCTGAACCCCGCCCGCACCACCCGGAAAAAGCGCTCGGCCTCGTCCAGTGGGAGCGGCGGGCCGCCGGGACGCGCATCGACCCTGAGGATAGCCGACTCGACGTTCGGCTGCGGGTAGAAATTTCCCCGGCTGAGGCGTGTAATCACCTGTGGATCGCCGTAAAACTGCACGCTGACGGCCAGCAGGCTCATGTCGCCCGGCCCGGCTGTGATGCGCTCCGCGACCTCGCGCTGCACGGTGATGACGAGCACGCGCGGTGGCATGGGATTCTCCAGCAGGTGGCGCAGAATGGCCGATGTGATGTAGTACGGCACATTGGCGACGACCCTGTAATCCCCCGAATCCGGCCCCATCAGGGCAGCGATGTCCGCCTTGAGGATATCGGCCTGCACGATCTCGACGCCCGGCGTGTCGGCGAACGTGCTCCGCAGGTGCGGGATGAACCGCCTGTCGATCTCGACGGCGACGACCCGGCGGACCTGTTCGGCCAGCACGGCGGTCAGCGCACCCAGCCCCGCCCCGATCTCCAGCACGGCGTCGTCCGGCGACAGGTCGGCGGCCTCCGCCAGCCGGTCGAGGGCGTTGGCCTCGATCATGAAATTCTGGCCGAGGCTCTGTTTGGGATCGATGCCCAGCCCATTCAGCACATCGCGGACGTTCACGCTGCCTCCCATCACTCGGCGATCACGTCGACCCGGTCAGAGCGCTCACCCGGCAGCCGCCAGATCATCTCGCCGGGCGGCGGGACGGGCACCAGCAGATAAACGTCCACCCACCGGTTCCAGTAGACGAGGTTCGCGTCGTCATAGCCGAGGTCGACGCGCATCCCCTTCACTGCGCCGCCCACGTCGAGCGCCCGGCCCGGCCCGTAATCGGGCACGTACATATACGTATACAGGCTGACGACGCGTGGATCAACGGCGATAATTCCCCGCTGGACGGGGTCGCCCGTGCCCGACAGGCCGAAGCGCGCATCGCCGGGCTGCTTATCACCCGCCGTGAGCGGGCTGTAGGAGGTCGCCAACATGTGCAGTACCCGCCAGTAGCGGTACGTGCCCCACTCCGTTTCGAGCGTGCGGATCACGATCCGCGTGCCGTAGGCGATAACCTCCGCCTGCGGCTGCCTCGCCACCCACTCCCCCTCGACCGCCCTGCCCACCGATTCACCATCCTCGTAGCGCACGCGCACCTGCCGGGCCAGAACGCCCGCCTGTCCCGGCTGCACGACGCGCTCGCCGTCAAGCTCCAGATCGGGATCGGGTACGTAGATCGTCCCGAACGGGAGGGATTCCTCCTCAACCTCGACAGCCTCACGCACCCGCACGACCTGCACCGTCTCCCCCGCTACGAGCAGCGCATCTATGCCGGGCAGCACGTAGTCCGCGCCCGTCAGCGCCAGCCCCATCTCGTCGAGCAGCGCCCGCACGGTCGTCTGGTGAGTACGTACGGAAATTGTATGCCCGTCGGCCCGTACGGTAATGGGAGATGCACGCTCCAGCGCCACGATAACCGGCCCGGCGGTGCTGTCCAACCGTGTGCCGGGCGGTGGTGTGATGCGATCAGCGGCGTAAATCTCATATCCGGCCTCGGCCAGCGCATGGCCTACCGTCGGGGCCGTCGTCTCGAACGCAACGCGCTCGCCGCCCTGCTCGACGACGACCTGCACCGGGCGGACCACGTCGATCTCGCGCGGCAGCAGCGGCGCGTCATCCCCGGCGCGGATAGCGCGGGTGATCCGCACGCCATCGCCCGGATTCAAGGGGATGCCAAGCTCCTCGACGATGTCCTGCGGATCGGACTCGTGGCTGGCGGTCAGGTGCGTCTCGCCGTCGGCGTGGACGATCACCGGGCGGCGATGCGCGATGGTGATGGTCATGCCTGGCTCAAGCGGGGTGTCCTCCGGCGGATCGACCAGCAGCAGATCGTCCGCCCGGACTCCTGCCGCGCGGACCGCCCCCTCGACCGTGCGGCGGTGCGTGTTCAGGCTGAGGGGCTGGCCGTTGACGAGCACCGTCACGGAGACGCTCGTCACCCGCCATGCGACGATCCCCAGCGCCACCGCGCCGATCACCGCCGCGCCCGGCGCGAGGCGCAGCAGCACAGGCCACAGGCCCGTGCGCCGCCGCTGCCACGCAGGCTGGCGTTTGCGCTGGCGGGGCCGCCATATGCCCAGCGGTTTTTCATCTGGCAGGGGAAGGCGCGGATTTTCCACCGGATGCCCATCTGTGATTGCCGGACGTGCCGCTTGCAGCCGCTCAGTGTGGTGTGATCGCGCTCGCTGCCGGAGGGGGCAGCGGTTACACAGGTGTGTGGTGATAAAACAGGCCACTTCGGCACACTGGAGAGGGCCAGGCGACCCTGCGGCACCCGGACGACACGCCTTATGGCTGCTTCCTCTCGGACCTGACCAGGTTCGGCGGCATCCGCCGCGCAGGACCCAGCCCT
>CAZWUX010000544.1:0-2443 GCA_964637665.1 uncultured Anaerolineae bacterium
AACGCCTTCGTGCTGGCAACCCCGATCTCCGGGCCTGCCTGCATCGAGATATAGCCGTCGGCGATGCGCATCGCCTGGCTGCCGATGGCGTTCACGATGCTCCACAGCAGAGCGCCTTTCTCGCGCGCCTCCTCCATCGCAGCCAGCGTGTCGACCGTCTCACCGGACTGGGTGAGCGCCAGCACCGCCATCGAGTCGTCGATGATGGGATCGGAGTAGCGGAACTCGGAGCCGATGCAGACCTCAACCGGGATACCGGCGATACGCTCGAAGATGATCTTGCCGACCAGCCCGGAATAGTAGGAGGTTCCGCAGGCCACGATCTTGAGATGATCGATGCTTTTGGCGACTTCCTGGGTGAGATTCATGCTTGGCAGGTCGACGCGGTGCTTCTCGAAGTCGACGCGTCCCCGGATGGTGTCCGTCAGCGCGCGGGGCTGCTCAAAAATCTCCTTCTGCATGAAATGCTTGTACTCGCCCTTCGCCGCGCTGACCGGGTCCCATGCGATGGTGTGAACGTCCAGATCAACCGGAGCGCCGTTTAACGTCTGGATCTTGTACCCGTCGCAGGTCACCGTCGCCATCTGCCGGGATTCGAGGAACACTATATCGCGTGTGTGTTCGAGGATGGCCGGGATATCCGACGCGATGAACATCTCGCCCTCCCCCACGCCGATCGCGACCCCGCCCGCGTTGCCGATGCGGCAGGCGACGATGCGATCCGGCTCATCGCGGCTGAACGTCACGATGGCCTGCGCGCCGCGAAGCTGCTGGAACGACTCGCGGGCCGCTTCTTCCAGCGACATACCCGCCGCCATATAGCGCTCAAGGAGGTGGACGATCGTTTCCGTGTCTGTGTCGCTGTTGAATTCCGCGCCCTCCGCCTGAAGCTCACTGCGCAGTTCAAGGAAGTTCTCGACGATGCCGTTGTGTACGACGACGACATCCCCCGTCATCCCGACGTGGGGATGCGCGTTCCGATCGCTGGGTTCGCCGTGCGTGGCCCAGCGCGTATGTCCAATACCAATGTTGCCGTTTAACGGCTGCTCGCCTACGAGATTCTGGAGTTCAGACAGCTTGCCCACCCTGCGGCGAAGCTCGATATGGCCGTTCTCCAGCACGGCGATGCCCGCCGAGTCGTATCCACGGTATTCGAGCCGTTTGAGTCCGTTCAAAACGATCGGTGTCGCGTCCCTGGGTCCAATGTAACCAACGATTCCACACATCAGAAATTAGTCCTTTCCGCGAGGCGTCCCCATGCTATGCCAACAGGCAGCAGACAGCCTGCCGCCAGCAGCCGGTGAGAACAAATCATGTTTGATAATCTGGGAACACTGCCACGACCGCGCCTCGCTGTACCGGAGATTACTCCCCGGTTTTCCGGGGCACGGCCATCGATCTGTGGGGAAAGGTGCGGACGGTGGCTCGTCCGGGCGGCATCCGCCGATCACTCGATTTTCCCCCGCTGTGGTGCGGGGAACCGCCTCCTCGTCAACCTGAGCGCCACGCAGTGTGCGGTTAAACGCTCAGGCCCATGCGCTGCCCTTCCCGTGCTGTTTCAACCAATCTATCCGATAGTCCCTCCTTCATCTGCGTTTGTGGGAGCGCAGTATATCAGCAGGTCACAGAACTGCCAACCACGCCCAATAGATATTAGCATACTACAGATACTTTTCAACCGCCCAGCCGCCATCAAGCGTGATGTCATCCGGGTTGATGAGCGTTTCGCCCGACGGCTCGAAGTACAGCGCAGGCTTGCCGTAGACGATGTCGATGAGGTCGCCCATCAGGTCGGCGAGGGCGACGGGCCGGTCGAGCGCTCTGGCGATATCCACCGGGGAGCGGTCGTCGAGGCTGATGCCATCCGGATGATCGAACATCACGCGGGGCAGCACGACGACCTCACCCAGATCGCGCCCGCGAAGCTGCTCGATGACATCCTCCGCCATCAGCAGGCCGGAAACGGTGATCGTATCACCCAGTCGATGGTTGATGATAGGGATCACGTCAGCCGCCGCACCGCTTCTGGCGACGAAAGCGCCTGCCAGTTCCGACAGCGTCGGCGCGAACAGAACAGCGGTTCCCAGCGTCAGACGTTTAACCACCGGCTCCTTCACCAGTTCGGACTGAGTCTGCTCCCAGTCCGTCAGGAAGCGGCGGACCATGCCCAGCCCGTTCTCCGTCAGATCGAGGCCGTCGTAGTAGTCGGCGGGCGGGATGGGGCGCTCCGTCACGAGGTACCATTCATCGGTCGCGTAGACGAAGTTGACGCCGAACCGCTCGCGGAACTCGCCCTGCCAGCGGTGGCAGGCATCGAGGATGGCGTTGGACTCCGCGCGGGTGTTGGGGCGCTTGCCGTACTTGTGATGCTTCGTCAGCCCGACCGGCACGACGCTGACCGAGCGCACGCCGGGATACAACTCCGCGAGGTCGCGAACGGATC
>CAZWUX010000545.1:0-2420 GCA_964637665.1 uncultured Anaerolineae bacterium
ATGAACCGCGCTCGTGTTGGCCTTGTTGGGACTGCCGTAGCCGATGATCGTCCGGCAGATGATCAACGAGGGCTGGCCAAGGTTTTCCTTCGCCGCCGTGATGGCCTCATCTACCTCTGAAATATCGTTGCCGTCGATGGGGCCGATGACCTGCCAGCCGTAGGCGCGGAACCGCGCGCCGACATCCTCCTCAAAGGTCGGGGAAGTGTCGCCCTCGATGCTGATATGGTTGCTGTCATAGAGGTAGATCAGCTTGCCGAGGCGCTGCGTGCCAGCGTAGGAAGCCGCCTCCGAGCTGACGCCCTCCATCAGGTCGCCGTCGCTGACCAGCGCGTAGATAAAATGATCGACCAGCGGGGCGTCATCGGCGTTGAACCGCTCCGCGAGGAACCGTTCGGCGACGGCCATGCCGACGCCGTTACCGAAGCCCTGCCCCAGCGGGCCGGTCGTGACCTCGACGCCCGGCGTGTGAGTGCTCTCAGGATGGCCGGGCGTGATGCTGCCCCACTGCCGGAACTGCTTGATCTGCTCAAGTGGTAGATCGTAGCCCGTCAGGTAGAGCAGCGCGTAAAGCAGCATCGAGCCATGCCCCGCCGACAGGATGAAGCGGTCGCGATTCAGCCAGCCGGGGTTATGCGGGTTGAACCGCAGATGACGCGTCCAGAGTGTGTAGGCCATCACCGCCGCGCCCATCGGCAGGCCAGGGTGACCGGAATTGGCCTTCTCCACAGCATCGACGGCCAGAAAACGGATCGCGTTAATGCTGAGGTCGTCCAGCTTAGTGTGTTCGGACGTTCGGTCTGTTACTGTCATAGGTCGCCATTCCACTTTCTTACAGATGCCGATCGGCACAATGAAAGGTAAGAGTGTTCAAACCCGGCATCACCGAACGCGCCGCGCAGAGCGCACCGGTAGGCACGCCCCCGGCCCGCCGGGAGGCAGGGATGACCGCGATGTCAATTCGAAGCGCCGCCCTCCGGGCGAACGGTCATCCCTATTGATTCTAAATTGGAGCCGGGCGATTGTCCACCCATCCGGCGGGAAAACGCCCCCGGATTAAACGTCTGCACCGGGGTTCCAGGGATCGGCATCCGCCGAACCACCCGCCGCCCTGACAAGTTCGACGAGGCTGAAGGCCGTCATCGCAAGCGCCTGCCGCACGTCATCCGGCCTCAGCGACCGCCCTGACAGGACCCGCGCTGTCTGGAAGACGATCTCCAGCGCAGCGCTGAACGCGCCCGACGATGGCGGCACGTCGCGCAGCCGCCGGAGCAGACCGTTCCTCACGTTGAGATGGAGGACGCCTTCCGAGCCGGGAGAAGCGCCCTCGCGCGCCAGATAGTCGCGGATCAGCCCGGCGACAGCGCCCCGCACCGCGCCGCTGTCGAGCGCATTCTGCGCATCATGCGCGCGGCTCGCCGACGGCGGGTAAATAAGCAGGGCGGGGACCTCCGCCGGTTCAAACCCCACCACCCGCACGCGAATACGCTGATCCGCGAAATAGTGGGTGAGCGGCTCCCACAGGGCGGTGTCGGCTGCTGGCTCAAAAAGAGCACCGGCCCCCGGCTCAAGATAAGAAAGCTCGGTCTCCGGGTTCGCTCTGACGTAGGCTTCGAGAAACGCCTCTTCAGCGAAGCGGCTGGCATCCACCGCAACAAGCCCGCGCGCCTCGTAGAGCATCTTCTCTATCGTCGATCCATGCCGTTCAGTGAACAGGTAGATCACCCCATCGCCCGCCGCGATAACCTCCGGCAGCGGGAGGCGCCCGCGACTCGTCTCGAATGTCACGAGGTTGCAGACGGCATCAAAGAGGGCCGGACTTTCAAGCGCCCACGCCTTGATCAGGTCGTTGTGGGCCAGCACGATGCCGCCCCAGACATCGGGTTCGTCGCGGGCGAGCCGCCGGAAATGGTCGAGAAGCTGGACCTCCAGTGCGCGCTGCACGGCGTAGAACCCCTCGTCACGGCGCACCTGCTCGCGGCTGGCGGTCGGGTTGAGGGCCGGGCTGTCGACAACCCCACGCACGAAGCGCGCCCAGTTGGGCAGCAAGGCGCGCTCCTCGTCGGTCACAAACATCCGGCGGACATAGACGTGCAGGTCACCATACTCGCCGACGGAGAGCGTCGACGCAGGCGGCACAAATAACACGCCGCGCAGGGGAGTGATCACCTCATCCTGCGTGCCATCAGGCAGATGGATGCGCTCGACGTGCCGGTGGAGGGGGATCACGGTGAGCGGATTGTGCGCGCCAAACCGCTCGGCGAGATAAGCGCGGTAGGCGGATAGGCTGGCATCGCGGTGCCAGGGGGCGTCGAGCGTGTTGGCGACCGTGCCGTTAACGGTAATTGGGATGCGTAAAAAGTCGGCGTAGCGGCGCACAATCTCGCGGACCAGCGCCTCGTTGAGCAGAAACTCACCCT
>CAZWUX010000546.1:0-1523 GCA_964637665.1 uncultured Anaerolineae bacterium
GCATCTCTTAATTCTAAGCTACAATTTGTCTCATAAGCTCTGACACGGAACAACGTGTACCTATCGTATGTAGGGTGAATAACTTTGGGGCGGGAAAAAATGAAGCATCATCAAATGTCGAAAAGATCCAAGCGCATAGCCATTCTGCTGGCGCTGCTGTTCAGCCTGTTGGTTGTCGTGCCGGTCCTGGCTGATTATCTCGGCCCTGATCGGACCGTTACGACCTACGTCAACCGGCGCAAGCGCTGTCGCTATGTCGCCGTGTACAATGATGGTCTCGGAAACACATACGCCTGCACTCTGGTGCTCTACACAACCCCGAACGGCACCTGCCCCTCGAATGTTGCTGGGTATTTTGATCCAGGCACGTGTGGATGGTCTAGCGAAACACCGCCCTTGAACCAGGGCTGTTCCTCATTGCCCTGCTCGATCAGCTCCTCCAGCAGCATCGTCAGCTGCAACGCCGGTCAGACCGGCTGCCGCAGCGTGGCGCAGACGATCACCCATCCCCCGGCGACCATCTCCGGCAGTATTAATTGCCCGCCTCCCGGCGACAACGGCTACTGCACCGATGATGCAGCCAGCCTCTCACTCTCCGGGAACGAACCGCTCAGCGGTTACAGCATCATCCAACTCGAAGGCACTTATAATGGTGCTTCATTCTCCTGTGACGGGGATTCCTGCACGATCAATCTGGTCGAAGGCGACAACGCTTTCACCTTCTGGGCGCTCTCCGATTGGGGGGACACTTCATTAATGGGCAGCGCCAACCGCAGTGTGGACACGCGTCTGCCCGCTATCGACGCCAGCGCCAGCGGGATTTCAGGTAATGATGCATGGTACGTCTCGCAGGTCACGGTCACCGCATCAGCCTCCGATCCCCCGCCCGGATCAGGCCTGGCATCTTTCCAGGCCGCGGTCGATGGCAGCTGGAGCGCCTACAGCGGGCCGATCACGCTGAATGATGGAAATCACACAGTCGAGCTGCTGGCCAGAGACAACGCCGGATTAAGCTTCAACACCAGCATGTCCTTCCAGATCGACACCATCGCACCGACAACGGTCTTCACCGATCCCACAGGCACGACCTGGGCCACGGGCACGATCACGCTCAGCGGCGTGAGTAGCGATCTCCATTTGGATGCCGCCGAGATCTCAACCGACGGCGGGAGCTCCTGGAGCGCTTTGAGCCCGGACGGCGGCGGCAACTGGTCGACCAATTGGGACACGCAAACGGTGTCCAACGGCAGCTACAGCGTGCGCGCCCGCGGCCGTGACGAAGCGGGCAATGTGGGCGGGGCGGATGCGGTCACGATCATGGTCGACAACGGCGTCCCGCAGATTGGCATCCCCGCCTCATGGCCGATCTGGCAGCGTGTGGCGATCAACGTGACAGACAACGGCATCGGGGTCGAGCGCGTGCGCCTGACGATTCACGGCGGGGCCTACGGCGAGCGGGTCTACAACTGGCACGATGCCCCAGACGATTTCAAGTGGGACCGTCTCTTCGGGGACATCGTGGC
>CAZWUX010000546.1:1533-2418 GCA_964637665.1 uncultured Anaerolineae bacterium
CGAAAATGTACATCCGTTCTAATATATTTGCCTTGCAGGGAGAGAAAGCATCGCCCATTCAATATTTTTCACTAGTTCAGGGTGAGGTCGCAGTGGAATTCAGCACGGATATAGTATTTCCCCCCTACACCCAGACGATTTCAAGTAGGACCGTCTCTTCGGGGACATCGTGGCGCCCATCGGCGGCTATCCCGTGGAAGTGGAGGCCTGGGACCGGGTGGGCAACAAGGGCGCCGTCTGGGGCGAAATTGTGATCCCCGCGCCGGATGAAGTGGAGCAGGAAGAAGCCCCCGGCGTGCTCAGCATCGCGCCGCCGGAGGACCCGCCCTCCGAACCGCCGGGAGATACGGGTGGCAGTGATACGGGTGGTGGCGATACGGCACCTGCAGCGGAGGATCCCCCGGCAGCGCCGAGCGTGGTGACCTTCGGCAGTGAGACGGAAACCGAATCGGAAGAGATCGCGCCGCCTTCGGGTTCGAGCAACCTGCTGGTTGGCGCAGCGGCCGCAGCCGCCGTCGGAGCGGCGATGATCGTGGTCACCGCGGCGAAGAAGAAGCGTAAGGACGAGGAAAAGAAACAAGCAGTCGCCGCGGCGATCTTCAACCAAACGCAGATCGCCCTGGAGGAGAAGCAGGCGCAGAACGCCGCCCAGGCGAAGTGGGAAGCCGAACAGGAGGCCGCCCGCCTCGAAGCGGAACGGGAGGCGATCAAAGCAGAGCGAGAAGCCGAGGGGATAAGAACCGACCAGCCCGCTCCGCCGTACTTCGTCTACGTGGAGGGGGAGAAACAGCGGCAGCGCGAGGAAGATCTGCGCAAGCGTAAAGAGGAGGAGAAGCAAGCCGAACTGCGCGCACAGGAAGAGGAGTTGCGTCGGGCGGATCGCGT
>CAZWUX010000547.1:0-2414 GCA_964637665.1 uncultured Anaerolineae bacterium
CCCCCACCCAGCGTCAACGAGAGGTCATAATCCCCCGGATCGTGGAACGTGCCGATGCCCAGTTTGCCCGCGAAGCTGAGCAAACTCTCCACCCCCACCGTGTCGAGCGCGATCACCGCCGGGATGTTATAGCTGGAGGCCAGCGCCTCCCGCACCAGCACCGGGCCATGCTCCGTGTGGTCATAATTGACCGGCACGTACGCGTATCCCTCCTTCGTGACGAACGAGGTCCGCACGTCGAGCAGCATCGTGGCCGGTGTCCACGGCTCGGCCCGCGCCGGGTCGAACGCGATGGCATACGTCAGCGGCTTCATCGCCGATCCGGGCTGCCGGGGCGCGAGCGCCATGTTGATCGCCCCGCTGATCCCCGGATCGAAGTAATCCGGGCTGCCCAGCATCGCGAGCACCTGCCCCGTATGCGGGTCCAAGGCGACGAGCGCCGCATCCGTCGCGTTGTGCGGCGGATCTCCAATCTCCGGCGTGTTCAGCAGGTCGAGATGCCTCCGCGCGATGCGCTGCGCCGCCCGCTGCCAGTTCAGGTCGAGCGTCGTCCTCACCTCCAACCCACCCCCGTACAGCGCATCCGGCGCGAGGATATCCTCCAGCTCATCATAAACCGCCATGACGAAGTGCGGCGCCTCGATGCTGTACCGCTCGGCGGCGTAGGCCAGTTCCTCCCGGCGGGCCGCATCCGCATCCGCCTCGTCGATAAAGCCGTGCCGCGCCATCAGCCCCAGCACGACATCCTGTCGATCCCGCGCGGCGGCGGGATCGGTGAGCGGATCGTACAGCGAGGGGGCCTGCGGCAGTCCGGCTAAAAGGGCGCACTCCGCGAGGTCCAGCTCGCCGACCGTTTTACCGAAGTAGGCGCGCGCCGCCGCGTCGATGCCATACGCGAGGTTGCCGTAGTCCGTCTGGTTGAGGTACAGCGCGAGGATGTCGTCTTTCGAGTAGCGGCGGGCCATGCGCCACGCGAGGATGCTCTCGCGCAGCTTGCGGGTCAGCGTGCGCTCGGCGCGCTCCTCCGGCCCCAGCAGCACGTTGCGCGCCACCTGCTGCGTGATCGTGCTCCCCCCTGAGATCACCTCGCCGCCGCGCAGGTTGATCCACACCGCCCGCACGACGCCCCTCACGTCCACGCCGGGGTTCGTGTAAAAGTGGGCATCCTCGGTGGCAATCGTCGCGTCGACGCACGCCTGCGGCACGGCGTCGAGCGCGACGACGGTGTGCCGCCCCGTTTCCTCGCCGATCACCTCATAAAGCAGCCGCCCCTCACGGTCTGTGATCCTGATCGACGGCGTGTGCAGCCCCGCGCCGAGATCGCCCACGTCCGGCAGATCAGCAAACAGCCACGCCCGCACGCCGAACACGGCGGCAATTGCCAAAATGAGAACAACGCCCCCCGCGGCCCAGCGGCGAGCCTTCCTGTTTGCCCACAAGTGTTGCATATCGCGATTTTAACTCAAAGATGGTCCGTTTGCGGCGCGGAGCGCCGCAAACCTGACAGGGTCAGGGGAACTGTGTTCCCTTGTGGGGGTATGGGGGCAACGCCCCCAGAAGAAAAGCGCTTTTACCCCGCTTCCTGCCCTCGCTCCCGCTCGCCCTCTCGCGCGCCACCGCTGTGCCGCGAGATCCACGCGAACCCCGCCAGGCTGATGAGCATCATGACGATCAGCGCGACGAGCTTATAGATGCGGGTCGGGATGAGCAGCGCGAGTCCGCCGAAGAGGGCGCAGAACACGTAGTAGCCCAGCACGATCTGGCGGTGCGAGAATCCGAGGTCGAGCAGCCGGAAGTGCAGATGCCCCCGGTCGCCCAGCGCGGGATTCTGGCCGTGCAGCACGCGGTTGACGATCTGCCACACCACGTCGAGCAGCGGCAGGCCCATCACGAGCAGGATGGAGGCCATCTTCGCGCCGCCGATGATGCTCAACACGGCCAGCGTGAATCCGAGGAAGAACGCGCCCGACGAGCCGAGGAAAATCCGCGCCGGGGCGAAGTTGTAGGGCAGGAAGCCGAGCGTCGCCCCAAGCAGCGCGACGGGCAGCAGCGCGACGCTGTTCTGCGGCGGCTGGAGCCGGAACACGCCATTGACGAACAGGATCACGCACGCCAGTGCGACGACCCCCGCCGCCAGCCCATCCAGCCCGTCGAGCCAGTTGACGGTGTTCATCATCAGCCCCAGCCAGAACAGGCTGACCGTCACCGTGACGATGTACGGAAAGTCCTGCGTCTGCTGGCCGCTGAAGGGATTGTTGACGTACTCGATGATGATCAGGAAGGCGACGGCGAACGCCGCCGCGAGAAGCTGCGCGACGTACTGCGGCAGCGGCGACAGCTCGCGCCAATCATCGTACAACCCGGCGAGGAAGATGAAGGTCGCCCCGCCGAGCAGCCCCACCAGCCGGATCACT
>CAZWUX010000548.1:0-2391 GCA_964637665.1 uncultured Anaerolineae bacterium
GAAGGAAAACCTTGGCCAGCCCTCGTTGATCATCTGCCGGACGATCATCGGCTATGGCAGCCCCAACAAGGCCAACACGGGCGGGGTTCACGGCTCGCCGCTCGGTCCGGAAGAGGTCAAATTGACGAAGGAGAATCTCGGCTGGCCGCTGGAGCCGACGTTCTACGTACCGGATGAGGTGCTCACAAACTTTCGGGAGGCCATCGCGCGCGGCCAGACGTGGGAGGATGAATGGAACGCCCTGTTCGACACCTACGCTGAGGCATACCCCGGCAAGGCCGCTGAGTTCGAGCGGATGATGTCCGGCGAGCTGCCCGATGGGTGGGACGACGGCATCCCGGTCTTTAAGCCAGAGGACGGCCCGATAGCGACGCGCTCGGCGGGCGGCAAGGTGCTCAACGGCATTTTTAAAAACTTGCCGGACCTCGTCGGCGGCTCGGCTGATCTCGCGCCCAGCACAGACACGTGGCTGAAAGACACAGGGCGGCTCGGCTGGGAGAAGGGCGGACATAACCTCCAGTTCGGTATCCGCGAGCACGCAATGGGTTCTATCGCGGTCGGGATGGCCCATCACGGCGGCGTGATCCCTTATACGGCGACGTTCCTCGTCTTCTCCGACTACATGCGCCCGCCGATCCGGCTGGCGGCGCTCTCCGAGCAGCGCGTCGTGTTTGTGTTCACCCACGACAGCATCGGCCTCGGCGAGGACGGACCCACCCACCAGCCTGTCGAGCACCTGATGGCCCTGCGTGTGGTGCCTCATCTGCATGTGATCCGCCCGGCGGACGCGAACGAAGCCGCCGAGGCGTGGCGGCAGGCGATTCTCCGCGAGGATGGCCCGACCGCTCTCGTCATGACGCGGCAGAAGCTGCCCGTGCTCGACCGCTCCAACCTGGCCCCCGCCTCCGGTCTGGCGAAGGGCGCTTACGTCCTGCGTGATACGGACGGCTCGCCCGACCTCGTGATCATCGCGACGGGTTCGGAAGTCCAGCTTGCGCTCGACGCGGCTGACGCGCTGGTCGAGGACGGCACGAATGCCCGCGTTGTCTCCATGCCATGCTGGGAACTGTTCGAGGCCCAGCCGGAATCCTACCGGGCCGGAGTCATCCCCCACGATGTGCCGCGCATGGCAATCGAGGCCGGGGCGTCGTTAGGCTGGTACAAATACGTCGGGGAGGATGGCGTCGTCATCGGCGTCGACCGGTTCGGCGCATCGGCCCCCGGCGGGCGCGTCATGAAGGAATATGGCTTCAGCGTCGATAACGTCGTGGCGCAGGCCCGTAAGCTGCTGGGATAAGGAGCATCATATGCGAGTCGTTTTAGGGGCCGATCACGCGGGTTTCTCGCTCAAGGAAATCCTGCTGGAACATGTGGCCGCGCTTGGTCACGAGGTTGTCGATGTCGGCACGAACAGCACGGCTCCTGTTGACTACCCCGTTTTCGCCCGTGCGGTGGCTGAGGCGGTCATCAACGGTGACGCGGAGCGCGGTGTGCTGATCTGTGGCAGCGGGGTGGGGGCGAGCGTCGCCGCTAACAAAGTGACGGGCATCCGCGCCGCCATCTGCCATGACTGCTACTCCGCCGCTCAGGGGGTCGAGCATGACAACATGAACGTGCTGACGCTCGGCGGGCGGGTGATCGGCATCGAACCGGCGAAGGTGCTTGTCGAAGCCTTCCTGAGCGCGACGTTTCACTCGGATGTCGAGCGCTACGTGCGTCGCGTCGGCGAGATCGAGGCTATCGAGCGCGACTACTCCCGCGGCTGAGCGCCGCACTGCCCTGCGCCAGGGCTGACATCAGCGGGTATGAACAGGGCGCGGCATGACGGTTTCGCCGCCGTGCCGCGCTTCCATACAGGGTGTTCGGAGGAGAAGGGGAAACAGGATATGACGCTGGAAAACCCGCTGCGCGAGGGGCTGCGGATGCGGAGACCGATGGAGCCTGTCTCTATCGTCATCTTCGGTGCGACGGGTGACCTGACCGCGCGCAAGCTTATCCCTGCGTTGTTCACCCTCGCGCAGGAGGGTAAGCTCCCGGCGGCTTACAACATCGTGGGCTACACTCGACGGGACTGGAGCGACGACTACTTCCGCGAGCAGATGTACGAGGCCGTCAGCGAATTCAGCCGTCACGATCCGGGTGTGGCGGATGAGGCGTTGTGGCGCGGTTTTGCGGATAATCTCACCTACGTGCAGGGCAACTTCGACGATCTGGAGCGCTACCGGGCACTCGACGAGGCGCTGACGGAGCTTGCCGGTGGGCAGAATATGCCCGACAACCGTCTGTACTATCTCGCCGCTCCGCCCGGCTGGTACGAGACGATCATCACCCATCTTGGCGAGGCCGGGATGGCGGCCCAGGAGGATAACGGTTGGCGGCGGATTATCGTCG
>CAZWUX010000549.1:0-2383 GCA_964637665.1 uncultured Anaerolineae bacterium
CGGGTGGTTTTTTGTTTCGGACCTGCGGTCCTCAACGCACTAAAGTGACTAAAAAAAGGAGCGGCCCCGCAGGCCGCCCCTGAGAACCTCTGTAGATATCAATAAGGTCGAATCTACTCCGACGGCTGGCTCTGCGCCAGCCAGTTCTCCACCCAGCGTCCGAGGTAAGGATAGTGATAATCCTCGCCGCTGCCCGTCTGGATGGTCGCCACCAGTGAGAATCCGCCCAGCACGAAGGGGAAGGCCACCAGCGCCAGAATGAGAACCGGCGTGGCGATGATCAGGATCGGGACGAGAACGAGGCCGATCAGGATGACGCTCAGCAGCGCCACGATAACCACGGCAACGACCCAGATGATGATGGCGGCGAGAATCGCCAGAAAATAGCCGACGCTGCCGACCATCTGAAGCGCGAACGCCTGCGCCGCATGATAGGCGACGTAGTCGGAACGATCCTTGTAGATCAGGTAAATCCCAAGCGGTATGAACGCGAAAATCAGCCCCCCGATGCCCGCCGATCCCAGCGCGACGAGCAGGGTTAAGATCGAGCTGGCATGGGCTATAGCGGCCCAGGTGCGTTCCTCCGCCGTGTAAGACGACCCTCTTGGTTTTTCCGCGAGCGACTCTTGAATCTGGCTCATCCCTTGACTCCGTCATTCAAATTGTGTGCATCCATTACTACGCATGAGGTCGCCAAGAGTTGCAGCTACCGGGGAAAGGGGATTACGATTATACTGTTGGCACGGTCTGATGTGCCAGCAGGAAGCCCAACATGCCCATCGCACGGATTGCCTGCCCATCATGCGGCGCGAGCGATTTTCGCCACGAAACTGACGGCAGCCTGATCTGCCGCTACTGCGGGGCGCGCTACGGTCCACCCCAGATCGAGATCGCCTGCCCGGTCTGCTCGACCCTCAATCCGGCGCAGGCCCGGCGCTGCATGACGTGCGGAACAATGCTCGACAGGCTGTGCGCTGCCTGTGTGCATCTCAACCCGCCCGAAGCCGATCTCTGCGAGTCGTGCGGAGAGCCGCTCGACCTGCTGACCTCGCTGGCGGCCCGCGCCCGCGAGACGGGCGAGGAGCGGGTGCCGATCCGGACAGAGCGCATGGCGGCCATCAAACATCAGGATCAACGCTACATGGAGGAGCAGCGCGCCCGGCTCGACGCCGAAGAACGCGAACGGCTGGCTCGGCTCGCCGAGCAGCGCGCCCGCGCCCGCAAAGAACAGTGGCGCATCCTCCTGTTCGTCGTGATCGGCCTGCTCGTGCTGAGCGCGGTGACGGTCGGCCTGATTCTGCTGCTCATGGCCGGTACAGCATAAAACGACCCCGGCACACATCCTGATTTGCGTGTAATGCATGAGCAGCAGCCAATAGCTGCCGACAGATAATCAACGGCGGGCAAACAACCACTCACTGACGCCAAAATAGGTCACAATTCCAAGAGCCAGCGCGACGCCGGACAGGCTGGCAGACACCGGCAGCCACGACCCAACGAGCGAAAGGGCGGCAAAGCTCACCCCACCTATCGCAACCGCCGCCGCCAGCGCCCGATCTCGAACCCATCCGGCCCGCTCGTCGCGGCGCAAGGGAGTCAGCGGCATACCGGGATCGATCAGATAGTGGCCGCTGTGAGCGTAGTATAAAAACCCGCCATAGAGAAGCATACCCAGGGTCACCCCGGACCACCACCCGAGGCCGCCCTGCCCCACGAGCAGAACCGCCAGTAAAGCCGACAGTACAGCCCGGCTGATGTAGTACACCATCAATTCGCGCTTCATAACTTCCCATCCTCCAGATTGTGATCCGTGAGCCAGAAAAGCTCGTCCACCGCAGTTTCCAAAGCAGCGGCTAACAGCAAGGCCGTCTGGATCGACGGCGTGAATCGTCCTTTTTCAATGGCGATAACGCTCTGCCGGGTAAGACCAACCCGCGCAGCAAGCGCCTCCTGCGTATAACCCTTCTCGATGCGCACCGCTCGCACATTGTTGGCGACGTTATCAGCGTTTCCCGCAGGCACAGCCACTCCCAACTCATTTAATTTGTAAAGTATACTTTACATTAAAATAAGGCAAGGCCCGCATTTTGTCAAGCCCCGATAGCATAAGGAAAAGAAAAGCCCCGATGCTATGACAACATCGGGACTTTCATATTCTTACTTGCCAGCAGGCCGTTTTATGACCTACTCGACGGTGACGCTCTTCGCCAGATTGCGCGGCTGGTCGACATCCGCGCCGCGCCGCACCGCGATGTGATACGCCAGAAGCTGAAGCGGCAGCACGTTGACGACCGGCGATAGAAGCTCCGGCGTCTCCGGGACGTAGATGACGTAGTCGGCCTTCTCAGCGATCGTTTCGTCACCCTCCGTTGCCAGCGCGATC
>CAZWUX010000550.1:0-2367 GCA_964637665.1 uncultured Anaerolineae bacterium
TGGTCGAAAACAGCGCGAAACGCGGCTCCGCACTGTGGGGTGAGCACGGCCTCTCATTCTGGATCGAGACGCCCGGCGGGCAGGTCCTATTCGACACCGGGCAGAGCGGCGATGTCTTTTTGCACAACGCCCAACAAATGGGTCTGGACCTGAAGCAGATCGATGCCCTGACGGTGAGCCACGCTCACTACGATCATACCGGTGGGTTTGAGCGCACCCTGCCCCGAATGCGACCAAACATCCCTCTATACGCCCACCCTGACCTGTTCCGCGAGCGATTCTCGCGCCGCGAGGGGGAATACCGTTCCATCGGCCTGAGAATGTCACGGGAGGAGTTGGAGAAGCACGCCGACCTGCGTCTCAGCGAACAGCCATCCGAGATCGTCCCCGGCATTTGGACAACCGGTGAGATCAACAGTCGCCCCCATTTCGAGGGGCGAAGCGAAGGACATACCATCCGGCGGGGAGAGGGATGGCAGCCCGATCCCTATCAGGATGACTTCTCGCTGGTGCTGGAAGGGGACGATGGGCTGGTCGTGCTCTGCGGCTGCTGCCATGCGGGCCTGCTGAACACCCTGCAACACGTCCGGCGGCACTTCGATAGCAGGATCGTGGCGGTGATCGGCGGCACACACCTGAGCAGCGCGACGAGTGAGATGCTCCACGAGGCGGTCGAGCACCTGCGCTCGGCGTACGACAGCCCACGACTCTACGTGAATCACTGCACAGGCGAGCGGGCCTATCTGGCGCTCGCTCGCGCCTTTGGCGATCGGGTGGAGGTCTGCCCCGCAGGGACGACGCTTGATTTCTAAATCCCTTAGCACATGCGGGAGCGCGAACTAGCGGGCGACTGTATCCGGCCCGCCCCCCAAGTTTAGACCACTCACAAGCCAGGCTCAATGCCAGCCTGACTCCCCTGCCATCCGCCGTTGGGTTAACCCACAACGTCCGATCCTTTTGGATTCCGAAGATGTCTTGATTCGCCAGCCCCCTCCGTTCGGCCCTACACGGCAGAGGTTCGCCCGGAAAGCTGACCCGCCCCGAGAGAACATCGCAACCTGAACACCCGACCGCGTATGACGCCCCCCGGCTGAACGTCCGGCCCAGAGCGGTTCATCAACATGAATTTGCCCTGAAATAGACCCTTCGGGAAAGAACCCTGTACAGCTTCCCTATATAAGTATATAATTGGATAACTAGGTAATAATTGGCTGTGCCGAGACCAGAAAAACCCAACCTCCCAACGTTTGCCTGATCACTGGCCTCACCTCGACAAAGTGCGCTACGTCTCAAGGTAATTACTGCCTATCTGGCTATCCCTCGTACTGATGTCTGCGTCGTAACGTTCTTAGATTCCCGGTGCTTGTAATACGCCTTTTGATGGCTGAACGAATGGCACAACTGCTTCTAAAAATGACGAGCGCCTGACATCTATCGATGCTGGGAACTACGAGCCTGAACGCACAACGTACTCACGAGAAATCGCTCAGAAATTTGACCTTTACCGGACTGTCCAGGTTATCCAGAAGCCTTGAGAACCGGGCTTTTGGAATGGGTTAGCGCTCACCAATATCTATACAAGGAGAAAGACATGAGCCAAAAACTGATAGATGCAATCACCGAGATGCGTGAGGAAGACAGCCTCACCATCACCAACGAGCTGCTGGATAACGGCACGGATCCAATGGAGATCCTGGATGCCTGCCGGCAGGCGATGGATGTGATTGGCAAACGCTTCGAGACCGGCGAGAGCTTCATTCCCGAGCTGATCCTGGCGGGCGAGATGATGACCGCGATCACAGAGGTGATCAAGCCCCGCATGGCAGAGGAAGAGAACGGCAGCAAGAAGCTGGGCAAGTACGTGCTGGGCACCGTTCAGGGCGACATCCACGACATCGCCAAAGACATCGTGGGCTTTATGCTGGAACTGAACGGCTTTGACGTGATCGATCTGGGTGTGGATGTGGCCCCGGAGAAGTTCGTCGAGACCGTCCAGGAAAGTGGGGCGAAGATTGTCGGGCTGAGCGGGTTCCTGACGCTGGCCTTCGACCCGATGAAGGACACGGTCGAAGCCATCAAAGCCGCCGGGCTGGATGATGTCAAGGTCATGATCGGCGGCGGGCAGATCGACGAGCAGATCCGTGCGTATACCGGCGCGGATGCCTACGGGGATGATGCTATGGCTGCTGTCGCTCTCGCACAAGAATGGGCAAAGGAGTGAGATAGATGTTCCAAAGACCTGATAATTGGGCTGAGCTGTCCCCCCTTGAACGCCGGAAGACCCGCCTGGATCACTGGCAGAATCAGCCGGTGGAGTTTGTCAGCCCGGAGGCGGAAGCGAACTACAAGGAACGCATCGGGCGCCTG
>CAZWUX010000551.1:0-2366 GCA_964637665.1 uncultured Anaerolineae bacterium
TCCACGAGCACGGCGGGCCGGAGGTCCTCGAATACGGCGAGCTTGAAACGCCGCAGCCCGGCCCCGGCGAGGTTCAGGTGGCGGTGCGGGCGGCGGCCCTCAACCGGGTCGATCTGTTCGTGCGTGAGGGATGGCCCGGCCTCAAGCTGGCGTACCCGCACATCCCCGGCGCGGACGCAGCGGGGGTGATCAGCGCGGTGGGCGCGGGCGTGACGAGCGTCACGCCCGGCGACCGGGTCGTGATCGACGGTTACATGTACGAAGACCCCTTCGACGAGAACGTGCTGGCCGGGCGCGACAACATGGCCCGCCGGGGCGGTATCCTCGGCGAGGACTACACCGGCACGTATGCGGAAGTCATCGTCGTGCCGGAGCGGAACGTGCTCAGGATGCCCGGCGGCTTCCCGTTCGAGGAAGCGGCAGCGGCCTCGCTCGTCTTCATGACGGCGTGGCACTCCCTCATCACGCGCGGCGGGCTGCGGCCCGGCGAATCCGTGCTGATCGTCGGCGCGAGCGGCGGCGTGAACACCGCCTCCATCCAGATCGCGAAGCTCGCCGGGGCCGGGCCGATCTACGTCGTCGGCTCGACGGACGACAAGCTGAAGCAGGCCGCCGCGCTGGGCGCCGATGTGCTGATCAACCGCCACAAACAGGACTGGAGCAAGGCCGCCTACGAGGCGACCGGCAAACGCGGCGTCGATGTCGTCGTGGACAACGTCGGCGCGCCGACGTGGCGAAGCAGCATCCGGGCGCTCGCTCCCGGCGGCAGGCTGCTCGTCGTCGGCGCGACGGGCGGCCCGGCTGCCGAGACGCCCGTCAATTACATCTTCGCCCGTCACCTGAGTATCATCGGCTCGACGATGGCCCCACAGGCCGACTTCCGAACGGTGATGCGCCTGCTGTTCGAGGGGAAGCTGCACGCCGTCGTCGGGCGGATCATGCCGCTCGCGGCTGCCGCCGACGCCCACCGCCTGCTCGCCGAGGGCGGCGTTTTCGGCAAGATCGTGCTCACCCTCTGACCGGCCATGCGGACCGATCGGGACCGGGCGCGGCGGCCAGCATTTGTAACCTGGCTGGCAGTTGCGGTGTTACTACTGGCAGGGGCCAACGGGCTGGCCGCCATCGGCGGCTCGGTGCGCTGGCCGCTCCTTACGTCTTTAGAGCTGACTCTGCCGCCCTGGGCGCTCATCGCCCCGGCGGCTGTGTGGGGCGCGATCTGGCTGATCATCGCCGGGGGGCTTTGGCAGCTGCGCGCCTGGGCGAGGTGGGCGCTGATGCTCGCCTTCCCGCTGTATGAGATCATCGTCATCGGGCAGCAGACCGTCTTCGCGCGAGGGGGATATGAGCGCGGTCGGCTGCCTTTTGCCGCCGGGCTGGCCGTTCTGCTGACCGGGGCCGTCGTCGTCTTGATGACGCGGCGGCGCATCCGGGAGGCGTTCCGCCCGCCCGGCGACACGGAAGGTACACCGACCGAGGAGACACCACACTCATGACACACGACCCGAAGATCGAAGAACTGCGCGCGCTGAAGGAGCAGTCCAAGCAGGGCGGCGGCGAGGCGCGTGTGAAGCGCCAGCACGACCGGGGTAAGATGACGAGCCGCGAGCGCCTCGACATCCTGCTCGACCCCGGCAGCTTCCACGAGATGGATGCGTTCGTCGTGCAGCGCGAGCGGAACTTCGGCATGGACGCGCCGGAGAACCAGATTCTCGGCGACAGCGTCGTCACCGGCTGGGGGACCGTCAACGGGCGGCTCGTGTACGTCTACTCGCAGGACTTCACCGTGTTCGGCGGCAGCCTGTCCGAGGTCCACGCCGAGAAAATCTGCAAGATTCTCGACATGGCGATGCGGACCGGCGCGCCCGTCATCGGCCTGAACGACTCCGGCGGCGCGCGTATTCAGGAGGGCGTCGTCTCGCTGGGCGGCTACGCCGACATCTTCCTGCGGAACACGCTCGCGTCGGGCGTCGTCCCCCAGATATCGGCCATCATGGGGCCGTGCGCGGGCGGGGCCGTCTACTCCCCGGCCCTGACCGACTTCATCTTCATGGTCAAAGAGACGAGCCACATGTTCGTGACCGGCCCCGACGTGGTGAAGGCCGTCACGCACGAGGAGGTGACGTTCGAGGAGCTTGGCGGCGCGATGACCCACAGCGCCCGCTCCGGCGTCAGCCACGTCGCCGCCGAGAACGAGACGGACTGCCTCATGTTGATCCGCGAGCTGCTGACCTACCTGCCCCAGAACAATCTGGAGGACCCGCCCTTCGAGGCGACGACCGACGACCCGCTGCGCATGGACGAGCGGCTCGACGCCATCGTGCCCGACAGCCCCAACAAGCCCTACGACATCAAGCAGGTGATCCGCA
>CAZWUX010000552.1:0-2357 GCA_964637665.1 uncultured Anaerolineae bacterium
ACAACCCACCGGTTAACAGCCGGTTGCTCTGCCGATTGAGCTACCGAGGAAGGCGTCGAGATTATAACCGTCGCGTCCGAGGGGCGTCAAGAAAACACAGATGCAGGTGGTCTTCCCACGTATAATACCCGCATGACTTCGATGCGCGATGTGAGCGATGCCGGCCGCACACCCGTGTGGCGTGCGCGGCTGGCCTTTGCCGGTGCGGCGGGGATCATCCTGCTGTGGTCCTTGCTCACGCCGGCGGGGGTCCTGGGGAAAGCGGATGCTCTGGGCTACGCCGTCTGCCACCGGATTGACTTGCGCTCCTTCCACCTCGGCCTGCGCCAGCTGCCGCTATGCGCCCGCTGCACGGGCATGTACCTGGGCGCCCTGCTCGGCTTGGCCTTTTATATGCTCCACCGCCCGCGCGCTGGCCGTTATCCGCCCCGACCAATGCTTGTCCTGTTCGCGTTGATGGCCTTGGCCTGGGCTTTCGACGGGTTGAACTCGTTCCTGAGCGTGATCCCGGGCGCCCCGCACCTGTACACGCCCGGCAACACACTCCGCCTGCTCACCGGCACCGGGATCGGCCTGGCCCTGGCGACGCTCATCACGCCTGCTTTCAACCAGGTTGCCTGGTCCGACTGGCGCGATGAGCCGGTGCTCAAATCCTGGACGGAACTCGGCCTGCTTTTCCTACTGGCCGGGTCCATCATTGGGCTCGTACTTTCTGGCAACCCACTCGTGCTCTATCCGCTGGCCTTACTCAGCGGAGCAGGTGTGCTGGCGCTCTTGACCAGCGCATACGCATTAATTACGATACCATTCTTGCGTCGGTTATCTTCGGAGCGCTGGGGTGAACTGGCGCTGCCGCTCTTTGCGGCGCTGGCCCTGGCACTGGTGCAAATTGGCCTTATCGATCTCCTTCGATTTGCGGCGACAGGAACCTGGGACGGATTTCATCTGTGAGGAGTATGACATGGACCCACTGAGCGGCGTCTTTGCCGCCTTCGGATTGGCCGCCAGCGCCGGCCTGAACGCCTATATCCCGCTGTTAATCATGTCCCTGGTGGGGCGTTTCACGGATTGGATCGTGCTCGCTTCCCCCTGGGACGCACTCACCAGTTGGTGGGTCATCGGCATCCTGGTTGTGCTGAGCATCGTCGAGTTCTTCGCGGATAAAATTCCGGCCGTAAACCACGTGAACGACGGCATCCAGACCTTCATCCGGCCTACCGCGGGCGCGATCGCCTTCGCCGCCAGCGCACATGTCATTACCGAGATCCACCCTGTGCTGGCGGTCATCGCCGGTCTGCTCGTCGCCGGTGGCGTGCACGCTGCGAAATCAGCAGCGGTCCGGCCGGCGGTCACGGCAGCCACGGCCGGTGCGGGCAATATCCCCGTCAGCATTGCCGAAGACGTGGTGGCGACGGTACTCTCGATCCTCTCGATCGTGATCCCGGTCCTCATCGCATCGCTTCTGATCGTGGTTACTTCTTATTTCGTCTGGTGGCTCTGGCGCAGGGCGAACGCAGAACGTTCAGGTTATTAAACCGTCCGTGGGCTGGAAGGGTCCTTCCTGGGCATACATCTGCCAGCGCAGCCGGTCGAGTGCGAGCCGGCATTCCTGCCTTTCCACCTCCGACAAATGCAGGGCTGAGAACTCATCCACATCGAGCAGCTGCATGCGGCCGTCCGGCAGCCGGAGCAGATCCAGGGCAAGATCATCTGCATACAGGTCGCCGCCGTCAAGCAGGGCTGGACGGGCGATATTGCAGTACCAGCCCTTCAAGCGCCCCGTCTCCCTGGCATTGATGGTAAACACGTTGTACCAGCGCTCGAAATAGTACGTCTCCAAGAAACGATCGCCGCGCGTAAGCGAGAAAAGCCCCAGGTCCACACTGTCCTTATCGAACTCAGCCTCGATCTGCACCGAGCTCTCCTCCAGCTTGTGGATCACGCCTGGATATGCCCATACCTCCACCCCATCTGGTCCGCGTTTATGGATGGTCACCTTATGTTTCACACCAGTACCTGCAGGGCTCGGGCTGGATCGAACGAGAGTTCAACCTGCTGACCGATCGCGGGTACGGGTTGATCCCCGGCCAGGATACAGGCCAGGTCGAGCTCGCCGCTTCGGACGTCCAGGCGCTGGATTTGCCCGCGGAAGGAATGTGCCTGCACACGGCCGGGCAGCACATGCGGCCCATCCTCCCCAAGTTCGAGGTGATCCCCCCGCAGCAGCACCGTCACCTGGCCGCGCAGCGGGGTGTGGGTTGGGAAAGTTCCAAATGGCGTTTCGATCCGGGCGCTGCCATCAACCTCCTCGACTCGTCCCGGGAAGGTGTTTGTTAAACCAAGGAAATGGGCGGCGA
>CAZWUX010000553.1:0-2352 GCA_964637665.1 uncultured Anaerolineae bacterium
GCTGGCGCGCCACGTGCCCGGGAAGCAATCGCCACTACCAGCGTTCTGGACGGGGTGGAGCACACCCGAGCTCGTAACATTCACCTTTTTTCAGGACCGTTTTACACTTGCTACCAGCTGGGGCTGTTGGGCTGGCTTGAGCGCTGGTCCCCGGATGTCCTCATCATGGAAGCGAACCCGCGCTATCTGTCCAGCCGGGCAGGCATCAACTGGATGCACAAGCAGGGAAAACCTGTGGTTGGATGGGGGCTGGGCGCCGGAGGTCAGCGTGGACCGGCTGCCGGATTACGCCGGAGAATACGCCGCGAGTTTCTTTCCCGTTTTGATGCGCTGATTGCCTACAGCGAACAGGGTGCAGACGAGTTCCGGAATCTGGGAGCTTCACCGGACAGGGTTTTCGTGGCCGGGAATGCTGTGTCGGGTCCGCCGGCGGAAATGCCCGTGCGGGAGCCACTGGAAGATCGCTCCGCCCGGATCCTTTTCGTCGGTCGCCTCCAGGCGAGAAAGCGGGTTGATGTGCTGCTTGCGGCCTGTGCCCGACTCTCCCGTCCTGTAGAACTGAGGATCGTTGGCGATGGACCAGAGCGTGCAAACCTGGAGCGAAAGGCCAGGGATGTTTTTCCGGCGGCAGTGTTTACAGGTGTGCAGCGGGGTGAGGCGCTCCAAGCCTGCCTTGCCTGGGCAGATATCTTCGTTCTGCCAGGGACCGGGGGGCTTGCCGTTCAGGAGGCGATGGCGACCGGGCTGCCGGTCATGGTCGCAGAGGGGGATGGCACCGAGCGCGATCTGGTGTCTGCCGATAACGGCTGGCTTGTTCCGGTCAATGATGCTAGCGCCCTGCATGCCCAGCTCGAGACGGCGCTCGATGATCCCACGACGCTCCGAGCGATGGGCATTCGATCCCACGCCCTCGTACGCGAGCGTTTCAATGTTAATCGAATGACTGAAACCTTCATCCAGGTTCTAAGCCAGGTTCATGGACGATGAGCATGCGGTTGGCATTTGTCGCTGATGGACGCAGCCCGCATGCGCGCAGTTGGCTTGCTTTGTTCACCGCACGCGGGCACGAAGTGCATCTGATTTCGACCTTTCACTGTGAGCCTCCCTCCGGATTGGCATCCTATACGTATCTCCCGGTGGCTCTAAGCCGCTTCACACGAGACCCAAAAGGCGGCGGAGCACCAGGTGGGGCAACCGGCATCCAGCTCCGATCTGCACTGCGTCATTGGCTGGGGCCGCTGACAATCCCCGCTGCTGCCCGCCGGCTGCGGCAGAGCCTGACGTCGATTGAGCCCGAGATCGTTCATGCGCTGCGGGTTCCCTTCGAAGGGATGCTGGCTGCGGCCGCGCAGCCAGCGCAGCCGCTTGTGATGTCCGTCTGGGGGAATGATTTTACGCTCCACGCAGTCTCAACCCCGGTGATGAGTGTGAGCACGCGCAAGGCTTTGCGGCGGGCAGACGGCTTGCACACCGATTGTGCCAGGGATGCCCGCCTGGCGCGTGCGTGGGGATTTCCGCCGGCACGGCCGGTGATGATCCTCCCCGGAAGCGGTGGAGTTGATATTTCTACCTTCCATCCTGGCCAGCCTGATCTGAATTTGTTGGATGAAGACCTGCGCACGACCCTCAGTGCGATCCGTCCGGATACGCCGGTCGTGGTCAATCCGCGCGGCTACCGGGCTTACATGCGCAATGACACTTTCTTTAAGGCGATCCCGCTCATCCTGGATGCGGAGCCCGGCACGGTTGTGCTTTGTCCGGCGATGGCCGGCGTCCGGGATGCCGAATCCTGGGTGACCAATCTAGGAGTGCAAAATTCTGTTTATCTGCTGCCACGGTTAGAGCCGGACGAACTGGCGGCAATCTACCAGCGTTCCTGGATTATGATCTCCCCGTCCGAACACGACGGCACGCCAAACACATTTTTAGAGGCGCTCGCGTGCGGCTGCTACCCGGTCGTGAGCGATCTTGAATCGCTGCGGGAATGGATCACCAGCGGCGAGAACGGCACGCTGACATCAGCCAGTGATCCGCACATCCTTGCAAATGATGTTATTCAGGCCATTCGCACACCAGCGCTTCGCGAGCAGGCGAAGTCGACCAACCTGGCGTTGGTAAAGAGGCGTGCTGGGCGGGAGGCGAGCGCCGCCCGGGCGGAAACGTTCTACCAGGGATTGCTGAGCCGACTCCCCGCTGGGTCTCCCGGGGTGGAAGTGGAAATCGGATGGCCATAAGCGGTGAAGCTCGACCCTTGAGCGAGGCTCAGGCGCGTTTCAGATTGGTGCGCATCCACAGCGAAGCGGGGGCAACGATCCTGCATCATCTCCAACCAGACGGCATTCTGTGGGGTAC
>CAZWUX010000554.1:0-1029 GCA_964637665.1 uncultured Anaerolineae bacterium
CATGACGCTGCACGCCACCGCCGCCATCGGCCCTGTCGACGATACGGAATACCGCCGCCGCATCCGCGCCTGGACGATGTACGACTGGGCCAACTCCGCCTTCGCCACGACGATTCTGGCCGCCGTGCTGCCCGTGTACTACGGCCAGGTCGCCGGAGCCACCCTGCCCAGCGAGGCCGCCGCCACCGGCGTATGGAGCCTCGGCCTCAGCCTGTCGCTGTTCGTCATCGCGCTGTTGTCCCCGGTGCTGGGCACGATCTCCGACATCATGCGCGGCAAGAAGCTGTTTCTGGGCGTGTTCGTCGGGCTGGGCGTCGTCGCGACCGGGCTGCTGGTGCTCGTCTCCACCGGCGACTGGATGCTGGCCTCGGTGCTGTTCATCGTGGGCCGCATCGGCTTCGCCGGGGCGAACGTGTTCTACGACGCGCTGCTGCCGCACGTCGCGCGCCCGCCGGACCGCGACCGCGTCTCGACGCGCGGCTACGCGCTGGGCTATCTGGGCGGCGGGCTGCTGCTGGCCGCCAACGCCGCGATGATCAACCTCATCCCCGACTGGTTCGACTACGCGGGCATCCGGCTTTCGCTGCTGAGCGTGGCGGTGTGGTGGGCGGTGTTCTCGATCCCCGTGCTGACCGTCGTCCCGGAGCCGCCTGCGGCGGCCCAGCGGGCGGCGGACGGCGTGCTGCGCCAGACGTTCCGCCAGCTTCGCGGCACGCTGCGCGACGTGCGCCGCTACCGCGAGCTGTTCAAGTACCTCGTCGCCTTCCTGATCTACAACGACGGCATCGGGACCATCATCGGCGTGGCGGGCATCTACGGCGCGGAGCTGGGCCTGAGCGCGACGGACCTGATCCTCGCGCTGCTGCTCGTGCAGTTCGCGGGCATCCCCTTCGCCCTGATCTTCGGGCGGCTGCCCACCGCCGGGGAGCGCCGCAGGCCGCTGTATCTGGCCTTTATCGTCT
The DNA here is from genome assembly GCA_964637665.1 of uncultured Anaerolineae bacterium. Taxonomy (GTDB): domain Bacteria; phylum Chloroflexota; class Anaerolineae; order Aggregatilineales; family UBA3940; genus CAZWUX01. Next base: position 963 of record CAZWUX010000554.1, read on the forward strand.
TCAACCTCGTGATGGTGCCGCTCGCCGGGATCGTGGGGCGGGGAGCGCTGCCCGTGTCGATCACCGG
>CAZWUX010000554.1:1039-2350 GCA_964637665.1 uncultured Anaerolineae bacterium
GCGCCCCCGGCGGCCCTGCCCGCTGCGCCCGGCGCGCTGAGCGTGGGCGACGCCCCCGCCGACGATCCGCTGATCGCGTACGAGGGGATGTGGTCCCCGGTCGTCGTGCCCGCCGACGAGTTGAGCGGCGGGGCGTTGATCGAGGCGATCAACACGCTGTTCGGGGAACCCACGTCGGACACGACTTACGTCGTCTCGGACGCGGAGGGAGCGCGGATCGCGATCCCGTTCAACGGGCGGGGGGTACGGGTGACGCACAGCGCCGGGCCGGATCACGGCGTGTGGGCGGTCGAGGTGGACGGCGCGCCCCTGCTCGACGCGGCGGGCGATCCGGTCGTGATCGACGCGCGCTCGGAGACGCCCCGCTACGGCGTCACAGCGACGTTCGAGGTCGGCGAGCCGGGCCGCCACACCCTGACCCTGACCAACGCCGGGCCGGGAACCATCGCGCTGGCGGAGGTCCGCGTGCTGCCGCCGCCGCGCCACAGCAATTTGTTGATCATTCTGGGGCTGATCCTCGCCATTCAGGCCGTCGGGGCCATCTTCGCGCTGCTGGCCGGGGAGGCGCTGTTCGGTAAGCTGGCGGCGACGCTCGACACGAAGCGCAGCATCCTGCTGTCGCTGCTCATCTACTGCGCCATCGCCGTGTGGGGCTACTTCGTCGACTCGACGCTGGAATTCTGGATGCTGGCGTGGATGGTCGCAACCGTGCAGGGCGGCAGCCAGGCGTTGAGCCGCAGCCTTTACAGCAGCATGTCACCCGCCGCCAAGAGCGGCGAGTTCTTCGGGCTGTTCAGCATCATGGCGAAGTTCTCGGCCATACTGGGGCCGATCCTGTTCGCGGCAGCGGCAGCGACGTTCGGCAGCAGCCGCCCGGCGGTGCTGAGCCTGATCGCCTTCTTCGCCGTTGGGATGATCCTGCTGACCCGCGTCGACGTGGAGGCCGGGCGGCGGATCGCCGAGGCCGAGGATGCGGCGCTGCTCGGCGCAGCGGATTGATCGCGGCGGGCTAGCCGCCCAGCCAGGCCGTCACCCGGAAGGAGTCGCCCGCGCGGTTCACGTCGAGCCGCACGCGGTCGCCTGCGTTGTAGCCGCTCAGGGCGTCGCCCAGCGTGTACGTTTCGGACAGCGCCCGCCCGCCAGCGTGGGTGATGATATCGCCCGGCTCCAGACCGGCGGATTCGGCAGGCGTGCCGGTGTCGAGGAAGGCGACGATCAGCGCGCCGTGCGCGACGGCAAACGGATCGCCCGGCTGCACCATACGGTAATACACGCCCAGCCGCGCGCTCTGCTGCTGGCTCCACACGGGCG
>CAZWUX010000555.1:0-2328 GCA_964637665.1 uncultured Anaerolineae bacterium
CTGCTGGCGGTCGGTCAGGTTGTCCGTCAAAATGCCGACCGCACCCGGCCCCTGTTTCGTGTTGTGCTGTCCGACGAGCAGATCCATCGCCGGGCCGAGTTCCATGCCCGCCCGCACGCGCTCCGCGACGGCGGGCGGCAGCAGCGCGCTGACCCCGCCCCCCAGCCCGACGCGCCCCGCCGGATCGACCACCGCGCACCACGCGCAGGTCATGATCCCATGCTCGGTGTCGAGCAGACCACCCTCGAACCCCACGCCGAGATCCGCGCCCATGCCCAGCGCGGCCCGCGCCCGGTTGACCGCCCCCTCCCGCGTCTGAGCGCCGCCCCAGGGCTGCACGGCGACGCCCGACTCGACCACTGCAGCACGCACCTCCGCCGCCGGGTCGACCCGGCTGAACACGGCCCGCGCCGCCTCTACCTTCACTGGATTGCCCGATCCGACTACGATTTTCATGGATTCGATTCTAGCCCGCCGCCCGGCGCGGTACAAACCGGGCGGTCGTTACCATCTGCACGAAACCCTAATCGACACGCTGTCGTATATAATAGTAAAGGGCGCATCTCGCGCCCTGCGGGCCGGGACGGAATGGCGGAAATATGGCTGAGCGTGGAAATCGTGGGTGGCTCACCTATGGCGGGCTTGCTGTGACCGCCGTGCTGCTGGCGTTCGGGCTGCGCGCCGCCGCGCTGACGAGGATGCCGCTGTTCGTCGACGAGGTGCTGCACATCACGCGCGCGCATAACGTGCTGGCGGGCGATCTGTTCATCGGCCTGATCAACCAGAAATGGCTCTATACCGTGATACTGGCGCTGTTCGTGCCCACCGGGCCGGAGGCGTTTTTTATCGCGCGGATGCTCTCGGCGCTGTGCGGCGCGGTGACCGTCGCGGCGGGCGTTGCGCTGGCCCGGACCCTCGGCGGCGGGGCGCGCGGCCTGACGTTCGGGCGGTGGGCCGGGCTGATCGCGGGGCTGTTCGCCGCCGTGCTGCCGCTGGCCGTGATCCACGAGCGCATGGCTCTCGTCGACCCGATGATGGCCGCCTTCACCGGCGTGAGCGCGCTGGCGGCGGTCCGGCTGGCCCGCAGGCCGGGCCTGCCGCAGGCCATACTGGTGGGCGCTCTGCTGACGGGCGCGATCCTCACGAAGGCGCTGGCGCTGGTCTACCTCGTCGTGCCCCTCGCGGCGGCGGTCTTTCTGGCGGATCACCCGGAGCGGTTCCATGCGCTGGAGATGAGCCTGATCGCCATCGCGCTGGCCCTGCTGGCGACGACCGCCTTCTACACCGCCGCCGGGGAGGAGGATGTCGCGCCGAGTGACACGCACCGGGTCTCGCTCGGCAATACGGTGCTGGCGGATTCCCCACCGGGGGAGGTCGTCGATCTGCTGATCGCCCACGTCCGCGACACCGCCGAGGCGATCTGGGCCTACGTCGGCCCGGTCGGGCTGGCCCTGATCGCGCTGGCCGCCGTCTGGATCGCCATCGATCCCCGCCTGCGCGGCCCGGCGCTGTTCCTGCTCGTCCCGGCGTTCGCCATCATGATCGGGCCGATTATCGTCGAGCAGGTCACGGAATACGGCGACGTGCCACCGCGCTACTTCGTGATCAACACGATGCCCATCGCGGCGCTGGCCGGGCTGTCGCTCACCGCGCTGGCGGAACGCCTCGCCGCGCTGGCGGGACGCCTCGCCGGGGATCGGTCGGGCCGCCTTGCGGCGGCGCTGGCCGGGACCGCGCTGGCGGCGGGCGTCGCCCTGCCCGCGCTCGCCTTCGATGCCGCCTTGATCCACCATCCGCAAAGCGCCCCGTTCATCGCGCGGGATGTCGACCGCTACTTCGTGCGCCAGCCGGTCGCCGCCCTGCGCGGCGCGGCGGACGTGCTGCGCGCGGAGTGGGACGCCGCCGGGCGGACGCAGATTCACGTCATGGGGCCGGAGGATTACCGCGTGGCGCTCGAAGCCTATCTGGGGCCGGGCGTGGGGCGCTACCGCAACTACCAGTGGGACACCGACTCGATCATCGTGCACGCGATGGCCGATGGGCAGCCCGCCTTCGCCATCGTCGAGGACTGGTCCATCCCCATGCTCCGCGAGCTGGGCGTGACGGACACCGAGTTCGTCGCGTCGCTCGGCCCGGCGGAGGTGTGGCGCATTCGCCGGGTGGAGGGGCCGATCGTCGACGACATTACAGAACGGGTGAAAGAGGTCCACCCGCTCCCCCCGGATGACGGGCGCGGCGATCTCATCGCGGCGCTGAGGCAGGCCCCCCAGAACACCCCGCTCGTCGTCTACCCTCCCCGTGAAGCGGCGGCGCTCGGCGCAGAGACCG
>CAZWUX010000556.1:0-2321 GCA_964637665.1 uncultured Anaerolineae bacterium
CGCCCGCCGGAGAGCCGGTAGGCCTGGTACGTCACCCACTGGAAGATGCCCGTCTCCTCGACTGCCGCGATGACGATCATCATGCCCATCACGAGGAAAATCACCTCGAAGTCCACGTAAGACAGCGCCCGCTCGAAGTCGAAGATGAACAACCCCGGCGCAATGCGCCCCGCCGCGCTCGCGACGAGCACGATCGCCACGCCCATCAGCGCCGCCAGCGTGCTGTGCATCACGTCGAACGCGATCAGCAGGAGGATGCCGAGGAACGTCGCCGCCGCTATCCAGAACGCGATGGTGATCCGGCGTTGCAGGTCGAACGTCGGGACGCGCACCGCCTGCCCATTGTTGAAGCGGCGCAGCGCCGTTTCGTCCGCCTCCCACTCCGCCGGGGCAAAGTGCGGGCGCTCCACCTCCACCAGCAGCGAATCGGCATCATCCGTCATCTTGAAGTCGAGCACGAAGCCACCCGTCTCGCAGTTCGACGGCGCAGACGCGGCGGGGTTCTCCGCCCCGTTGACGTACAGGTAAACCTCCGCCCCGCACACCGGCTGCCCCTGCGGGTCAAGCACCTCACCCGTCAGCGTGGCCGTGTCGTCGTCCTGCGCCTGTGCAGGCGGCGCCCCCTCACCCCCCATCAGTATCGCGGCGACGATCGCCACCCCAAGCAGGAGCAGCACGGCGAGGTGCTTGCGCTGCCGGGCGTTCCACCGGTGCGGCAGGGTCAATGTCATGTAGGCTGCTGTCTTTCCACTCTGGATTAATCTGGACTATCGGCTCGACCCGCCTGCGGCGGGCGCTGCTTGATATTGTATGTCATGTCGCGGGAGGCGGGCAATCGATTCTACCGGGCCACTGCCGCCCGACGATCCGCACCGGCTCCACCGTGCTGAAAAACGTCAGTTTCTCACCATACCCCATCATGTGGATGACCCGCTCGTCGATGTCCGCCTGGGGCATCGCCGGGCCGCCGACCATCCTGTACCCCGCGTCGATGTTCTCTCCGATGCAACCAGTATAACGATAGCAGAACAGGGCCTTCACCCTCAAATCCGCGACAAAAAACCCCGTGAGTTTCCTCACGGGGCTGATGCCTGACTCAGGCCGCTCTACGGAACGTTCAGAACCTGCCTCACGTAGATCACCGCCGGATCGGTGATGGTCGGGTTCAGGTCGAGCATATCCTCGACCGTCGTCTCATGCTGCAGAGCGATACGGTACAGCGTATCGCCCGCCTGCACGGTGTACGTCTCGGCTTCTTCCTCATCGTCACCGGCAGCTTCCTCGTCGCCCTCTCCCTCGCTGCCGCCGCCCTGATCGAGCGTCGGCACGTTGATCACCTGCCCCACGCGGATCACCGATGCGTCGAGGATATCTGTATTCGCGTCGAGAAGCGCTTCGACCGTCGTTCCATACCGCTGCGCGATGCTGTACAGCGTGTCACCCGCCTGAACGGTGTACGTTCCGCCTGTGTCCTCGCCGGTTTCCTCACCACCCGCAGCCACGACCGCGAACTCGGCTGAGGCCTCTACCGGATCGGTCCCACCTGTGCTGACGAGCACGGCCCACGTTTCCCCGTCCTCGGCTTCGTCCGCCGGGATGGTGACGGTCGTCGCGAGCACGCCATCCTCATCTGTCATCTCAGTCACGCTTGTGATCGGCTCCAACCCCGCGAGGCCGACACCCACCGTGACTTCGGTGTCCGCCGGGAACCCCGACGCGGCCACGTCGACCTCGGTTCCGGCCTCGCCGCTGGCCGGCGAAATGGCGACGGCTGCCACATCCTCCTCAGGCTCACTTTCATCCGGTGGCTCCTCGCCGCCGGGGACGGTCAGCTCAGCGCCCACGTAGATCAACGACGCATCGAGGATGCTCGGATTCGCGTCGAGCATCTCCTCAACCGTCGTGCCGCACGTCTGGGCGATGCTGTACAGCGTATCGCCCGCCTCGACCGTGTAAGTGCTGCCGCACGCGCCGTCATCCTGCGCGAGCGCCGTTCCGGCTGGCACGAGCGCCGCGACGACGAGCAGCGCCGCAGCCCCCCACCAGCCCACCTTCCGTCTACCCATCCCTGAACGATTCCTCATGGTTCCTCCCTGTTTGATATCAAAGTAACGCGCCCATCCAGCGGGCGATGACCTGCTTGGCGGATGTGCTATCTCAGCATATCTAATTTTAGTATAGAATCTCAACCGGGCATACCGGATGTGTGGGGTCGGGGCAGCGGAAGATCAAACATCCCGGCGCGGTGGCCGGGATGAATTCGAGTAGCGGGGCCAGGATTCGAACCTGGGACCTCCGGGTTATGAGCCCGACGAGCTGCC
>CAZWUX010000557.1:0-2319 GCA_964637665.1 uncultured Anaerolineae bacterium
CGAGCCCTGGGCCCGGGGCTGCCGTTTTATTGCCCATGTCGTGCAGTACGCCCCCTCCGCGACAGCCGGTCGCCCCCTGCACGGCGGACGTCGCTGCCAGGAATCGCTCTTCGGCTTTTCAGCTGTGAAATGACGGCATGAAGCCGTCTCGGTCTGCGATGAAGCGTGGGGGGCGCGACAGGCCGAGAGCCCGTAAGTGCCGACACTCCAACGTTGCCGAAGGACGCAGGACAGGCAACAAGCAGGACCTCCAGGGAGGATGACCGTGCTCGAGCACGATCCCTACGTCTACCGCGTGAAAGCCGCCGACTGCGGGTGGCAGCTCACCCGCCACGGCCGGCATCGGCCGCTCTGGGAGTCGGCGCGCCGGCCCGAGGTGCTCGTCTACGCCCGGCGGATGGCCGCCAACAACCGCCCGAGCCGGCTGATCGTCCACCTGGAGGACGGCAGCGTCGAGTGGGAGGAGTTCTTCGAGAGCGAGGAACGGGAACCGGGCCGGGCCGACCGGAGGTGGTGAGGGCGCCCGCGCGGCCGTCGTGGCTAGGGCGCCCGGTTGAAGGCCTCGGTGTGCAGGTCGTAGGCGCTCATTGCGATCCCTCCTCCCGGCATCCGGCGAAAGCCGATCACCACGCCGTCGAAGACCGCCGCGGGCAGGAACGACGGTTCCTCGATCGTGCGGTCACCCAGGTAGGCCTCCGGGGTCTCCGCCACCTGCGGGCGCGAGTCGAACGCCGCCAGGCGGACCCCCGCCGAATCCTGCAATACCATCCAGAGCACTTCCCGCTCCCGATCGGCGAACATCCCGAGCGGCTTTTCGGGAAGCGACTGCAACAGCCGCCGCGTGCCCTTCGGGGTGACGTCGTACACCGAGTCGGGCACCAGATCCGACCACACCCACATGCCCGAGACCGAGGGCGCCATCAGCGCCTCCCCCACCCCCGCCGTCATTCCGCGCAGCGACTCCGGCCCGTGCGCCGGCGACAGCAGCGTGTCGCGGGCGCCCCCCTGCAGGTCGGTGCGGATCACGACCGCCCGCCGCACGACCAGCGAATCGGCGTCCGCCGAGGCGGAGTCGGGCGCCGCCTCGCGCGCCTCGCGGGTGGCGGCCGAATCGATCGCCGCGATCCCGAACGTGTAGCCCAGCGGCGCCTTGCTAAACGACATCACCGCCGGCACGAACCCCGGCGTGAAGCTGCGGATGTAGTCCCCCCCGAAGGTGAACAGGTCGACGCTGCCCGTCTCGATGTCGTACGCCGAGAGCCCGATGTCCGCCGCCACCGCCAGCTTGCCGGGGAGCTGCACCTGCGTCGGCTCCCGATCGGCCATCCCGATGCTCACGTATTCGGAGTCCCGCGGCGCCAGCCCGAGAATCAGCGCCGACTCGCGATCCGCCACCCACACCCGGTCCCGCGACTGCGCCTTCACGTCCGACGGATGCCCGAGCCCGATGATCACGGTATCCGGCTGCGACCAGTACAGCGTGGCGGTGTTCGTGGGGGCGGCGTCGCCGCACGCGGCCAGGGCGAGGGCGGCGAGGACGGGGGCGAGGCGGTGGGGGGGTGGGGTGTGGGTCATTTCGCGTATGGTGTCCTTGGATCTCGGTTTTGCCATTGTCGTTGCAGGACTCAGCGGCAGGATGATAGGGGAAGAGGCCGCGGGGCAAGACTGGCGCCAGTCACGGCGTGTTGACACATCGTTGATAGGGCAATGAACGATGAGTGCATCCGACACACGCAACCCACGAGGAATTCATGTCCTCTGTGGAACGAGGGGTGCAGCAGCATGATCACATTTCGATCCCTTGGTGGCATCGAGATCCGTGACGATGACGGAGTCCCCGTGGTGCTTCGCTCGCGCAAGCATGTTGGTCTATTCTTGGTCTTGGTCGGGGGTAGCAGCAGAATCTATTCCCGTTCCCGGCTCTGCAATTTCTTCTGGACGTCGGACCAACGTCGGTCCCGCCATTCCCTAAGCCAGGCGATTTACGATCTAACGAAGCAGCTTGGCCCCATCATCACTCGTGGACCGGGTGAGGACATTAGCCTTGACCGCAGTCAGGTCGAGTACGATGTGGCCGCCTTTGAGGAAGCAATACGTAGCGGTGACCTTGAGACGGCAGTTGATCTGTATGGTGGGCCTTTTGCGGATAATCTCGTCGATGCTGGGACACGCGAATTCGAACTTTGGATAGACTCGGAGAGGACTCGCCTAACTCGTTTAGGGGAGATCGCCTTGCGGCGCTACGTTGAGGAGTGCGAGTCGAGAGGCGCCTGGGGAAGAATGTGTGTTGGCGCCCTACAGTTAGCTGCCCTTGCTCCC
>CAZWUX010000558.1:0-2317 GCA_964637665.1 uncultured Anaerolineae bacterium
GGCGGCATCCGCAAGGCTCGTAAAACCGGGTTCCCCGGCCTGTTCTGAAATCTCCTGATCGGCCCCGGAGCCATCGCTCCGGCCCGTAAAGCTGCCCGGCTCGCCCATTACAGCGTCCGCCCGACGGCTTCTGCCACCGCCCGCAGCCGGGGCATGAGCGCCGCGAAGCGCTCCGGCGTGAGCGACTGGATGCCATCCGACAGCGCCGCCTCCGGGTTGGGATGGACCTCGATCAGCAGGCCATCCGCACCCGCCGCGACGGCAGCCAGCGCCGCCGAGCCGACGTATTCCCAGTGGCCCGTCGCATGGGACGGGTCCGCGATGATCGGCAGGTGCGTGCGCGCCTTCAGCGCCGGGATGGCATTCACGTCGAACGTGTTGCGCGTGTACGTCTCGAAGGTGCGGATGCCACGCTCGCACAGCATGACGTTCTCGTTGCCACACGAGAGGATGTACTCCGCGCTCATCAGCAGCTCTTCGAGCGTGTTCATCAGGCCGCGTTTCAACAGGACGGGCGTCGTCACGCTCCCGACCGCGCGCAGCAGACTGTAATTCTGCATGTTGCGCGCGCCGATCTGGAGCACGTCCGCGTACCGGGCGACCATCGACACCTGATCGGGGGCCATCACCTCCGTGACGATAGGCAGTCCCGTTTCCTCGCGCGCCTCCGCCAGCAGTTCCAGCCCGGCCAGCCCCATCCCCTGGAAGCTGTAGGGCGACGTGCGCGGCTTGAACGCCCCACCGCGCAGCGCGGTCCCACCCGCCTCTGCGACGGCCCGCGCCGCCTCGATGACCTGCTCCCGGCTCTCAACCGAGCACGGCCCGGCGATGACCGCCACCTGCTCCGCCCCGACCTGCACGCCATTCAGCGGGACGTACGTCGGCTCCGGGTGCATGTCGAGGCTGGCTAATTTGTAAGGAGCGAGGATCGACAGGGTGCGCTCGACGCCTTCCAGCCGCTCGACCTGCCCCTGGTCGAGCGGGCGCTCGTCGCCGATCACGCCGATGATGGTTCGCTCCTCACCCTGCGATAAATGTGTCCGGTAGCCCTGCGTCTCAACCCATTCCACGATGTGGTCAATCTCCTTTTGCGTCGCATTCCTCTCCATCACGATGATCATCGGACATCTGCCTCCTGGCTGCTAAATCGGGCTGTGAGGTCGGGCCGCAGGACTTCCGCGCCCCTCGTGTAAATGTGGTGGATATCAGTCTGGCTCGCGGTGGTATTCCAGTGGATCAGCACGCGGATCGCCCGCGCCAGCCCTCCCGGCACGTCGATCTCCTGCGCTGAGAGCAGCGGCACGTCCGCCCACCCAAGCTGCCGAGCGGCTGTCGCGGGGTGCGCGGCGGCGAGATCGGGCGACGCGGTGAAGATCGCACTTGCCACATCGGCGGGGTCGATCCCATTGGCGGCGACGATCTGCCGCAGCAGGTCGCGCGTCGCATCGAGGATCGCCTCACGCGTGTCGGCGTCGGCAGTCGTTGCGCCGCGCACGCCCCTGCAAACAATAGGCCCCGGCGGGTGGTTATTCTGGCTCACGTGCGTTCTCCTCTCAGACAACAAAAAAGGCGCGGAGCGATTGCTCCGCGCCCATGTTTTTGTTTTACCCCGTACAGCTCAATCTGGCGGCGAGAGCCACGCTCCCCTGTTATGTCGACGTATAAAAATAAAAGTAGAACGCAAAGCGCGCAGCCGGTGATAGGCTGGTGAGCGCGGTCGCGTTTTCCGTCGACTTCAGGTGGTGCACGGTCATCTCCTCGATTGAACTGTTCACAAGCCTATCAGAAGCCAGAGTCAATGTCAAGGGGGAAAATGGGTAATGATAGCCCGATAGAGTGTGGCATTATGAGTTGCCTGAGCGGAACATTGTGCCTAAGTCGACCTGTTTGGCTACTAATCTGTCACAAAATGTCATGCTACCAGCCCGTGCTGCCAATTTGACTCTCCGAAATTGTTGACCTACACTGAGTATAACTGAGTATGGTTGTGTGAGCTAGTAAAAGCGCGAATCTTGGGATTGGCTAACAAAGTGGATCTGCCATACAAGATCAGACTAGGCCGAAAATTGCGTTATAATAGGTTGGCGAGAAAAAAGGCGAATGCGAACGACTCCCCCTTTGTGAGTTTTCTGCACTTCACTACACCACCCCACCTCTTCTGGTAAACTTGAGTTGGAATAGTAACCATATCCTGCGTTATCCCTTTTCCCCTTAATGTAAGTTGCCTGCTAGGAGTAAGGGAAGCGACATGGGTCATTAAGCCCAACCAGGTACAGGAAATACCATAAACGCCGCAGGAGGAGGGGCTTCATCAAAC
>CAZWUX010000559.1:0-2316 GCA_964637665.1 uncultured Anaerolineae bacterium
GAAGGCGGAGAGCAGCACGAGCACAGCCTGCGCCGTGCCGCTCGAATCGATCACGACGCCCGGCTCGGTGCCGCCTGCTGCGACCGCCGCGACGAGGTGATCGTGCCCGCCCAGCACACAGGGCGTCCCGATAGGCAGGCCGGTGGCCGCTGACGCCTCCGGCGTGATCTGTCCGACCGCCGTGCCGCCGGGGTAGGGCGTGGGAAGCTGCTCGCGGCGCAGACCGGCGCGGTCGAGCATCGGCGCGGACCACGTCTGCGACCCCTGGTCGAACAGCATGGTGCGCGAGGCGATGGTGTAATCCGTCGCGCGCTCGCCGGACAGACGCCAGAGAATATAGTCGGGGACCGAAAGCCACACCGCCATACGGTCGGCAGCGCCGGGGACGTTGTCCCGAATCCACATGTATTTGTTGACGCCGAACGATGGGCTGACGCGCTGGCCGGTGATGGCGTGCATCTCCTCGACCGTGAACTGCTGCTCCCACCACGCGGCCTGCGGCTCGCTGCGGCGGTCGAACCACGCGATGACGGGATAAAGCGGCGATCCGTCCGCGTCGAGGGGCAGGCCCGCCTCGGCGAAGCTGCTGACCCCGATCCCGGCGATCCGGTCCCCGGCGTGCTTCCCGGCGATCTCGCGCAGGCAGGCGGCGGCGGTGGACCACAGCGCTTCGGGGTCGTGCTCGCTCCATTCCGGGCGGGGATGGTCGACGGGCGTGGGGCGGGCGGCGACATTGCGCACGACGCCCGCGTCGGGGTCGTAGGCCAGCGCCTTGATGGAGGTCGTACCGAGGTCGAGACCGATCAGGATGGTCATGCCGGGCGCTCCGATGCTGCCGGGGAGTTGACTCGCGCACCCCACCATGATATCATGAAATCGATTTCAGACCAATAGATTTCCCTGCGCGCTCCCGCCCTGACACCCGTCCGGGCCGTGCCGGGCGCTGACCTCTGCCCGGCGGGAGCGGCATCGTTCCCATCACCTACCTACCCACTGAGAGGGGCAGCATGACCGACGAGCTGAAAGACCATTTCCTCGCGACTTACTACATCGAATCCGAGCAGGACTTACGGGCGGTGGCCGAGACCATCGCGGACATCGAGAGCACAGGCAAGTGGCTCGGCACGGGCGAGCCGACCGACCTCTACAAGCGCTGCCGTGCCGAGGTCGCCGCCGTGCGGGAGGCCGCGCCCGGCAAAGGCGAGGTCGACATCCTGTTCCCGATCATCAACCTGAATCTGGAGGAAGGCGGCTTCCCCGGCCTGTGGCTGACGATGATCGGCGGGGGGACACACGCGCTGCTCGCGTACGAAAAATCGCGGCTGATGGATTTCCGGCTGCCGGGGGCGGCGCTCGACGCGTTCCCCGGCCCCGGCTTCGGGCCGGAGGGCATCCGCGAGATACTGGATGCCGGGCCGGATGAGCTTCTGATCGGGACCATCGTCAAGCCGACGGCGGGGCTGACGCCGGACGAGGTTGCAGACATCTGTTATGAGGCGGCGCGGGGCGGCGTGCGCTTCATCAAGGACGATGAGAAAATGTTGAACCCGCCCTACTGCCCGCTGGGAGAGCGGGTCCGTGCGGTGACGGAGAAACTCAAGCAGGCCGAGGATGAGACGGGCCAGAGCGTCTTATATGCGGCGCACATCACGACGGACCCGGACCGGCTGCTCGACAACGCGGAGATCGCGCTCGAAAACGGCGCATCGGCGCTGATGGTCAACTTCTTCGCGGCGGGATTCAACAGCCTGAAGCTGCTGCGCGACAACGTCTCGCCGGGCGTGCCGATCTACGCGCACTGCGGCGGCAAGGAAGCCTTCGGGCGCGCGCCGGGGCAGGGCGTCGATCCGGCGGCGGTGGCGCGCTTCGTGCGGCTGCTGGGCGGCGACGTGTTCCGGGTGAGCACGCTGGGCGGCTACCTCGTCGGGTCGGAGCCGGACGAAGTCATGCGGCTGGCGGCGGTCATGCACGAGCCGATGGGTCACATCAGGCCGATGATGACGGCGGTCAGCGGGGGGCTGAACCCGCGCACGCTGCCCGGCAATCTGGAGGTGTTCGGCAGCGACGCGCTGATGCTGGCCGGGACGGGCATCACGACGCATCCGATGGGCATCAACGCCGGGACGGCGGCGCTCAAACAGTCGGCGGAGGCGTGGAAGGCCGGGATGACGGTCGACGAGTACGCTGCCGATCATGAGGAGCTGCGCGCTGCGCTGAATTGACGGTCTGATGGTGGGGCAGCACCCAACGAAAAGAAAAGGGCGCAGACGCCGCCAGCCTGAAAAGAACGGGGAACGAATTTCTTGACACGGGAGC
>CAZWUX010000560.1:0-2314 GCA_964637665.1 uncultured Anaerolineae bacterium
GTAGAACGTCTCCTTGCCAAGGAGAAGGTCACGAGTTCGAATCTCGTTGCCCGCTTTCCGGAGACGACGGAAGTTGTCTCCACTTTTTTAACACGGCGACGTCGCCAAGTGGTAAGGCAGGGGTCTGCAAAACCCCCATCGCCGGTTCGATTCCGGCCGTCGCCTCTCTGCCGGACCTCGCAGCCGAAGGCACCCTGCCTTCGGCTCTACTTTTTTATCCGATGGCGATCAGGAGTGCAGGAATGCAGGAGAAACTGGAACGGTTAAGAACGCTGATGGCGCAGATCGTCGACCTCATGAACGCGGCGGCGCTGCTGGAATGGGATCAGGAAACGTACATGCCGCCCGGCGGCGCGGAGACGCGGGCCGAGCAGCTTGCCACGCTTGAAGAGCACCTCCACCGGCTGGCGAGCAGCGACGAGATCGGGGGGCTGCTCGACGACCTTGAGGAATACGCCGAGGGGCTGGACTACGACTCGGATGAGGCGGCCACGATCCGCGTCGCACGGCGCGACTACGAGAAGCGGGTGAAGGTCCCCGCCGAACTGGCCGCCGAGATTCAACGCACGGCCTCGCGCGGGCTGGAGGCATGGAAACGGGCCCGCGAGACGGACGATTTCAGCCTGTTCCAGCCCTGGCTGGATAAGATGCTCGGCCTCAAGCTGGCGTGGGCGGCGTGCTTTCAGCCCTACGACAACGTCTACGATCCGCTGCTGGACGAGTACGAGCCGGGTATCGACCGCGCGCAGATCGCGGAGGTGTTCGACGGGCTTGGCCCGGCGCTGGCCGACCTCGTCGCCGAACTGGCGGCGCATCAGGACGCGGTGGACGACAGCGTGATGTACGGCCACTGGGATCACGATCAGCAGCTTGCCTTTGGCCGGGAAGTCGTCACCGAGCTGGGTTACGATTTCAACCGGGGGCGGCTCGACCTCTCCGCCCACCCGTTCACGACGGACTTCGGGCGCGGCGACGTGCGCATCACGACCCGCGTCATGGAGAATTACCTGCCGTCATCGCTGATGAGTACGATCCACGAGGGCGGGCACGCGATCTACGAGCAGAATGTCGCACCGGAGCTGACCCGCACCGTGCTGGGCAACGGCACATCGATGTCCGTTCATGAATCCCAGTCGCGCTTTTACGAGAACGTGCTGGGCCGCAGCCTGCCGTTCTGGCGGCACTTTTACCCGAAGGCTCAGACCTATTTCCCGCAGCTAAATGATGTTCCACTGGAGACGTTCTACCGGGCGCTGAACAAGTCACAGCCGTCGCTGATCCGCGTCGAAGCGGATGAAGTGACCTACGGATTGCACATCATCCTGCGTTTCCGGCTGGAGGACGACCTGCTCAACAGGCGGCTGGACGTGGCCGACCTGCCAGCGGCGTGGGACGCCGCCATGCAGGATCTACTGGGAATCACACCCGATGATGACCGGAACGGCGTGCTTCAGGACATCCACTGGTCGGAGGGGCTGTTCGGCTACTTCCCCGACTACCTGCTGGGTAGCGTCTTCTCGATCCAGCTATGGGATGCTATGCGAGCCGACTTGCCTGATGTGGATGCAGATATCGAGGCAGGCCGGTTCGACGGCATTATGGACTGGCTGCGTGAGAAGATCCACCGGCACGGACGGAAGTACACGCTGCCTGAGCTTGCCGAGCGTATCACAGGCGGCCCGCTGCGCTGGGAGCCGTACATCGCCTATCTGCGGGGAAAATACGGCGCGATCTACGGGCTGGACTAGCGGGCGCAGGCAAAACGTATCAACGAGTGGGGGGAACATATTGATGGTCGATGGATCGGTAGATCAGGGGGCGGTGCGTCCGGTGACGATGCCCGGCGCACTGCTCCGCGTGGAGGGCGCGCTCGTCGCCGCCGGGGCGATAGCGGCATATGTTCAGCTGCGCGGGGCGTGGTGGTTGTTTCTGCTGCTGGCGCTTGCGCCCGATCTCTCCATGCTGGGTTATCTGGCCGATCAGCGCGCCGGGGCAGTGGCGTACAACGTCGTCCACACCTATCTGCTGCCCGGCGCGCTGCTCGCTGCCGGGCTGATCTTCGACGTGCGGGGCGCTGTGCTCGTCGCGCTGATCTGGCTGGCTCACATCGGGATCGACCGCCTATTGGCCTACGGTTTGAAGTACCCGACCGCCTTTCAGGATACGCACCTTAAGCGTGTGTAAGTCGCCGGGCTGATGGTATAATAGACGCCATCCGGGGCGGTGGCGGAATGGCAGACGCGGCGGACTTAAAATCCGCTCCTTCACGGGGTGTGGGTTCGAGTCCCACCCGCCCTATCCGGGCAAAGAAACC
>CAZWUX010000561.1:0-2313 GCA_964637665.1 uncultured Anaerolineae bacterium
CAGCATAGAGTTGGCGAAGATGCTTGCATCACGCCAACTCCCGGTCAGAACAGCGCAGCCGTTCTGAACCCCTACTTTGCGGGTGTGATGAGCGCCTGCAAGTCTATGATAACAGACCGGTTTCACAACCAGCAATGAGAAACAGGTCATGGGTTTCAGTTCATTCCCCCGCGCCCGGTTTACAAAAAACGACACGGCGCCACCAAACTGCGAGGGTGACTCCGTGTCGTTCAACGCTCTGATCGGCTGAATGGCCGACTAATCCCTTACTTCGTCGTGTTTGGGCTGGCGATCAGCTTCTCCGATGGGCCGTCGACCAGCGGCTCCGCCGCGTCCACCTGCACGCTCACCAGCCGGAACTCCTGCCCGACGTAGCCCAGCAGCGCGTAGATCAGCAGCGCCACGCCGAGCATCTCCATCGTCTCCTCGATCAGCGTGAGCAGGCTGTAGGCCGCGTTGTACCCCCGGTAGAGCACCTGAATCACGTCGTTGATGGCGATGGTCTCCATACCCAGCGCGCCGAAGAAGTAGATGCCCGCCGCCAGCAGCAGCAGGTTGCGGGTCCGCGCCGGCAGGTCCATGAAGAACCGGAAGTACAGCACTCCGATCCCCAGCAAAACCGGCGCGGCGATCACGATCCACAGGTCGGGGTCGATGTGGACCATCGGCAGGGCCTTCATGTTGAACATCTCGTGGACCGAGGCGGTTTCGTCCGCCGACATGAGGAAGAGCATCGCCGCCAGTCCCGTCCACTGGAGCGCGAAGCGGTCTTTCCCCGACCACTTCAGGGCGGCGATCAGGCTGAACAGCAGGGCGCTGATCAGCAGTATCGCCGAGGAGAACCACGTCGGGATGTTGTTCTCAAGCTCAACGTCGAATTTCTGAAAATCGTTGTCGAACAATAAGAGCGAGAGCTGCGAGCCAATGTCCGCGAGGACCAGTAGTGCAATAATGACCAGAAGCACGATCATAACGTGCTTCGGACGGATCCGAATCGTATTTTTCATTGTAGGCCAGTCCGTTGTCCGTCTCCGTGTGTGGCGGAGATTTCTCAATACAAATTTGTCTTACGATGATTAACTTAATCATAGCAAAAAAGTGGAGATGTGCAATGGGGGAAAGCACGCCCCCGCCGGAGATAAAAGAACGGCACGGAGCCAGCCAGCTTGCGGGACAGCTCCGTGCGTTCCTCACCACACACGGTTACAGTATAGCACATTTGCGCTACGGTCCGCTCGACGCAGCGTTCGAATCTGGTATGGGTTGGGAAACGCTCTGCGTTGACGGTATTGGTAAATGACGATCTCTTGGCGGCGGAGACGACGTTGGCCGGGTTTAGCGACCGTCGCCCCGGCGAGGGCCGATGGTACAAAACGGCGGGGCCGTTTTGACCCTCATCGGGCGGCGCGGGGTTGAGGTACAATATGGGCGTACGCCGGACGTTCGCGAGCGCAGGAAGAAATCACTGTGAAACTTGAACTGCTCTACTTCGAGGACTGCCCCTCGTGGCAGGCGGCCCTCGACAACCTGAAAAGCGCGTTGTCCGCGCTGGGCCAGCCGGACGGAGTCCGGCTGGTGCGGGTCGAGACGGACGAACAGGCGCAGGCGGCCCGGTTCCCCGGCTCGCCGACCATCCGCGCAGACGGCAATGACCTGTTCCCGGTTCCGCACGAGGATTACGCCCTCGGCTGCCGCGTGTACATGACGCCGGAGGGGATGCGCGGCTGGCCGACCGAGGCGATGCTGCGAGCCGCGCTGGAAGACAGGCTGGGCTGAATGGCCCAGCGTGATGCGGCCCCCCTGCCCCGCTGGGATGTGGACACGTTCCGCGCGGCCTTCAACCGGACCGCCGACACCGTCCGGGTCGTGGCGCTCACCTCTCCCACCTGAGAGGTCTGTCTGCGCGGGCACGGCGTGACCCGGCATCTCTTAGCCCGGCTTGCGACGCGGTCCCTCAGCGGCTTCGTCGTCTGGCTGCCGATGCTGGACGCCGACTCGCCCGCCGCCGCGAGGTCGGCGAGCCGGACGTTCCGCGATGACCGTGTTACACACGGCTGGGACGCCGACCGGGCGCTCGGCGCGGCGTTCGCCCGGACGCTCGATCTGAATGTGACGGCGTGGGACGTTTACCTCGTCTATGCGGCGGGTGTGGTCTGGACGGGTGATGATCCCCCTGCCCCCGACTTCTGGATGCACCAGCTTGACGCGGCCTCCGGGGCGCACCCCGACCGCTGGTTGGACGCTCACACGCTTGCCTTCGAGACGACGCGGCTGCTCAGGCCAGCGTCATGAGGGATACGTTTCCCGAATGAA
>CAZWUX010000562.1:0-2286 GCA_964637665.1 uncultured Anaerolineae bacterium
CCAGCGTTAAGATGGCCTCTATCAGATACCATACTACCTCAACTATATAAGATATGTGCTAAAAAAGTCCCAAATTATAGCTAAAAAGCGTATATATCGGGTTGATAAGTATCCGTTTGGGCTATCTCAACGCCCTGATTTGCCGCCGCGCCGGAATCCTCCTCGCCCTCGTCGACGATATCCTCGACCGAACTCAACAGGTTGACCAGCCCCCCGATCAGCCACGTCGCCAGCGCCAGCGGGCCGAGCCGCAGCCCGCGTACGTTCTTCACGAGGTCCGGGAACGAAGTCCGGGTGATGACGTAGGTCAGCGCCCCGGCGCTGATGGCGAACCGGACGCCGGGCCACAGCCACTTTTTCGCCCTGTCAGACATGCTGTTTATTCAGCGCGGTCGACCGGGACGATCACCTTCAGCGAGCCGGGCCGCGCCTCGACCTCCACCGGCAGCGGACGCCGGTAGCCGCCGTCGAAGGAGAACGTGTAGCCCGGTTCCTCCGCATCGATGCGAATTTTACGCGCTCGCCAGTGCGGCATTTTGGCCCAGGGCACGTCCAGCGGGGAGGCGTCCACCAGCGCGCTCAGAATCGTGTTCGCCCGGTTGTCCTTGATCAAGAACACGTCGAGTTCGCCGTCCTGCATGTCGAGGTCTTCGAGAAACGGGATGCCCTCCACGCTGAACCCGCCCGCGTTCCCGACGAAGCACGAAACGCCCTGCCGCTCGATCTGCTCGCCGTCGACCGTCAGCCGGTAGGTCACGGGTTCGGCGTCCAGCACCTCGCGCAGCAGCGAGACGGTATAGGCCATCATGCCCATCCCATCCTTTTCCTCGCGTGAGGCCCCGTCGACGGTCTGCGCGATAAAGCCCGTCGCGCCGCCGACGATGAAGGTCATCTCCCCGTCGACGATCCCCGTGTCGACCGCTGCGACGCGGTGCGCGCCCTCGTCGGACAGCATCGCCGCCGTAAGCCGCGATGATATCCACGTCGCCGCGCGCCAGCGCCGCCTCCGCGAGGCGGATGCCGTCGTTCTTCTCGTGCGTGACGGACGCATCCCACCTGATATCTGTCCCGTGAAACGCCCTGTTGAGCGTTCCGAGGATGGGCTCATCCTGCCCGGCGGCGGGGTTAATGATGATGTGAATCGTACGCGTCATGCGGTGATCTACCTTCGATTGGCGTTTATATCTACTACAAACTATAGACGGTTCAGGGGGCCGATTTCACATCAGGGAGAGAGCACCACCTGATACATAGCAGCCTCCGGCGCAGCGGGGCTGTTTTTTGGCTATAATCGAGGGTAGATGACGACAGGGATACCGGAGAGCGACCTATGGCGGATCACACTGCGGTCGTGCTAAACATGTCCGATGAGCTTTACCGGCGCATCGCCGAAGCTGCCGAGGCCGCCGAGCGCCCGGTCGAAGCCGTGCTGCTGGACAGTCTATCGCTGCTGTTCGGGGTAGGGAAGACTGCGCAGGACATCACCCCTGAAATACTCGAATCATTCTCAGACGAGCAGTTGTGGGCGCTCGTCTACCGCCGGATGCGATGGCCGCCCGCCGACCGTCTGCGTGAGCTGATGGACAAGAATCGCGACGGCACACTCTCGGACGAGGAACGAACCGAACGCGACTCGCTGCTGGAGCAGATCGACGCCCAGATGCTCGTGCGCTCTTACGCGCTGCGTATCCTCCAGCAGCGTGGGCACGATGTTGAAGGCTACCTCGCGCAATCCGCCTGATGGTCCACATTCCGGCAGGGCTGCGCCAGCAGGTTATCGAGAGAGCCGGAGGGCGCTGTGAGTACTGCCAAACGCCCCGCGCCATCGTAATAGAAATGGCCGTCGATCACATTGTGCCGGTTGCCGCCGGGGGCGAAACCACGATAGATAATCTGTGTCTGGCCTGCATTAGCTGCAACGCGCGCAAGCTCGATTTTCAAGAGGCTGTCGACCCGGAGAGCGGCGAAACGGCGCTGCTGTTTAACCCCCGCACTCAGCGCTGGGAAGCTCATTTTAGATGGGAGGAAGACGGGGTTCGACTCGTCGGCCTGACGCCGGTAGGCCGCGCTGCGGTGGAGCGCCTGCGCATGAACCGCCCGCTGCTCGTCGAAGCGCGTCGTCTGTGGGTGGAAGCAGGCTGGCATCCACCTGAGTAAGCTCGATCTTCCCCAGATCGATGCCGGGGGTACGCGTCGCACCCCACCGATCGCTCTACAACCATGATCCCCCCTTCTGCGTAGCAGGTGTATACGTGGCAAACCATTCTTCAGGAGGCTTCGATGCTG
>CAZWUX010000563.1:0-2282 GCA_964637665.1 uncultured Anaerolineae bacterium
CTCAAGATGTACAGATACGGCCAGTTGGGCGGCTGCTCGAAGCTGTGATCGACCTCGTAAAGCTGCCGCACGACCGCCGCGTAGATGGCCGCCGCGTTCGCCTCACCCGCCGCATCTTCAGGTGCAGCGTCTTCCCCGGCTGGCGTCGCCGCCGGTTGCGTTGCGGTTGGCGGTAGCGCCGTCGGCGTCTCACCGGGCGCGGCAATTGTCGGTGCCAGGGGTGTGCCGGTCGCGCCTCCCCCCGCCGTGCACGCCGCCAGCAGCAGCGCGATCAGCCCGGCAGAGCAAAGCCACAGCTTCTTACGTCTGGTCATAGGTCCGATCCTTTTCGCCGGGCGGATGGCGGCCCGGTCAGTCCACGAAATTGTGCCACTGCCACATCCCGAAGGCAACCTCCCGGCTGAGGCGATGCCCGGCCTCGCCGAGCATCAACCCGATCTCTCCGTGATGGTACGATTCGTGTGCGATCATATAACCGACGAAGGCCGCCGGATGTGGCTGGTATCCCTTCACCCGCCCCACCACCACCGCCTGCTCGATCAGCTCTCCCAGCGCCTCCCCCGACGCAGCGAGCGCCCCCCTCAACAGCGCTTTTTCCTCCGACTGAAGCCTGTCGAGCTTCTCCAACCCCTCCCGCAGATCAGCATAGCTGTCCAACCACGTCAGCCGCGTATTGTGCAGATGCGCGAATGACTGCCCGACGCTCCACCCGCGCGGATTCAGCCGGTCGGTCAGCGCCTCCTCGTCGACGTGGTCGAGCAAATACAGATTGATGCGAGCGTGGATGCGCCACATCTCCACCAGCGATTCCTCTTCCGGTGCCATATCCTACCCTTCATCCGGTCCTAACAGCCAGTTCCGTATCGCGCGGGTCGCCCGCACGTCCTCCTCATTGTAAACAAGCAGCCCATCGAGGTGTTCCCGTCTGCCCGTCCGCAGCCAGCGATCATACGCCACCATCGAGTCGTCGGCAGCCTGCGTCTCCCCCGTCCACCCGAATCCCAGCCAGGGCGCGACCTGCTTCAGCGAGTAGCCCCGCACCGGCAGCGCCGCACACCCCGTGAGCGCATTCCGCAGATCGATCAGCCTGTCGAGCAGCCGGTCCGCACGCGGGTCGGCCCCATACCGGCTGACGAGCGTCCGCACGGCCGTGCGCTCGTATCCCCCATAGTGATACACCGGCCCATCCAGCGCATCGATTCGCCGCAAAAAGCGCTCCCACGCCCCCCGTTCCTCGCCGGGGCGCTCCGCCAATGCGTATTCGTAAACCACCCGCCCCCCACGCTGCACGAGCAGCCCAAATAGATAATGCAGATCCTCCGGCGGATAACTCTCGATGTCAAAGAACGCCTCGCCATTCCCAGGTTCAGGCAGGTTGGGATCGCCAAATCTCACGGCCCGACCTTCCACGAGCGCCCTCGCCTGCCTGACGGTTTTGGCCGCCGTCTTAGCGCCCATCCCCCTGATCGCGACGAGCCGTTCTTCCCTTACCTGCGATACGGCCTCCAGCGTGCCGAGTCCCTCCGCGTGGAGCTGCTCCCACACCCCCCGCCGCATCCCCGTGATCAGCGAAACGTCATTGCCTTCCTCCGCGATCGGCAGGCACACCTCCCGCCACGGGCAGCTATCGCACGTCGACGAGATGAACGGCAGCGGCTCCTCACCTGTCGCCAACCGCCGCGCCTCCTCCAGCCGCGCCCTCAGCCCATCCTCATCGAACTCAACCAGCTTTTCCTCATAAGCCGGGTCATCATCCCCCATCGCCGTCCCACTCGCTCGCAGCAGCAGCGCCCCCTCCGGGCGTCTCCCCTGAATCCCCTCCAGCAGCCAGCAGTAAAACATGATCTGGAGCCGGTGCGGCTCGCGCGCGCTCGTCGCCAGCTTCACGTCGAGCGGGCGATAGTGATAGTCCCCCAGCGCCGACGCCCCATCCACCCGTTCGAGCAAATCCGGCACGCCATGCAGATCATCCCACAGCAGCGTCCCCTGCGCGATCAACTGCGCTCCCCTCGCCATTAGCTCACGGGTCGCCTCGAAGGCCGCTTCCGCCGTCACCGCGCCCGGCAGCGGCAGCCGCGCCCCCAGCGAGTCGATCACGCGGCCCTCGAACGCGCGCCCCTGTTCCCTTAGCCATTCCTCATAGGCCGACGGCGGCAGCCGCCTCAGCGGATCGCCGAAGCGGTTCAGATACACGAGGCGGTTGCAGCGGGTCAGGTCACGCAGATCGTACGCCGTGATCGGGTGACTCACGCTGGATTCTCCTTCAGGTGGATGGGTTTGGC
>CAZWUX010000564.1:0-2269 GCA_964637665.1 uncultured Anaerolineae bacterium
CGTGAAGAAGGCGGAGCCTTCTTCCTGTGAGAAACGCTCCGCGTTTCTCAACGTTCATTCCCCATTCACGGACTATCGCCCTCAGTCGTCCCCGGTTTCACCCAGAGCCCGGACCGGGACGGGCTGCGGCTGGTGGGGATTCACGGAATCGACGATCATGCGCCATGCCACCAGCGCCCCCACCACCGCGAGCGCCGCGCCGACGTAGAACGGAAGCTGGAACGACCACACGGCCAGCACCCCGGCCAGCATCGGCCCCACCGCCACGCCGAGCATGAAGCCCATCGTCACGAAGCTCATCTGGCGCGCTTCGCTGCCGGAGACCGCCGTGTCACCGGCCAGCGCAAAAGCCGGGGCCGCCACCGCCGCCGTGCCGACCCCCTGTACCAGCCGCAGGATGATGAGTTCGGTCAGGTTGCCCGCGAGGCCCAGCAGGGCGGTCGCGGGCACGATCAGCAGCAGCCCGGCGATGATCAGCGGCTTGCGCCCGACCGTATCCGACCAGCGGCCCAGCGGAATCTGGAAGATCAGGCGGCTGATCAGCAGCGCGCTGAAGGCGAGGCTGAAGGCCGTCACCGACACGTTCAGGCGCGTGTTGAACTGCGTTTCGAGCGTCACCATCATCGCGATGGAGATCGCCATCGCGAAGGTGGCGAAGCTGACCCCAAACAGGCTGGGCGTCAGAATCGACCAATCGATCGGCTTGAAGGGCTTATCCCGCGCCGCCGAGAGGTCGACCGGGGCGTCCTCTACCCACACCTGCACCAGCATGAGGCCGATGAAGATGGCTGCCGCCCCGGCGAAGAAGGCCGCGTTGAAGCTGAAGTGATCGACGAGGTAGCCGCCCACGAACGGCCCGGCGGCGAACCCGGCCATCCGCATGGTGCTGAAGATGCCCATCGAGCCGCCGCGCGTCTCCTTCTCGGTGGCGTCGGTCATGATCGCCAGCGAGGCCGGGACGGTCAGCGCGACGCCGACACCCTGCAACGTGCGCAGGATCAGCAGGTCGGTGTATTGAGCCGCCAGCGCGAAGGCGAGCGTCGCCGCGCCCATCAGGATCAGCCCGACCTGGATCGACAGCTTGCGCCGCCCGATCCGGTCGACGAGGCTGCCCGCCACCGGCTGGATGACCGCCGTCACGGTGCCGTACGCGCCGATCAGCAGGCCGACCCGCACCGTCTCCGGGATGTTGAAAAGCGGCGCGGCCAGTTTGTTGACGTACAGCGGCAGGACGATAAACAGGATGCTGTTGCCGACGGCATCCCCTAACCGGGCGAACGAGAGCGCGAGAACGACCCGGTTGGCCCCAATGCGCTTGGCGAAGCTCACTGCGAAGACGACCTCTCATAACACGGCGTGGCCTGAGACCCTCTCAGGCCGCCAGGGTAACTGGTATTCCCCTGAGTATAACGCTGCGCCTGGCGGAAATATAGGGCCTGTGCCGCATGGGGTTATTCGGCGGGACCCCCCTCCCCCTCAGACGGTCGGATCGCCCTCCTCCGGCGAGGCTACCCGTCCGCGGCCCGGTCGTCGGCCATCGCCCGGAGGACCGTCTCCTGCTTGATGCAGCGATCCTCAATCGGCGTGGACAGCACGACCGAGGTCGTCAGGTCGCCGTAATCCCGCACGCGGTCGAGCAGCCGCTCCATGTGGCTGATGCTGGCGACGGCGACCCGCAGCACGAGCGAGTCCTCCCCGGTGACGCGGTAGCAGGCCAGCACCTCCGGCAGGTGCTCGGCGCTGTCGGCCCTGATGCGCTCCATCGCCCAGCGGCAGTCCTGCGTCCTGAGTCGCATGATGGCCGTGATCGGCAGGCCGAGCTTCGCCGGATCGACCGTGACGCGGTAGCCGGTGATGATGCCCGCCTCCTCCATGCGGCGCACGCGCTCGGCGACGGCGGGCGACGACAGCCCGACCCGGCGGCCCAGCTCGCTGTAGGTGATGCGGGCGTCCGCCTGAAGCTCCTCGAGGATGCGCCAGCCCACGTCGTCCATCAGCCGGTTGGTCTCCTCGGAACTTAAAGTCGCATGTGCCATTTCGTTTAGACTCCAAACTCGAACGGCCTGATCGGTTTGACTTATGTATTCAAATCACACGTTTTCCACTATATCATAAGGTTACTTTAAAGGGAATATCGGAAGGCAGGCAGATGAGGACGACAGGGACCAATCCGGCGGGGGGCACGGCGCGTATGCGGATCAGCATCGACGACCGGCAGACGTTCGCGTGGCCCCGTGCGTTCCGGTCGCTGCGGGTGGATCAGGGCACC
>CAZWUX010000565.1:0-2266 GCA_964637665.1 uncultured Anaerolineae bacterium
CCCTCAAACTGCCCGATCCCGTACTCGGCGTGGACGACGTAGCTGCCCGGCGCGAGATCCGCAAAAAAGTCCTCCGGCGCGATGGCGCGGGGCTGCCTGCGGCGGCGCGGCTCAGGCCGCCGCCAGCCGAAAATCTCGGCGTCGGAGAACACCGTCAGCGGGTCGGCGCCCTCCATCACATACTGCCAGCCCTCCGCCAGCGCGCCGCGCACGAACAGCGGCGATCCGGCGGGCGGCGGGGCGTCGACCACGTCGACGACAGGCGGGCGCGCTCCGAGGGTATGCTCGTGCCACAACTCGGCCAGCCGCTCGGCCTGCCGCGAGATGACCAGCACGCGCTCGTGCTCGGAGCGCAGCACGTCGCGCAGGTGCTCCAGAAAGCGGCGAAGCTCCCCGGCGAAGCGCGGTCCGGGCTGGAAGGCGTCGCCCAGCGACGCGGGGCCGGACGGCTGGCCCTCCATCACGTAGCCGCCCAGCTCCAGCGTGCCGATCCGCGACAGCGTGTCCTGAAGCTGGCCCCACGTGACGTAGGGCAGCGGCATGTCGGGGGGAATCGCCCCGGCCTCGGCCTGCTGCTCGCGCAGGGTGAGCGCCTTCGCTTCGAGGTCGGCGACGGCGTCGGCCAGCGCCTCACGGTCGTCCACGAGCACGAGGCTGGCGGGCGGCAGATAGTCGAGCAGGCTCACCGCCTCGTCGTACAGCCAGGGCAGATAGAACTCGAGCGTGTCGAACGCGGCGCGATCCAGCAGATGCAGCTCGTCCGCACCCGGGTTGACGGCCTCCATGCCGCCGTCTCCGTCCGGCAGGGGCAGATCGGCAAACCACGCTCGCAGACGGGAGGCCGCGACGAGTCCGTACGCCGGGAGCGCCTCCCGCGCGGGCGTGATGGCGACGCACTGCCGCGTCTCTAGGCTGCGCTGGGTGGCCGCGTCGAACGCGCGCAGTGACTCGACTTCATCTCCCCACAGCTCGATGCGCGTTGGCTCGTCGTCGGCGGGCGGGAACACGTCGACCAGCCCACCCCGGCGCGAGAACGTTCCGGGCTCGGTCACGACGGTGGCGGGCTCGTAGCCTACCTGAAGCAGACGGTGCAGGAAGGCGTCCAACTGGCCGCCGGGCAGCGATTTGCCCTGCTCGACGACGAGCCGGTGCTGGGCCATGTATTCCGGCGGCAGCGTGCGCTGCATGAGTCCGCGCGCCGGGGCGACGATCACCGTGCCGGGCCGGGGATCGCCCGCCAGTTCGGCCAGCACGCGCAGGCGCGCCCGCGTCGTGCGCGGCCCCCAGGGTGCGCGCTCGTAGAAGACCGCATTTGGTTCGGGGAAGCTCAGCACGCGGAGATCGGGCGACCACGCCAACAACTGCTCGGCGAGGTTGTGCGCCCGGTCGGCGCGATCCGTGATGAGCAGCACAGGGCGCTCGGCGTCGCGGGCCAGCGCCGCCGCCACGAACGGGCGCGCCGACCGGATCAAACCGAGGGATGCGTCCGCCTCGCTCTGTTCGGCCAGCGATTCGGTAAGCTGCCGGTACGCCGGATGTTCCCGGAGTGCGTCGAGCAGACCGGAAAGGTCCATCGCGTGCGATGCGCCTTCGGCAGCTTCCACCGGTTCACTCGCCAACTTCGACCGGTCCATTGTGGCGGCTCATGGCGAGCGTCACGCCGTCGCGCAGCCACGTCTCGATGGCGTCCGCCGCGTGATCGACGGCCTCCGCCATGATGATCTGCTCGTCATCGCCGAAATTTTGCAGCACGTAGTCGGTCGGCTCCATGCGGCCCGGCGGGCGTCCGATCCCGACGCGCACGCGGGGGAACTCGTTGCTGTTCAACCGCGCGATGATGTCCTTCATGCCGTTGTGCCCCCCGGAGCCGCCCGAAGGCCGCACTCGGATCGTCCCGGTCGGCAGGTCGAGGTCGTCGTAGACGATCAGAACGTGCTCGACGGGCAGCTTATAGAAGCGCTGGAGCGCGCTTACGGGGCCGCCGCTGCGGTTCATGTAGGTTTGTGGCTTGGCGAGGATGACGCGCTGCCCGGCAGCCGTGCCTGACGCGACGAACGCATCGTTCTGCATTTTCGAAAAATCCAGCCCGTGCCGCTCCGCGAAATGGTCGACGACGTGGAAGCCGACATTATGCCGGTTGTTGCGGTATTTGCGGCCCGGATTGCCCAGCCCGGCGATCAGGAACATGTCATCCATCGGCTGTCTGCCTCACGTGCTCATCAAAAAATGCGACCGTGCTCGCGATGAGCCGGTCGAACGCGCCCCC
>CAZWUX010000566.1:0-2254 GCA_964637665.1 uncultured Anaerolineae bacterium
ATCGTAGAAGCCACGCCGCAGACAGCGATCATGTACAGTCTGGGCGTAGAATAGCTTGGGACGATTCAGTTCATCCAGCTCAGGGATGCTGCCCAGCACCAGGATATTCGCGATGGTATTGGTCATCGCTTCCGGAATGGCCGGGCAGCCGGGGATGTTGATAACCGGCTTATCGGTGACGAGTTCCATCACCCCGAAAGCGTCGGTGGGATTGGGGTTCGCACGGGGAATGCCACCAAATGAGGCGCAGTTGCCCACAGCAACCACCGCGTAGGCGTCTTTCGCCGCTTCGCGGAGGATGTCGGCGGCGGAGCGCCCGCCGATGGTGCAGTAGCCATCATTGCCAAGCGAGATGCTGCCCTCAACCACCAGGATGTACTGGCCCTTGTAGGTTTCCATGGCAGCCTGCTTGGCCGCTTCCGCCTGGTGCCCTGCGGCAGCCATCAGCGTTTCGTGGTATTCGATGGTGATGTCGTCCAGAACCAGCTTTTCCAGGGTCGGGTTCCGTGAGCGGCTGATCGACTCGGTGCAGCCCGCGCAGTCCTGGAATTCCAGCCAGATCACCGGCGCGCGTTTTGCCGTCTCCAGAGCGCGCGTCACTGCCCCGACCTGCGTGTAATCCAGGCCCAATGTGCCCGCCAGTATGACCGACAGCTTCAGAAAGTCACGGCGGGTGACGCCCCGACGTTGCAATGCCTCCAGAATTGTGTCATCTTTGTGATGGAACATATTCCTCCCTCCGTGGGGATGTATGATTCCAGGCAGCACCGCCCACCTGCCAGTGGGCGGTGCTTTTTCGCCGTCATTCACAGGAGAAGTTTTCTTTCTCCATAAAAGCCTGATAGGCATCCAGCGCCGCCTGACCGGTCAGCAGCTCGCCTCTCTGGGTCTCCCAGTCAGGGACTTCCAGCTCAGCAACCCAGCCCGACCCGTAGGGATCGCTCACCAGCAGGCTGGGGTTATCCTCGACCGCCTGGTTGACGGTTACCAGGGTTCCTGTAACCGGGGTTGGGATCGGGCCAACGTATTTGCTGCTTTCCATCGTGCCGATGCTTTTACCCCGCTTCAGTTCTTTACCGATGTTCTTCGAGCGAGGAGTCACAGCGGTCAGGCTACCAGCCATTTTGGTGGCAACCGCCGTCATGCCGACCCGCACTTTGCCGTCTTCGGCCAGTTTGGCCCAGGAGTGCTTCTCAAGGAAGTAGTACAGATCTTCGGGTATCTCGCAGCCACGTACTTTCGTCATTGAATGTGCTCCTATGTCAGAAGGTCAGGACCTTGTCAGAGTCGTCGGCCAGTTCCCACATTGTGGCGCCACCGACAAACTTGACGCGCTCGATCATGTCTTCAGGTTTTAGATCATGCAGTTCCATAGAGGCGGTGCAGCAGTAAAAGGGAATCTTAGCCTCGATGCAGAAGTTCATGTATTTCGCGACGTTCTCTCCCCCCTTGCGGGGGTAAACCGTCTCGGCCACGCCCTTTTCAAGCAGCGTCGTGCCGTCGATGGTGAAAAACATCTGGACTGTGTAGTCCATCGCGGCAGCCAGACTGGCGAAAAAGAAGGGTGTCGCGCAGCGGCGCGGCGTATCCTTGCCGCTCGTCATAACGATTAGAATTTTCTCTTCGTCTGCCATGCATAGCTCCTTGTCAGATCAGCAGCGAAATATCAGCGTCCATAGCGTATTCCAGGAAGGTGGCTGCCCCGCCGACCTCAACCCCGTCGATCAGATCCTCCTTTTTGACACCCATCACATCCATTGTCATCTGGCAGCCAATCAGCCGCACGCCAAATTCGAGACAGGCATCCATCAGGTCCGGGATAGTGGCCGTTCCGGCCCTCTTCATCCAGCTTTTCATCATGCTGGTGGCCAGGGGGGTCATTCCAGGGATGATGGCGACAATGCTGGGAATGGGCATCGGCATCGACGGATTACCAACCGGCGAAACTTTTAGGTGGTGCATCTTCTTCTTGTTAATGATGTCGAGCCCGTAGAAGGTAAAGAAGATGGCTACCTCCATGTCCATCGCCACTGCAGTGGTAGCCAGAATCATGGGCATATAGGCGGCATCAAGCGTCCCTTTGCTGGCAATTAAGGCCAGCCGTTTAGGCTTTTTATCAGCCATGTGTGAAGCCTCCATCACTAGATGAGAGTATTGGTCGCCTCGGCACACTCGGCCACAAAGGTCGCGGCATTGACAACCGTCGGACCTTCAATGAACTCCTGAGCGGGATCAATCTGACGGGATTGGACGC
>CAZWUX010000567.1:0-2216 GCA_964637665.1 uncultured Anaerolineae bacterium
TCGAGGTCAGGCTGGCCAGCATGCCGCCGGTCTCGTGGTCTGCAGCAACGATGATCAACGTATCCGGGTTCAGTTCGGCATACTCGACCGCCACCTGCACGGCCTCGTCGAGCCCCAACACATCAGCGATCGCATTTTCGGCATCATTGGCGTGTGCGGCCTTGTCGATGCGGCCGCCTTCCACCATCAGGAAGAAACCGTCCGGATCACGCTCCAGGATTTCGATCGAGGTTTGCGTCATATCAGCCAGTGAAGGGGCGTAAGGCCGGGACATCTCGCCATCGGCGAAGAGACCCAGCAAATGGGCCGTCGACGTAGGATCCAGCAGGGCGAAGTCGCCTGCGTCACAAAGGTAGGTATAACCGGCTGCCACTGCCTCCAGCGTAAGATCGCGTCCGTCGCTGCGTAGCCCGGGTTTGGTGAAGCAGCCCGTCGTCCCCGAAGGCTGGAACTCATCTTCGCCGCCACCCAGCATGACCTCCACACCTTCTTCCAGCATCTGGCTGGCGATCTCCGTCATCTGGTTCCGGTCAAGCACATGCCCCGCGAAAGCGGCCGGTGTGGCGTGTGAGACTTGCACCGTCGTGATCAACCCTGCCGCCAGGCCGCGTTGGTGAGCCTGCTCCAGGATCGTCTCCAGCGGGGTACCACCCGGAGCTATGGCGATATAGCCGTTGTTGGTCTTCACCCCCGTGGAGATGGCGGTCGCTCCGGCTGCCGAATCGGTAATCGGATTGTCCGCCGAAGCTGTCTGCGACCAGCCGGAATAGGCGAACTGGTCCATGACGAGCTGTCCGCTCATCCCGGCCGACTGCCAGCGTGCCGCCTTGCGCTGCTCTGAGCCCATCCCATCTCCGATAAAGAGGATGATCGACCTGGCATGGCTCAGCCCCGATAGAGCTTCTACAGGCGCGGACTCTGGTAAGGCAGATACGGGGATTGTTCCGCCAACCAGCAGGGACATGAGCATGACGGCAGCTGCCATCCGACCAACTCTCCGGCGGTCTGGCAGCTGCCTCGCTTCGGAATGGCCTTTTTTCTTGACGCCTGCAATCTGCATACGAAAGAAGCTTGCATGAGTGCGGCCCCTGGCGCAAGACCACGGTAGTACTGGGAGCCTTTGATTCGACCGATAACCGTCTCGTGTGTAAGCGGACGGCGTGGATATAATACGGAGAGGATCTCCACGTTGGAGTATGCGAAGGAAGCAGACCGAATGACGAGATTAGAAGCGGCGGAAATGCCATGCCGGGCACCAATCCATCCAGCGTGCTCGCTGTGCGCTGCGAGTGCTGCCGCATGACTCAGAATCCCAGGCTCACACCTGAAGAGCGCGCCTCCGCGCCCGGCCAGGATGCGGCCCGGATCTGCGCCGTCATCGTGACATACCAGCCCGGTTTGGAACTGCCCCAGCTGGTCGAAGAAATTAGCAGGGAAGTCCATAAGGTGATCATCGTGGATAACGCATCGGACGCGGAGTCCCGACGCCTGCTGGAACCGCTGCGCGAACGGCCGGAAGTAGTGGTCCAATTGAACCCGGCCAACGCCGGTCTGGGCGCCGCCCTCAACCAGGGAATCCGGCTAGCAATGGAAGACGGGTATTCCTGGATTCTGACCCTGGACCAGGATAGCCAGCCTGCCTCCAGTATGGTCACGTCGCTGCTCAGAGTTTGCCAATCCATACCCGACAGCGACTTGGTAGCAATCGTTGCTCCGGTGCTCGAAGACCGAACCATCTCCTACCGCTACCGGACGCTGACAGCCCGGGGTCGCTGGTACTTCCAGCGGAAGACCTGCGATAAGGGTACCCTCGACGATGTGCTCATGGTGCTTAATTCGGGCGCGTTGATCAACGGGGAGATATTCCGAAAACTGGGCGGTTTCCGGGAGGACTTCTTCATCGACTACCTGGATACCGAGTACTGCCTGCGCGCTCGATCGGCCGGCTACCGCATCCTCGTCGCCTGTGAAGCCCGTATCCAGCATCGCCTAGGCGACCGGCAGCGTCGACGATTAGGGCCTTTCATCTTCTACCCAACTTTTCATTCACCGCTGCGCTGGTATACCATCAGCCGCAATCGGATTCCGATGCTGCGAATGTACATGAGCAAATTTCCAAATTGGTTCTTCTTCGAATTATTCTCAAGCCTATTCATCGTCTTGCGAATGCTCCTGCTCGAGGATCACCGAGGCTTGAAACTTAAAGCATTGGCCAG
>CAZWUX010000568.1:0-2202 GCA_964637665.1 uncultured Anaerolineae bacterium
GCCGGGGCAGCCCGGTGGGAAAGTAGGCCATCGCCAGAAGGTCTTTTTCTTTTTCCCCAGAAAGCCCCCTACTTCTGGGACAGCTGAACGTGCAGCGTTCATACGCGGCAGCCGGGCACATCCGCCCCGGCTGTCTTTTGTTTTATACGGGGGCCAATAAAAGGAGAGCATCATGTCGTTCCATCCTGCGCGTGAAACCACCCACGCTGAATTGAGTCTAAACCACGCCCCGGCGGACGTTTTCCCCCTGTTTGGGCCGGTGCTGGAAAAGCGGTGGGAGCCGGATTGGGATCCCCAGATCATCTATGCCGAGTCAGAGGAGGCCGCCGAGAAAGGCGCGGTGTTCACCACCCAGCACCCCGCCGGGCCTGTCACCGTGTGGACCATCACCCATTACGACCCGGCAGACTACGCCATCGAATACGTGCGCGTCACGCCGGGGATCGCGCTGGTGCATATCGCCATCAGGTGCGAGCCTGCGCCGGGCGGCACGACCCGCGTCGAGGTGACATATACCCTTACCGGGCTGAGCGAGCAGGGCAACGCCCACGTCGCCGCCGTAGCAAACGACCACCGCCGGAACCTCAAACGCCACTGGGAGCAGGCCCTCGACCGCACGCTTGGTAGGGACATTACCAGTTGACGGAGGCCTTAACAGACACTATACTGTTGCCGATAGTAGGGGAAGGCAGATGTCACACCACTCCCTCAGGAGCGTGGATTCGACATGGTGAGTAAGGAATTGTTGGAGATCCTGCGGTGCCCCGTAGCGGTACACTACACGGATCGCGGGGACGACCCGGGCAAGCTCGAACTCGTACGCGACGGACACTGGCTCTATTCGCCGGATTCCGGCTATAAATACCCGATCATCGAAGATATCCCCGTGATGCTCGTCGAGGTCGGCGCCAAGTATAAGGACACATCCGTCGACGATCTCCCGGTTCCCCCACCAAAAGAGGATGCCACACCGCCGATGGGCGATGAATAGAAACGCAGCGAGCACCCCCCGCGCTGAGGGACGACAAAGGACGCTTCTCATGACGGACATGCTCCCCCCTGCCACGAATATCCTGGTTATCGACGACGATCCCGACCTGCTGATGCTGCTGACGAAGATGCTGTCACGCATCGGGGCCACGACGGACACCGCCGAAACGGGCTATGAGGGGCTCGACCTGCTGAAGGGCCAGCCCTACGATCTGCTCGTGCTCGACCTGATGCTGCCTGACATCGACGGCTACGTCATCCTCAAGCAGCTTCGCGAGAACACCCGCTTCGACCAAATGCCGATCCTCATCCTCTCCGCGCGGGCCAACCCGGACGCGATCAGCAAGGGTTTTTCGCTGGGGGCGGACGGCTACCTGACGAAGCCTTACCTGCCCAACACGCTGACGAGCCGCGTCCGCAACCTGCTGGCGGAAGGACGCCGCCCGTCGGACAGCGGCGAGACGCCGGGGCGATCCAGCTAAAAAGAAGGCGGCCCGACATCGGGCCGCCTTTTTGCGTCGTGGTGAACTTTGCCGACTACTATTCCTCCTCTTCGTAGTAGTCGGGCGGAGGCTCCTCGCCCCAGTCCTCCTCGTAATATTCCCCCTCATCCTCATAATACTCGCCTTCGACGACATCGCTGCCGGACGATTCCGGGAGCACGAGCCGCCGGTAGCGATCCCCGGCTGATCCGCGCCCGCTCTGAAGCTGATCATAACGGCGGCGCTGCGATTCGAGTTGATATTCGTGCAGCGCGGTCCGCATCGGGGTGCGCCGTTTGTCTTTCATCATGCGTGAGATGACCCAGGCAGCCGTCAGGGTGGGGATAAGCTGGGTGCCGGGGATCAGGCCCTCGAACACGGTGATCAACTGGAGCGCCTGTAGGCCGAGCATCTCAAGAATAACCCAGGCGATCGGCGCGGCGAAGATGTCAAACGCCATGTCGAGCAGATCGAGCGCCAGAGGAACGGTGATCGGCACGTGCTGCATCGTCTCGAAGAAGTCCGCATCGGGCGGGATGTCGAGATCGGCGATCTGTCGCGCGGCCATAATGAGCAGCGCAATCGCGCCGATCAGCGCCGCGACAATGACAATGCCGACGACGAGCAGCAGGTCCCGCAGCGAATCGATAAAGCTCAGCGGTTCCACAACAGGTTACTCCCTTGCCTACGCCCCTGTAATTTTCACCTCACAGCATACCATCTATTCTAG
>CAZWUX010000569.1:0-2195 GCA_964637665.1 uncultured Anaerolineae bacterium
GACCAGTTCGTCTCGACCGCCACCCACGAGCTGCGCACGCCGCTGACCTCCATCAAGGGCTTTAGCGAGCTGCTGCTGACGCGCGAGCTGGCCGAGGATCGCCAGAAGCGCTACATCAACCTGATCCTCGAACAGTCGTCGCACCTCGCCATGCTCATCGACGACATGCTCGACCTGTCGAAGCTGACGGCGGGCAAGGGGCTGGAAATCGAGCCGGAGCCGGTCGATATGGAACCGCTCATCCGCGAGGTGCTGGAAACCTTCCGCGACGTGTCGCCCGGCCACGATTTCGTGGTGGAGGGCTGCGAGGGGCTGCCCCCCGTGCCCGGCGATCCGTTCCGCTTGAACCAGGTGCTGCGCAACCTCGTCTCGAACGCGGTCAAGTATTCCCCGCAGGGCGGCACGGTGACGGTCAGCTGCCGGGTGCTGGCTAACCACCTGTTGATGAGCGTGGCGGACGAGGGCATCGGCATCACGGAGGAGCAGAAGTCCCACCTGTTCGAGGAGTTCTACCGCGCCGACCACGCCATCAAGGGCACGGGGCTGGGGCTGCGCATCTCCCAGTTGATCGTGCTG
The DNA here is from genome assembly GCA_964637665.1 of uncultured Anaerolineae bacterium. Classification (GTDB taxonomy): domain Bacteria; phylum Chloroflexota; class Anaerolineae; order Aggregatilineales; family UBA3940; genus CAZWUX01. The sequence goes on from CAZWUX010000569.1 coordinate 577, forward strand.
GGGCACGGCGGGTGGATCTGGGCCGACAGCGAGTACGGGGCGGGCAGCACGTTCTATTTCACCCTGCCGCTCGAACAGGAGAAAAGAGAGATAGGGTAGGGGGATTAACCGCTCGCCCGCCGGTGCGGCGGTCTGACCGTCTGTCACGGTCGCCCCGCCGGGGTTGGGATGCGTATCCGCCCGGCCCGGTTGACGATGCGCGCCGCCGCATCACCGCCCCGCCGCCAGGAGCACGTCATTCACCAACCCGCCCGGCGCGAGCTTAAACTTCCCTTAAGGGAATCCTTAGCTGACATTAAGGACAAAATTAGGCCGATTTAATACGATGGCGTTGGAATTGGCTCGACGTTCGGACATCGCAGCACACGATACGCCCTCGCCCTCTCATCTTCCCGCTCAGATCGTGTTCTACGATCGGCGGGGGGTGTTTTTTGACTGCATTGAAACAACTTAACCTCGCGCTGCGCGGCCTCATGGAGTTCGGCATCGTGCTCGCGTTTGGCTACTGGGGATATCGGACCGGCAGCAGCCCCGCCACGCGGATTCTGCTGGCCGTCGGCGCGCCCGTGCTGATTTTCGGGTTCTGGGGCCTCGTCGATTTTCACAACGCAGGCTCGAACGCCGAGCGGCTGCGCCTGTTTCAGGAGCTGGTCATCTCCGGGCTGGCCGCCGCTGCCCTCGTCGTCGCCGGAGCGCCCTTCTTTGGCGGGGCGCTGGCCGTGATATCGATCGTGCATCACGCGCTGGTCTACCCGCTGGGAGAGACGCTGCTGAAACAATCCTAGTTAACGGTCGCCATGCTGGTATAGGAAGGAATTTCGATGTCAAAACCCACAACTGCGTTTCGCACCCGTCTCAGCGCCGTGAGCCTCGTCATTTCCGGCGTTTTTTTCGTGCTGTACCCGGCCCTTCGCCCCTTCTCGGATGAGGCGTCGCTGCAAGGGGCGGCGGCCTTCGGCTCGCCGCAGTGGTTATTGGCGCACATGCTGGCGATGGTCGCCTTCACGCTGCTGCCCGTCGGGCTGATGAGCCTGCACCGTTCGCTGGAGGGATCGGCGGGCGAGCGCGCCGGCTACTGGGCGTTCGTGCTGATGATGATCGGCGTGGGCCTGACGCTGCCCTTCTACGGCGGCGAGGCCTACGGGCTGCACGCCATCGGTCAGGCCGCCCTCAACCAGCAAAACGCCGGGCTGCTCGACATGGCCGCCGTCGTCCGGGGCGGCCCCGGCCTCTTCATGTTTCTGGCCGGGCTGCTGATCCTCGCCGCCGCCGCCATCGTCGCCGCCGTCGCGATCTGGCGATCCGGCCTGTACGCGAAGTGGAGCGGCGTGCCCTTCGCGCTTGGGTTGGCGCTGTACATCCCGCAGTTCTTCGGACCGCAGCCTTTGCGGGTCGCGCACGGCGTGCTCGTCGCGCTCGGCTGCTTCTGGATCGCCGCCGACCTGCTGGGGGAGGGCCGCCGGGAGGCAGCAGCCGCCCGGATTCAAACGGCGAGCCGCGCCGCAGAGCAGCCGACGCGGTAAAGGAGACCGGATATGAACGTCATACGCACGGTCCTCAGCATTTCGACCGCGCTGGTCGTCATCGTCGTCTGGTCGATGCTGACGGTGCAGTTCGTG
>CAZWUX010000570.1:0-2187 GCA_964637665.1 uncultured Anaerolineae bacterium
TTCGCTTCGCTCAGATTTCCCTCCCCTTGCAAGGGGAGGGATTCAGGGTGGGGTTTTAAGTATAAACAAAACGACAGGTATTCAGCGATCTAATAATTCACCATAAATCGCCACGAGGCGGTCACAGTAGGCATCCCACGACATGCGCTCCGCGCGTTCGCGGGCCGCGCGGCCCATTTTTTCGCGCAGGGCGTCGTCGGACAGCAGGCGGACCAGCGCATCCGCCGCCGCCTCCGCGTCCCCCTGCGGGACGAGCAGACCGGTTACCCCGTCCGCGATGGCCTCCTCCGCGCCGCACTTCAGCGTGCCCACCGAGGGCGTGCCCGCCGCGCCCGCCTCCAGAAAAACCAGCCCCAGCCCCTCGAAGCTCGCCCCCTGATTGATGGACAGCAGCGCGAACACGTCCGCGCGCTGGTACCACGCGGCCAGCTCGCCGGAGGCGCGGCGGCCCAGCAGGTGGAAGCGATCCGCCATGCCGTGCGACTCGGCGAGCGCCCGCAGCCCTTCGACGTAGCCGGGGCTGCTCTCCGTGCCGCCGATCACGACGTAGTGCACGCCCGGCACGCGCTCGGAGGCGCGGGCGACGGCCTCCAGCGCGACGTGAAATCCCTTGCGCGCCTTGACGCCGCCCACGCTGAGCACGATCGGCCCCTCCGCCGCCCAGCCGGGCAGCGGAGCGTCGACCGGGCGCGCGAAGTCCGCGACGTGGACGCCGCCGCTCAGCACCTCGGTGGGCGGCAGGTCGATCAGGCGGGCCATCCAGTCGCGGGTGAAGCGGCTGACGGGCAGCAGGCGGTCGGCGCGGCGGAAGGCCGGGGCGAACAGGGGGCGCTGGCGGCGGCTCAGCAGGGGGCGCACCGCCCACGTCCCGTGCGCGGTCTGCACGTAGGGCACGCCGCGCGGTCGGGCCAGTGAGACGAGTGGGGCGTACAGCTCGACGGTGCAGTGGACGATGTCACAGCCCTGCAAAATGCGGCGCAGGCGCGGCGCGTAGAGCAAACTGCGCGGCGTCTCAAAGCGGCGCTCGAACAGCGGCGGCAGGATGGGGTGATGCTCGATCCCGGCCAGGGCTGGGTCGAGGTCGGGGCTGAGCGTGATGAGGATGGGATCGACGCCGCGCGCCCGCGCTCCGCGGATCACCTCGACGGTGTGCCGCCCCCAGCCGTCGGTGGGGCGCGCGTGGGACGCCACGTAGCAGACTTTTGTCACGGGGCCGCCTTTCCCTGCGAGGGCAGGCGCTCCGCCACGAAGTCGAGAATGCGATCCGCGCGGGCGGCCCACGTGTAGTGCGCGGCTACGTCGGCGGCGGCCTGCCGGGCGAGGCGATCCGCCAGCGCGGGGTCGTCGCGCAGGCGGCGCAGCGCCCCGGCCAGCGCGTCCACGTCGGCGGGCGGCACGAGCAGGCCGTTCTCGCCGTCGCGCACGATCTCCGCCGTCGAAGGCAGGTCGGTGGCGACGAGCGGGCTGCCGGAGGCCATGTACTCGAACAGCTTCATCGGGGAGGCGTAATAGGCGAAATGCTCGGTCCAGGGGAAGGGCATCACGCAGGCGTCGAAGGCGCGCAGATAGCCGGGCACGTCGGCGGGCGGGACCTGCCCGGCGTACAGGATCAGGTCGGGAGGCAGACCTCGTTCGCGCAGCCGCTCGCGCAGCGCCCCGACCGTCCCCTCCGGGCCGCCGACCAGCCCCAGCCGGATCGCGCGCGCCGCCCCATCGGCGGCGAGCGAGGCCACCGCGTCGACGAGATCGCCCAGCCCCTTGTCCATGCCGAGCGTGTGGAAACGGCCCATGTACCCGGCGATGAAAGCGTCCTCCGGCCAGCCGATCCGCCGCCGCCAGTCCTCGCGAGGGCCGGGGGTGTCGAAGCGGGCGGCGCGCACGCCGTCGTGGGCGACGAGCAGGCGATCGGGCGGCACGCCGAGCGCCAGATAGCGCTCGCGCAGGTGGCCGGTGATGGCGATCACGCCACCGACGCGCGTCACGAGCCAGCCGCGCAGCCAGCCGCCGACGCGCGTCCGGGGGAAGGTGTGGGCCTCGTAAAAGGCGCGGCGGGCGCGGCGGGGCCACAGGGCGGCGACGAGGGCGAGCGTCACGGCGTCGCGGGAGTAGAGCACAGCGCTGCGCTCCGGGCGCAGGCGGGCGATCAGGGCGAGGTGGTAGGTCAGCATGACGAGCAGGGATGAGAGC
>CAZWUX010000571.1:0-2184 GCA_964637665.1 uncultured Anaerolineae bacterium
GCGGATGACCTCGACCTCGTGCCCCTGTTTGAGACGATCGACGATCTGCACCGCGCCCCTGCCGTCATGGAAAAGCTGTATGGGGATAACCCCGCCTACCGGGCGCATCTGGATGCGCGGGGGGGACACCAGACGATCATGATCGGCTATTCGGACAGCGGCAAAGACGGCGGCTACATGGCCGCAAAATGGGAACTCTATCAGGCGCAGCGCGCGCTGGCCGGTGCCAGCGACGCGCACGGCGTCCGCCTCGAACTGTTTCACGGGCGGGGGGGCAGCATCGGACGCGGGGGCGGCCCGACCAACCGCGCGATCCTCGCCCAGCCGCCCGCTGCCATGCAGGGTCGCATCCGCATCACCGAGCAGGGGGAGGTGATCGCCTACCGCTACAGCAACCCGCAGATCGCCCGGCGGCACCTCCACCAGGTCGCAAACGCCGCCCTGATCGCTACGGCCATGCCGCCGGAGGAAAATATCCATGAGGCGTGGCGCGACGCGATGGTCACGATGGCGGTGACTGCCAGAGAGACGTATCGCGACCTCGTGTACGAGACGCCCGGTTTCGTCGACTACTGGCGACAGGCCACGCCGATCCGCGAACTATCCCGCCTGCCCATCGGCTCGCGGCCCGCCAGCAGGCGCGCCGGGGGATTCGAGGCGATCCGGGCCATCCCCTGGATTTTCTCGTGGATGCAGAACCGGGCGGTGCTGCCGACGTGGTACGGGGCAGGCACGGCGCTCGAAGCCTACGCGGCGGACGACGACCGGCTGGCGACGCTGCGCGAGATGTACGGCGGCTGGCGGTTCTTCACCGCGCTGGTCGAGAACGTCCATCTCGACCTCGCCAAGGCCGACATGCCCATCGCGGCGCTGTACAACGACCTCGTAGACGACGAGTCCCTGCGCACGGCGATCTTCTCGCGCATCGAGAGTGAGTACGAGCGCGCCTGCCGCTGGATCAACCGCATCATCGGGCAGGATAACCTGCTCGACAACGCGCCCGTCATGCAGCGCTCCATCAACCGGCGTAACCCGTACGTCGATCCGCTGAACTTTATTCAGGTGGCGCTGCTGTGCGATCTACGGCGTGGGGACGAGGAAGCGGATCCGATTCTCGATGCCGTTCTGGCGACGGTTAATGGCATCGCTGCCGGGATGAAGACGACCGGTTAATCGACGCCAATCTGCTTGTGTGCCCGCCAACAGCTCTTCATCCCCCGGATTTGGAACCTGCCTTCAGGTGTGCTATAACCGGACGTACACCAACTACTAAAACTTGCTCGCAGCGGAGAAGAGTGTGTGCCGATGGGCGAGAGCGACTTCCTGATCGACAGCGTACTGGACGGCCAATACCAGATCGTTGAGATGCTGGGCAAAGGTGGGATGGCAACGGTCTACAAGGCGATTCAGACCAGCGTAAACCGCCTGGTTGCCGTCAAAATCCTCCCACAAACCCTGCTCCACGACGAGAACTTCATGAAGCGATTCAGGCAGGAGGCCGAGGTTATCGCCCGGCTGGAGCATTTCCACATCCTGCCCATTTACGATTACGGCGAGCATGATGGGATGCCGTATATCGTCATGCGCTACCTCGAAGGCGGCACGCTTCAGGATCGCGTTAAGAAGAACGGCCCGCTGCCCTGGGATGAAATTTTGCTCGTGACGCGGCAGGTCGCGGGCGCGCTCGACTACGCGCACGCGCGCAACATCGTCCACCGCGACGTGAAGCCGAGCAACATCCTGCTCGACGGCGAGGGCAACGCCTACCTCGTCGACTTCGGCATCGCCAAGATGACGGAATCGACCGCCCACCTGACAGGCAGTGGCATCGTCGGCACGCCCGCTTACATGGCGCCGGAGCAGTCGCAGCCCGGCCCGCCGCTTCCGTCGATGGATGTCTACGCGCTGGGTGTCACGATCTTCGAGATGATGACCGGCCAGCAGCCATACCGCGCTGAGACGCCCATTGCCCAGATCATGATGCACATCCAGAATCCGATCCCGTCGCTTCAGGATTTCGACACGGCTATTCCGCCTGAGGTGGACGAGGTCGTGGGCCGGGCGCTGTCGAAAGACCCGGCGGAGCGGTATGCGTCGGCGGGCGAGCTTGCCCGCGCGCTTGGGACGGCTGTGGCCCGCGTGGGCGGCTGGGAATCCTCGGCGGATACGATGATCGCGATGGAG
>CAZWUX010000572.1:0-2173 GCA_964637665.1 uncultured Anaerolineae bacterium
GCGGGTTTTCTCTACCATGAGAAACGTAGAATTGAATGGCCGAGCTGTGGCACCCAAAATCTCCCACGCCCTTCGATTTCCCGACCACCACAGCATCCCCCACTTGGCCCTCCCTGGCGTGGGACCGCCAGAAACGAACACCCGGCGCCGACCATGCGCCGGGTGAGTTTCAATTGATTTGGATGAAAGGGAAAACATGTGAGCGATGGCACAAGCGAAGCAACCTACTCTGTAGAGCTTGGCAACCGCATTCGCATCGCACGCAAGAGCCAGGACATGACGCTCGCCGAAGTGGCAGAGCAGGTCGGGGTGACGCGCAGCTTTTTGAGCCAGGTCGAGCGGGGCGTCGTGAATCCCTCTGTAACCACCCTGCGGCGCGTGGCGCAGGCTCTCCGCGTACCCCTTTTTATTCTGCTCGCCGAGGATGACTTTTCGACCAACGCGCTCGTCAAGGAATCGGAGCGCCGGACGATCGTGCTGCCGCACACGTCGCTGACGTACCAACTGCTCTCCCCCGACCTCAACCGGAAGATCGAGATGGTTTACTCCAAGATCGAGGTCGGGTGTGTAAGCTGCGAAGAACCCGTCTCGCATCCCGGCGAGGAATGTGTACTGATGCTCAAGGGCAAGGTACGCATCGAGGTCGGCAGCGAGGTCTTCATCGTCGACGAGGGCGACAGCCTGTATTTCGACTGCGGTCAGCCGCACCGGCTGACCAACATCGGCGGCGTAACGGCGGAGATGGTTTCCGCTATTACGCCGCCCAGTTTTTGACCGGGCCGGATACCGCTCATCTCGCCGGAAGGTGACGGCGTGAGACATCCAGATTAGCCGGGGGAAAGCCCACCGCAGAAGGGAGGAGACAGCCATCAGCATCACACCGCATCACCCCGTAAGCCTATGTCGAGCCTGTTCCCAAATTACCTGGAGGATGAGCAAATGAAGAGAGCCATACCACGCACTTTGAGCCTGGTGCTTCTGGCCCTGGCACTTGTGGCCGTCGCCGGCTGCACGCAGGCCCCGCCAGACACCGAGGCGCTCAGCGACGCTGAAGCCCGTATCGCCGAGCTTGAGGCTCAGCTATCCGAGGCGCAGGACACCGGCGAAGCGACCGACCAGCTTGCCGAGCTTGAGTCCCAGCTCGCCGACGCACAGGCCGAGCTTGAGGCGGCACAGGAAGCGGCTGCGCAGGAGGAAGAACCCGCCGACACAGCTGCAGCAGAGGAGACCAGCTGGGAAGACTGGGAGACGATCCCCATTGGTTCGCCGACCATCTTCACCGGCGTGGGCGCTCCGATGGGGATGGACATCACCGCCGGGCTTAGCATGGCGGTCGATAAGATCAACGCCGAGGGCGGCGTCCTCGGAAAGCCGCTTGAGATCGTGTTCTCGGACGCCAAGTCAACCGGCGCGGAGGACTGCGCGCTCGCGTTCCAGGTGCTCGACCGGGCGGGCGTCGTCGCCTACTTCCCCGGCGCGTATTTCGGGACCGCGTGCATCCACGAAGCCGGGCAGCGCGAGGCGCCGCTGTTCCACGGCAGTGCCAGCAAGGATATGGTTCAGGCGGTGCTCGACAACATGCCGGAGTACGGCAACGTCTTCCAGACGACCGCCAACGAGGCCAGCTACGGGCCGACGGCCTTCAACGTCATGACCGAGGTCATCGACTACGAATATCCGAACAACAAAATCGCCCTTCTGGGCGGGGATATCACGTACGACATGATCATCCAGCAGAGCGCCCGCGCGGCGTTCGAGGGCGCCGGATGGGAAGTCGTGCTCGACGACACATACCCCTACGGCACGACGGAATTCGGGGCGCAGCTCGCCACGATTCGCGCGGAAGAACCCGCGATCGTCTTCGGCGTCATCACCTCGACCGACTCCTCAGTCGCGTTCATGAACCAGTTCCTCGAAAACCCCACCAACTCGCTGATCTACATCCAGTGGTCCCCGGCCTCGCCGGAGTTCATCGGCCTGCTCGGCGAGAAGGCGAACGGCGTGCTGTGGCAGACGCTGTCCGCCTACCTGCCCACCCCGGAAAATGAGGAGTGGGTAGCACAGTTCGAGGCGACCTATGGCCGGATGCCGGGCGCGACGTGGCCCGCGACGGTCGAAGATCAGCTCTACATCTGGAAGGGCGCAGCAGAGGCGTGCGGCAGCCCGGTGGACT
>CAZWUX010000573.1:0-2156 GCA_964637665.1 uncultured Anaerolineae bacterium
CCACGGGAGGGCATTAACTCAACAATCTCCACGATCTCAAGCACCTGATCTCCAACCTTCACTCGGTCACCTGGCCCAGGTTGTCGATCCACGTTCTGGATACCACCCATGTCCCGCCGTCCGGGTACTACGAAGCTGATTTTGTAGATCATGCGCTAGGTCTCCTCAGCCATCTGCACATTGGGAGCGCACCTGAAGGGCACGGCGGCTCCCGCCCAGGAGGCGACAGGTACCAGGCCGCTGTCAGACCAAGTTGCTGTACCGTAACTTGAACGACAAGTCGGCGGCGATGTTGCGCATAACCCGGTAGCCCAAATGCAGGGACCGGTCGCACAGCGCCAGCAGTTCTTCACAGTCAACGACATACACCTCGGTATCAGATTTTGCACGCACCGTGGCCGACCGTGCCCCCCGGTCCACCAGGCCCATCTCACCGAAGATCTGTCCCTGCCCCAAGGTCACGCGCACCGAGTCACCAGGGAGGGCGTCGGCCACTGAAGCATCCGGCCGTGTGATGACCCCCACGATTCCCCGGCGAATGAGGTAGAGTTTGTCGGCTGGTTCGTTGATATTCAGGATGACGTCATCCGCCCGATAGCTGGCTTCGTGGCACAGTTGAGCAACCTCAGATAACTCTTGCTCGGACAATCCGTTGAATATGTCTAATTGATTGAGGAATCTCGGCATATCTGACATCCAATCACCTCCCTCACAAACCGATGACCCACCTTGACCACGAGGTTGGATCAGATTGGCCTTTCACGGGAGCGGCTTTGGCGACTGCCCAGTCCTTGCGCGAAGCTCTCGGTATCATTATACCACAGTTCAGAACGCGGCCGCAATCAGATTCTGGCGGAGTGTCCAAGATTCCTGGCACCACCTGCGCGACGGATGATATGACCGCCGCTGGGCGGCTGGACAGTAGGTCTACACCCGGTCGCGGAACCACTCAATGGTCCTGCCCAAGCCCTCGTCCACGCTCACTTCAGGCTCCCAACCCAGGAGGCGTCTGGCTTTGCTGATGTCAGGCTGGCGCACTTTAGGGTCGTCCTTGATACGCACGTCTTCAGGCTGGACAAAGGTGACGGCCGACGCGCTGCCTGTCAACCCCACAATCTTATGAGCGAAATCGAGAATCGTCATCTCGTAAGGATTGCCGATGTTGACGGGGTCCGTTTCCTCCGACAGCAGCAAGCGACAGATGCCGTCGATAAGATCACTCACATAACAGAAGCTGCGGGTCTGGCTCCCATCGCCGTAGACAGTCAGCGGCTCGCCCCGCAGCGCCTGGGCAATGAAATTGGGCACCACCCGCCCATCCTTCAGTCGCATGCGGGGGCCGTAGGTGTTGAAAATGCGCACGATGCGGGTATCGACGTTGTGGGTACGATGGTAGGCCATGGTCATGGCCTCGGCAAAACGTTTCGCCTCGTCGTAGACTCCTCGCGGTCCAATGGGATTGACGTTGCCCCAGTAGTCCTCCGTCTGGGGATGAATCAACGGATCGCCATATACCTCGGACGTGGAGGCTAGCAAGAAGCGGGCCCCTTTGGTCTTGGCCAATCCCAGCACCTTGTGGGTGCCAAGGGCCCCTACCTTCAGCGTCTGAATAGGCAATTCCAGGTAATCAATCGGGCTGGCTGGGGAGGCGAAGTGCAGCACAGCGTCAACAGACCCTTCAATGTAGATGAAATTGGTCACATCGTGCTTGATGAAATGAAAACGGTCGTTTCCAGCCAGGTGTTCGATGTTGTTTGTGCTACCTGTGATTAGATTGTCCATGGCAATGACTTCATCGCCACGAGCCAGCAGGTGATCACAAATGTGGGAGCCCAGGAAACCGGCACCCCCAGTAACGAGAATGCGCATGATCGGTTGACCTCCGTGACTAGCAGGTAGCAGGTGGCGTTCAGCAATCAGCAGCCAGCGGCGAGAAGTCGCCTGGCAAACCCACGGCAGCCCCTGCCCAAGCCAGCAGCCGGTGACGTGCCAGGGGGACAGATCTGGAGCAGCTGAACGCATCAGCGTCCCAGTGAATGATTCCGAGTGTGCAAACGGAGTATAGCGAACGTCCACTGCTCTGTGATAGGGAGATGAACACCGCAATCAGCGCGTGGACACTGGCTGGTCACAGGCCGCTGGTTACGACAGGCTTG
>CAZWUX010000574.1:0-2148 GCA_964637665.1 uncultured Anaerolineae bacterium
CCCTCCCCTTGCAAGGGGAGGGAAATCTGAGCGAAGCGAAGATGGGTGGGGTTTTGGCCGGGCTGACACCCGGCCTGAGCAAAACGCAGCGGCGATGCGTTCCCCGGCGGTGGTGGGGGTTCTGGCAGAGATATCCACACTGGCCGATTCAGAACATCGCCACCCCGGCGGAGCGACCGTGACAGACGGTCAGTCGCACAGCTTGCGGGGCCAGGAGCACGTCATTCCCCCTACCCCGACTGACTGACAACCGACAACTGACGACTCACTGGATTTTTCCCCGGAAACGCAGAATACTTATAGACAGTGTCTACCCAGCCCTTTGCAGGGAGCAGCAGCCGGACTCATATACCGCTTATGAACATTGCCTATATCATCATGGCCCACAAAAATCCGGGCCAGATCGCCCGCCTCGTGCGCAGGCTGGACGGGCCGGGCGTCACCTTTGCGATCCACGTCGACCGGACCAAACCGCCGGTCTTTTCGCGCGTTCAGGCCGAGCTAGCGGACATGCCCAACGTGATATTCGCGCGGCGCGTGGCCGTGACGTGGGGCGCGTACAGCATTTTGCACGGCATCCTGAACGGCGTCGTGGCGCTGTGCGAGGCCGGGGCCGACTTCGACTACGCGGCCCTGCTCAGCGGGCAGGATTACCCCCTGCGGCCCCACGCGGACATCAGCGCGTGGCTGGAGGCGCATCACGGGCAGGAGTTCATGGAGTGCCGCCCCTTCCCCCGCGACGACTGGCTGCCCGACGGCGGCTACGACCGCGTGGAGCGCTTTCACGTCTATCTCGGCAGGCGCCGCATCTCGTTCCCGCCGCGCGGAACCAGCGGCCCCGGCGGGCTGGTGAGCCGCCTGCTCACCCCGCTCCTGGGCGGGAAGCGGACCTTCCCGGCGGGCTACGACCTCTACGGCGGCTCGACGTGGTGGTGTCTGTCCCACCGGGCCGTGCAGTACATCCGCACGTTCATGAGCACGCCGGAGGGCCACCGGCTGCTCAACTTCTTCAAGACCGCGCAGCTCGCCGACGAAATCCTGATCCACACGGTGCTGGGCAACTCGCGGTTCGGGGGGCACGTCGCGGAGGACTACCCCTGGTTCATCGACTGGTCGGAGAACCGGGGCAGCCCGCCCGTGCTGACGCTCGACCGCTTCGACGAGCTGGCGGCGTCGGATGCGCTGTTCGCGCGCAAGTTCGACGTGAACGTGGACCGCGCCGTGCTGGACCGCATCGACCGGGAGCTGCTGGGGATTGCCGGGTAGATAGCCTGCCACGCGGCGGGATCGTGAAGGTCTGCACAATGTTGACTGGCGGCTGCGCGCCCGTCTATCATGGAACAACAGGAATGCTCCTTCTCGGACACGTCCTGAACTGCCTCTTCGTCAGTCGGGTCTGGAATCTTTCCTCCCTTTGACCTCCACAACCAACCCCGTTCCTGAGGGGTTTATCCGCGGCGCTTGCAAAGGCTCGCCAAACACGTTGGAGGTGCACCGATGATTTCACTACAAACTCTGTATCGATTCCCCTTATTCGCAGGGCTGGACGAGGAGACGCTGACGGCCATCGCGATGCCCGGCGAGATGGTCGAAGTCAGCCGGGGCGAATGGCTCTTCAATGAGGGCGAGCCCGCCGATTCCCTCTACATCATTCTGGAAGGGTCTATCGACCTCAAAATGACGCTGAACGGCGACCCGCATTATGGCGACCTGGAGCGCCTGAATGTCGGAGAGGTCGTCGGCTGGTCGGCGCTCGTGGAGCCGTTCATCTACACGCTGGGCGCCGTCGCGGTGGACGACGGTACGCGCCTCGCCCGGCTCGACGCCAGGCGCCTCCGGGCGCTGATGGAGCGCGATCCGGAGGTGGGATACCGGCTGATGCGCCGGATGGCGGGCATCATCCGCAGGCGGCTCGCGGCCATGCACACCCGTTTTGTCAGCCTCATGACGGCGTGACCCGGAGTCTCTGTGTGCCGAAAACCCCCGGCTCTCCGCCGGGGGTTTTGTGCGTTTGGGCGGCGGTCGGCGTATGAGCAGGGCTAACGGATTTGGGGAATGACGCGCTCGCCCACCTGACGCTCCGACCGTGTGATGCGTCTGCGACGGTCGGGTGGCCGGGCGGGTGATGCGGTATTGAACCGCTCTGCG
>CAZWUX010000575.1:0-2127 GCA_964637665.1 uncultured Anaerolineae bacterium
CACCACCCTCCCTGAGTCCATCGGCAAGCTGGCGAATCTGGTCGAGCTGCGCCTCTACGACAACCAGATCATCTCACTCCCCGCCTCTCTCACCCACCTGTCCCACCTGCGCGAGCTTCACCTGCGCAACAACCACCTGACTGCGTTCCCTGCGACTATAGGGGCTATGTCCGAACTGCGCATCCTCGATCTCCGCAACAATCACCTGACCACCCTGCCGGAGTCCATCGGCGCACTGCCCAGCCTGCTCTACCTCGACCTGCGCAACAATCACCTGACCACCCTGCCCGCTTCCATCGACGCGCTGCCCAATCTGCAAAAACTCGACCTGCGCTGGAACCCCATCACCGAACCGACCGCCTCTCTGCGCCGGTTAGCGGCGCGCGGCTGTCTGGTCTATCTCTGATCCCCTACCAAACCGATAGACAAATAACTAGGCGACGGTTATACTCGCGTCGCGGCGCGCTTCCTGCGCGCCTTTTGTTTGCGCCAGCGAAGGATTCCAGATGGACGCCACCAAGACCGACCGGCTGGTCGACCGCTCCCCCATCTTCTACGGCTGGATCGTATGGGGTATCGCGACGCTGGGTTTCGTGGCCTCGTCTCCGGGCCAGAGCTTCAGCGTATCTCTCTTTTTCGATCACTTTATTACCGACCTCGGCCTGACTCGCACGGCGGTTTCGGCTCTTTACTCGGCGGGCACGCTCGCCGCCGCCCTCAGCCTGACCTTCATCGGGCGCTGGGTGGATCGCGCGGGCAGCCGCCGGGCCGGTTCACTCGTCGCCGCCGGACTGGCCCTCGCGCTGGCCTTCATGTCATTCGTCTCCGGCCCCCTGACGCTCATCATCGGCTTCGCACTGATCCGCGCTCTGGGGCAGGGGGCTATCGCCCTGACCAGCTCCAACGTCATCGCCCAGTGGTTCCGCCAGCGGCGCGGGCTGGTGATGGGCATCACGTCCTTCGTGTTCACGCTGAGTCAGGGCGTGATCGTGCAGGTCCTTACGAGATTGATCGGCACAGTGGGCTGGCGCACGGCATGGCTCGTGCAAGCCGCCATCATCGGCGGCGTGATCGTCCCCCTGTTCGCCCTGCTGCTCCGCAACCGCCCGGAGGAGTTCGGCCTGCGCCCCGACGGCGCGGCGGATGAGTCCGGCGGGGCCGATCAACCGGGCGCTGACGCCGAGGTGAATTTCACTCTGGCCGCCGCCATGCGGACTCCCATTTTCTGGGTGTTTCTCACGATGCAGGCGCTCAACGCGGGCTGGGTGACGGGGCTGATCATCCACCAGATTTCGCTGTTCGGCGTTGCCGGTCACGGTCCGGGGGTTCCCGTGCAGGTGTTCAGTCTGGCCGCGACGGTTGCCGCCGTGATGACTCTTGTCAGCGGCCCCCTGATCAATCGCGTCCGGCCACAGTGGGTGTCCGCGCTGCTGATGCTCCTGCTGATTGTCATACTGGGGTTGGCGATGACGATGACGACCCGCCCCCTGACCATCGTCTATGGGGTGGTTCTGGGCCTGCTGCTGGGGGTGTGGCCTGTTTTCGACGGCGTGGTGTGGCCCAACGTTTTCGGGCGCGAGCACTACGGGGCTATCCGGGGGCTGGTGCAGATGGCGGGCGTGGCGGGCAGTGCCTCTGGCCCCATCGTCTTCAGCCTCGCCCTCGACGCCGGGGGCGTCTATGACGCCGCCCTCTGGATCGGCATCGCCATCGCTGCCGTGATCTTCATCGCCAGCCTCATCGTCAAGTCCCCCCAATAACTATCAAGGGGGGCGGCGCTCTGCGCTGCCCCCCTTTTATCAAATCTAAAGTCCAACCACGCATAGCAGCGATTCGGCCTTTCCCCTTCGTTTGCGGTGCGCAGTGCCGCTCACCTATCGGGGTCAAGGGGACTGTGTCCCCTTGTAGGGGTTTGGGGACGAAGTCCCCAAATATCCTTCTCTTACAGCAGCGACACGGGGTCGATATCGACATAAAGCCACTGCGAGGATCGCAGGTCGGCGAGCAAGCTGACCGGGTCCGGGCCCCGCACGATGACGTGCCAGCGATGCAGATCGTCGATCCGGGCGTAGAAGCACGGCGCCGGGCCGATGAGCGAGGTCTGCACGCGGTGTTCCTCTGCAATGC
>CAZWUX010000576.1:0-2126 GCA_964637665.1 uncultured Anaerolineae bacterium
CACTGTTGCGCCGCTGGGGAACGTTGCCGACTCGGCTTCATAGCGCGGCCACTTGCCCCCCAGGCTGCTGTGGCAGTTCGTGCATTGATAACCGTTTGCCGGTTCGGCGCTGATGTTTACGCCTTCGCCCAGCAGCATCGGGATGCCTTCGCCGCTGTGGCAGCGCGCGCAGCTACCCGGCACCTCGCCGTCTTCGTCCCAGTGGCGGAAGGCCTCCGCCGTTCCATCAAAGTGACCGGGGTCATTGCGCGTAAGCGCAGACACATCCCCGCCTAACGCCTCGATCGAATCGTACAGCAGCGCCACGTGATACTTAGGGTTGTGGGCAAAGGCGCCGGGGTCTTTCTGGAACATCTGGTAGTTGTAGGCAGCCTGTAAAAGGTGCGGGGTCCACGAGGTATATTGATTATCAGGGTTGGCTTCCCCTTCATCGACCTCCCCATTACCGTTGTCAATGAAGAAGTAGGGATAGCTCTGACTATCATAAACGATGGGCGTACCGGCAACATTGGTCGCATAGGCCTGTATCGCTTGATAAAGCTGCGTGGCAAGCCCTTCCATCTCGTAGTAAACGCCTTCTTGGCGATCCCCGTCACCGTCGTAGTCGGCCAGCGATCCGTTCATGCGAATGTCGCGCAGCGTGTCCGCTGTTACACCAACGTGACAGACCGCACACTCATCAACGCGGATTTCCAGCGAGTGTTGATTATGGCAGTCGATGCACTCATTGTAGGCCTCGACGTGTGACGTACGGATTTGATATTCCTTACCTTCAAATTCATAGCCGCCGTGTGTCTCGGAACCGAACAGGGTGGCGGCAGCAGGATAGTAGTGAATGTTTGCGAACCCCAGTTCTTCGTTGACAGCATCCAGGTCGACGCCTTCAAGCAGAGAGTAACCCAGCGGATCGTCCTCGGGGGCAGACTCCGCTCCGGCTATGCGCAGATTGACATCCACGGCGGATTGACGCCCCTGGTGGCACTGCATACAGATTGCCGAGCCGCCCAGCCGGGCGATCTCGACACCAGATGGCATGACCACACTGTCAAGTTCAATCGTTACCTCGTTGTGGCAGGCTTCACACGTGATGCCGGCCTGCTCCGGCGTTTGAGTTGCCTCAACGCTGCCGAAGGCTGAGCCGTCGGCCCCAACGAAGTCTCGGAATCCGGCAGATGTATGGCACTTGGCACACGTGGTCGGAACTTCCTGTGGATCGTCTTCGTCCCAGTGGCGGAAGGGTTCGGTGTCGACCGCCGCATGGGCTGACCCTTCCCACAGTTCCTCGAAAGGAACGCCTGCCGTCTCTGGCGCTTCTGGTTCAGGACAGGTTGGCTCAGGGCAGGAGGGACAGGGCGTTTCCGGGCATTCCTGCTGAGCGCCCGGTTCCGCTGTCTCGTCCGTGGTTGGCGTGCATGCAGCCAGCAGGATTCCCAGCAGGATGAGGCCGGTGATGGTCAGCAAGTTCTGTCTCTTCATGATGACGTATTCTCCTCTAGCCAGACACGATGATGCGATGCAAGCCGCACGCGGCAGACTCAAGTTCTATTCAAGGCTCTCTACTCGGTCGAGTCCGCTAGCAGCGTCTCGCCAAATACACCCAGAAGCACCCAGGCCGTAAGGAATACCGGGACAGTACACATGACGAAGCTCATCCCGCCGATGTACCACAGGTCCCAGGAGAAAATACGGGCTGACAGATAGTGGCGTGTGACCATAACCAGGGTAAACACGCCCCCAACAACTAACGACACTCTTAATGCAATTTTCCAGTATTGTTTCGAAGCCATAATCTCTGCCATCTTTCACCTCCCTGGCTCACCTCATGGATTTTCCCCCGCGCGACTGGAAACCAATTCACGGCGAAGCAGTACCAACGACACGATGATCAGCACAATCACCGCTACTGCGATGATCATCGCCAGCCGCCGGAAGCGGCTTTGCTGAATAGCCTGTGTGGCCTGATCTGCTGCCTGGTTGCTTAACTCAACTGAGGCATCTGTTTCCTCGAAAACGACTTCTTCGTTAACTGTATGCTGAGCGGCACGCGCCGTGATAAGCCGGGTTCGGGCTTCTGTCATCAAACTCTCTTCTTCGGCGACGATCATGCCCAGCCGAGCGGCCCGATC
>CAZWUX010000577.1:0-2122 GCA_964637665.1 uncultured Anaerolineae bacterium
TTCGGGCGGGCGATGTTCTATTCGGGTTCGTAAGGGTAGACCCAGTCCCCCACGCGGACGCGCTCGTCGACCTTGACGGCGACCTCCTCATCGGGGTAGGCCTCCTCGACGGGCGCGTGATCGATCTGCATACTCTCGATGGGCTGGGCGAAGTTCGTGCTGCTGCCGTAGAAGTGGAGCCACTGGCCAAGCACGATCGGCTCGTAGAGCGCCAGAACGGCCACGCCGATCCGGTTGAAATAATGCGTCACCTGTCCGATGGGCTGAATCTCGTCGGACATGAATACACCCTCCGCCGAGTAAGTTTGGATCATGATCTCACTATAGGCGGAGGGTGATTTCCCTGTCAAGCGGGCCAGATGCGGCCCGCGCTCAGTTGTCGAGCGTACCAGTACATCCCCGAATTCGTTTATCACAGCGTCCGCAGTACAGCTATCATGATACATATTGTGATAAATTTCACAATATGTCATTCTGCACATTCTACTTGTGACAAAAATCACAAATGGGACGGCGTGCGCTGAGGGTGTCTCCTGAGAGAGAATCTGCAAGCCCGGCGTACGATACGCTTTACCGGAAAACGTGGAAGCGCGGATTTCAAACGGTCGGGCCGTCGTCGAATCGAGCGATCATTCTGGCATCCCTGCCACCCGCGCTGGTGGCATCCGGGGGCCGCGCTTGCTAAAATCGGCCCGATGTGCCGTGTCGGCAGGCTGCGTTTTCGTTTCTGCCGACCTTTATGGACGGATGGGATGATGACACACGCCTTGATCACGGGCGGTGCGGGGTTCATCGGCAGCCACCTGTCGGAGGCGCTGCTCGCAAAGGGGCAGCGGGTCACCGTCATCGACGACCTCTCGACCGGGCGCTTCGAGAACATCGCGCACCTCACCTCGAACCCGAATTTCCACTTCGCCATTGAGACGATCACGAACACGACGGTGATGGACCGCCTCGTCAGCGAGTGCGATATCATCTACCACCTCGCGGCGGCGGTCGGCGTCGACCTGATCGTGCGCAGCCCGATCCACACGATTGAGACGAACGTGATGGGCACGCACGTCGTGCTCAACACAGCGCGCCGCTACCGTAAAAAAATGATGCTCGCCTCGACCTCTGAGATTTACGGCAAAAACGACAAAGCCCCGTTTCTGGAGGACGACGACCGCATCTCCGGCCCGACGACCCGCAGCCGTTGGAGCTACGCGACGAGCAAGGCGCTGGACGAGTTTCTGGCGCTCGCCTACTACAAAGAGGCCGATCTGCCCGTCGTCGTGTTCCGGTTGTTTAACACGGTCGGGCCGCGCCAGCGCGGGCGCTACGGCATGGTCATCCCGCGCTTCGTGCGCTGGGCGCTGGCGGGCGAGCCGATTCAGGTCTACGGCGACGGCCAGCAGACGCGCTGCTTCGCCAACGTTTCCGACGTGGTGGCGGCCATCGTCGGGCTGGCGGATCGCCCCGCCGCCGAGGGCGAGGTGTTCAACGTCGGCTCGCAGGAGGAGATCACGATCCGCGACCTCGCCCACCGCGTCAAAGAGCGTGCGGGCAGCGCCTCGCCCATCGAGCTGATCCCCTATCAGGAGGCGTATGAGAAGGGCTTCGAGGATATGCGCCGCCGCGTGCCCGGCACGGACAAGATCAACGCGCTGCTGGGCTGGGAGCCAAAAAAGAACCTCGACCAGACGTTAGACGAGGTGATCGCTTATTTCCGCGCCGGGGCAGACCCGGTGAAACCGGACGATCAGGAAGAATAACCCCTTATGACGAGCTATAAGCAGGAGCTGCTGGATAAGATCGAGGAGCGTGAAGCCGTCATCGCCGTGATCGGCATCGGCTACGTCGGCCTGCCGCTCGCCGTCGAGTTCGCGCGGGAGGGCTACCGCGTGATCGGCGTCGACGTGAGCGCCGAGAAGGTCCGGCTCATCGGCGAGGGTGTGAGCTACATCCCCGACATCGCGACGGAGCAGATCGCCCGGCTGGTCGAGCAGGGTCGTCTCTCCGCCACGACCGATTACGCCGTCCTGTACGGCGTGGACGTGATCTCGATCTGCGTCCCGACGCCGCTGCGCAAGACGAAAGACCCCGACATGAGCTACATCATCGCGGCGGCGGACGAGATATC
>CAZWUX010000578.1:0-2117 GCA_964637665.1 uncultured Anaerolineae bacterium
GCGACGGCTTTTTCTTCCGCGAGAAGGACATCGTCGTCGTGGGCGGCGGCGACAGCGCGCTGGAGGAGGGTCTGTTCCTGACCAAGTTCGCCGACAGCGTGCGGGTCATCCACCGCCGCGACGAACTGCGCGCCGGGCCGTTCCTCGCCAGCAAGGCGATGAAGCACCCCAAGATCGACTTTACGTGGGACACCGTCGTGCACGCGATTGAGGGCGAGCAGGCCGTGCGCAGCGTGAAGGTCCGAAACGTGAAAACCGGCGAGGAGAGCGTGCTCGACACGGACGGCGTCTTCATCTTCATCGGCCACTACCCGAACACGACGCTGTTCAGGGGCCAGCTTGACATGGACGAGGCGGGCTACCTGCTGACCAACGATCAGATGCAGACCAGCGCGCCCGGCGTGTTCGCCGCCGGGGAGATTCAGGACCCGGTCTGGCGGCAGATCGCGACCTCGGTAGGGCAGGGCACCGCCGCCGCGATAGCCTGCACCCGCTGGCTGGAGGCCAACGAGGAGGAATTCGAGCAGGCGCTGGCATCAGAGGCCGCCGGTTAACGACGCGGGAAGACACCCGCCGGTAACGCGAATAACTGAGGGAGTCGGCTCGACTCCCTCAATTTCATTTGCCGGTCTGCGCTTGTGTGGAGACTGACTTGACAGATGTTATATAATTAACTTGGCAGGTAAAACAAATACGGCGCAGGTCGGGCCTGCACCGTCACACTTCCCATCACCTTTCCCGTCGCCTGATCGCCTTTCAACCCTTCTCTGGCTGAATGTCACCCTCAACCTGATGGGTGACATTTTCAATGGGTGGCAGGCTGTTTTGAAGGCAAAAAGGGGGCGACACGAAGGTTGAATGGTAACACATTTTGTGCTAAAATACCAAGACTTGCCAGGATGAATTTCTGGCAGTTTCGGTGTGTCTGCTGACACACCTTTTGTAGTGAAAACCCAAGCAGTCCGGCGGAGAATCCTTCGCAAAACGGGCGCTAAGCAAACAGATTGAGGTGGTTTGGACGCGTATGGTGAAGGAGATGATCGACAGAGTGGTGACCCACACCTACGACAATTCTCGTAGCGATGTGCTGCAAGAGCTGGTCGCTCGCTCCGAAATCCAGGGTTACGTAACGTACGAAGACCTGGTAGAAGCCATCGCTGACGACCTGGATGAGGCTACGGTAGAAACCCTTCTCGAGGACCTCGAAGAACTCGGTATCGAGGTGCGCAGCGCAGATGAGGAGGACGGGGTTTCGCTGCGCCTGGGCCGCGAGGAGGATGACGAAGAGGAATCCGATGAGCCGCTGGCGGACATCAACGCCGTTTCGGCGGATGATCCCGTCGGCCTCTACTTCCGTCAGATGGCACAGGAGCCGCTGCTCACCGCAGACGAGGAGATCGATCTCGCCAAGACGATCGAGGCGGGTATCCAGGCACGCGAAAAGCTTGAAAACGCCGATGACCTCTCGGTGTCAGAACGCGCCGAGTTGATCGTCGCGATGGAAAAAGCGCAGGAAGCCCGCGAGCATCTGGGCCGCGCCAACACGCGGCTCGTCGTGAGCATCGCCAAGCGCTACATGGGCCAGGGCTTGCCCTTCCCCGATCTCATTCAGGAAGGCAACGTCGGGCTGATGCGCGCCGTCGACAAGTACGACTATGCGCGCGGCAACCGTTTCAGCACGTACGCGACGTGGTGGATCCGGCAGGCGATCACGCGCGCTCTCGCGCAGAAGACCCGCACGATCCGCATCCCGCTCCACATGACGGAGCGCATCCGGCAGATGTACCGCACCGCGCAGGTGCTCGAGCAGGAGCTTGGGCGCAGACCGACGCCGGAGGAGATCGCCGACGAGATGAATCTTCCGGCGGACAGCGTGCGCGGCATGATGGACGCCAGTCAGCACGCGATCGCCCTGGAGCGCCCTGTCGGCGACGACGGCGACAGCGAGTTCGGGGACTTCATCGAGGACCAGGACACGCCGGAGCCCGCCGAGGCGGCGGCCCATCATCTGCTGCAGGAGACCATCGAGGACGTGCTGGCCGAGCTAACGCCCCGGCAGGCACACATCCTGCGGCTGCGCTTCGGGCTGGGCGGCGGCGAGCAGCACACGCTGGAGG
>CAZWUX010000579.1:0-2115 GCA_964637665.1 uncultured Anaerolineae bacterium
ATGCAGGACATCAACCCCAACGTCCGGATCGACACCTACAGCGCGCCGCTGACCTCCGAGAACGCGCTCGACATCCTCCGGCCCTACGACGTGATCGTGGACGGCACGGACAATTTCCCGACGCGCTACCTCGTCAACGACGCGTGTGTGATGCTCGGCAAGCCGAACGTCTACGGCAGCATTTTCCGTTTCGAGGGCCAGGCCAGCGTATTCGACGCCTCACAGGGGCCATGCTACCGCTGCCTGTTCCCCTCCCCACCGCCGCCGGGCCTCGTCCCGTCGTGCGCCGAGGGCGGCGTGCTCGGCGTGCTGCCGGGCACCATCGGCGCTATTCAGGCGACCGAAACCATCAAGCTGATCCTCGGCATCGGGGAGACGCTCGTCGGGCGGCTGATGCTCTACGACGCCCTGAAGATGGACTTCACGTTCGTCAAGCTGCGCAAAAACCCGGATTGCCCCGTCTGCGGCGAGCACCCGACCGTGACCGAGCTGATCGACTACGAGCAGTTCTGCGGGATGCCCGGCCACGACCGCTCGGCCTTCCACAGCGAAAACGAGGGGATCGTCCCGGCCACGACCGTGGACGAGGTCAAGGAGCGCATCGACCGGGGCGACGACTTCATCCTGCTCGATGTGCGCGAGCCGCACGAATGGCAGATTTCCGACATTCCGCAGGCGACCCACCACATCCCGAAAGGCGACATCCTCGAACACCTCGGCGAGCTTGACACCGCGCGTGACATCGTCGTGTACTGCAAGACGGGCGGGCGCTCCGCCGACGTGACGCGGACGCTGCGCGAGCACGGCTATAAGAAGGTGAAAAACATGCTCGGCGGGATCAACGCCTGGGCGATGAAGGTTGACGACAGCCTGCCGACGTACTAGGATCAGCGCCACGCCGCTGCACCGGGGGGACAGGTCACAGCCTGTTCCCCATTTTTTTTCTATAAGGAGCCGCCGATGCCTGCCCCACACAACCTGACCCTGTTCGTGCTCGCCACGCTCGCCCTGCTGGTGCTGCCCGGCCCCGCCGTGATCTACATCGTCACCCGCAGCGTCGATCAGGGGCGGCTGGCGGGCCTCGTCTCCGCGCTCGGCATCAACACCGGCGACTTTGTCCACGTCATCGCGGCAACCCTGGGGCTGTCCGCCCTGTTGATGTCCTCCGCGCTGGCCTTCAACGTCGTGAAGGTCCTCGGCGCGGCCTACCTGATCTTTCTGGGCGTGCGCAAGCTGTTCTTCGAGAAGGAGGAAGCGGCGGAGCCAGATCAATTCCAGCCGCAGAAGCTCTCCCGCCTTTACACGCAGGGCGTCGTCGTCGCCGTGCTGAACCCCAAGACGGCGCTGTTCTTCTTCGCGTTTCTACCCCAGTTCGTCGATCCATCACAGGGGGCAGTGGCGGGCCAAATCCTGCTGCTGGGGCTGATCTTCGTGGGCATGGCAGTTTGCAGCGGCAGCACGTACGCGCTGCTCGCCGGGACGGCGGGCCACTGGCTGAAGGACCACCTCGGCTTCCTGCGCGGCCAGCGCTACTTCGCCGGGGGTATCTACATCGCGCTCGGCGTCGCGACGGCGGTCTCCGGCGCGGATCACAAGTAGCGTCAGGTTATTTTCGATTTCCGGCGAATCGCGGATTTCTGGAAAGAGGTGTGGGTAAATGTCTCAGGATGTAGATATCGAAAAACACATTGAGTCAGTTTTATCAGGCATGAGCAAGATGATTGATCAGCAGTGGACTGCCGTCAACTTCCTTATTGAAGCTAGACTTATTGGTCCCGCATTAATTCAGATCTACGCCGCTATTGATATTATGGCTTCACTGAATTTAGACAGCCCCAACAAGTACGTCAAGCGCTCAGACTTCAAAGATTGGGTTAACCATTACTTACTACCAAACTCGGAACTTAGTTGTACTGCGGATGATCTCTACGGTGCACGTTGTGGTTTTTTACACAGCTACAGTTCAGAATCAACCTCAATGCATAAAGGTGAAGCAACTGCGATTTGGTACGCTTGGGGTGACGCTGATGAGAATACAATGCAGCAGCTTGCTGACGCGTCAAAACAATCCATTGTCGTGATTCACGTAAGGAAACTATTTGACGCTTTGAGGAA
>CAZWUX010000580.1:0-2114 GCA_964637665.1 uncultured Anaerolineae bacterium
CCAGCCCCAGCGCCAGCGGCCCGGAGATGATCGCGGTGAGGGCTGCGATGCGTCCAAATGATGATTCGTTTTTCATAGCCATATTCCTTATCGGTGAGCGCAGGTATTATTCGGGTGATGGTATAGCAGCAGGCTGCGCCAATGCTGTTTCGGTTTGTGCCTCACCTACCACGCGCCAGATGAGCACCGTCAGTGTTCCTGCGACCGGGAAGAGAATCACCGCCATCACCGGATGAAAGGCGGCAATGACCGGGGCCGTATCGCGCTGAAAGATGACGATGTCGGCCAGCACAAAGTAGATGCCGAAGTTCAGCCATGTCAGCCGTTTCATAGGACCCGGCAGGCGGCCCACATAGGCGAGGATGATCATCAGTAGGGCCAACATACCCAGCCCAATATGGGTATCCCAGCTTGGCCGCTCGCCGAGCAGACTCAGCTCTACAAGAAACACCTGGTCAGAATCCCGGCGGAAAACAGACCGACGGCGACCAGATAGACGATATGGGCGGGTTTGTTTCTCATTTCGATACCTCTTTCATACCTGTTCGGAAGGGTTGTCTATCCTACGAAGCCGGATAAGCGGAACCTCCCGGCCCGCGAAGCGCCGCGCCTGATCATAGATCGGATAGGCGGCGATCAGACGTTTCCTATCTAATCCGTCGGTGGCAGCGATTGGAGATACAGCCACAGCGCCATCAGGTCTTCGTCGGAAGCCTTTGCGTACATTTTCCAGGGCATATGATCGTCGTTGAGTTCTTCACCGTCTGGGGTAATACCAGTGCGCAAGGTCTGGATAAAGTCGGCTTCGGACCATGCCGCTATGTCGCCCGCCGGGGTCAGATTTGGAGATTTCGGAATCTCGCCAGGCGCGGCGAAGGCCGGTGTGATTCCTCCCGCGAGATTATCGCCGTGACACATCGTACACCCAAGCGCACGGGTCAGGTACGCGCCGTATTCCATGTTGACGCCGATGGTTGGCATCGCCGGAAACGGTTGATCGTGGTCGATATACTCGGCTGGGAACGGCTTACCAAACATACCCAATGGCAGGGCAGCACGTGCGATAATCGAGATGCTCGGCCCTGGTACTTCGTGATCCACGGGTGGAAGCGTGCGCAGATAAGCGATCACCGCCCCCAGGTCTTCTTCGCTCCACAGGATGAAAATATCGGCGGGCATGATCAGCAGCGGTTTGCCATCTTCCTCCAACGCGTGCCGGATGGCGAGGATTAATTCATCGTCGTCGTAATTTCCTTTTCCGCCTTTGCCAGTGGTGAGATTGGCGGCATAGATGGTCACGATACCCGCTTCATCAACCATTACATCGCCGCTCAGGTCTTCTCCGTGACATTCGCTACAGATGACTTTGGCGAGATACTCGCCGCGTGCGAGACTTGCGTCGTCCGTTGGTATGGGGATTGCTTCAGCTTGAACGTCATACGTCTTGTTGAGCCGGGACGTGCCCATCGCATATAACACGACCACGACGATCACCAACACCCCGAGCAAAACGCCCAGGCCAATGCCAATCCATTTCAGTCTCTTTCTCATCACACAGCCTTTCTGCTATAGCATGATCATCGAGCGATAAATCCCGCTCAGGTTGAACGGTAACTGCTGCCATGTGTCGCCATGGTCAACCGAGTGCCACACGTCACCGTTGCTCAGCCCGGCATAGATATGCCCCGGCGCAGACGGATCGGTGAGCAGCGCATACGGCATATAGTGGATCGGCTGCGGCAGCCCGCAGCCAAGGTTTTGCCAGCTCGCCCCCCCGGTTGATCGGAAAATGCGGGCATGGGCCAAGCCGTCAAAATGAGCAATCGGGATTTTGTTGAAATGAGGAAACACGACTGTGGGCGCGACGGAAACATACCATACTTCGGGCCGGGCCGGATCGGCGGCGCACGCCCAACCGTAATGATGATCCAGCCCTGCCTTGGGCTGCGTCCAGGTGACGCCAGCATTCCGGCTGAACGCCGCGCCCGCACCCGTGCCGCCCGCCTCGTACACCCAGTTCCCGTCGGTGGCGTGAAAGGCGAGCGAGTGGCAGTCGCGGATCGAGCCCTTTAAGTGGCCCTGCCACGTTTGCCCACCGTCCCCGCTGCGCCGCA
>CAZWUX010000581.1:0-2112 GCA_964637665.1 uncultured Anaerolineae bacterium
AGTCCGCCCCGTCGACAATCGGATCGAGGCCGACCGAGTGCCACCGGTTCGGCGCAACCTCCTCGAACTCGCCGTTGTCCAGCCGCTCAACCATGCTCGACGAACCTGACCCCACCCGCGCGGTCATCGTGCTGGCCGACGAGCTGATGCTGGTGATCGAGAGGCCGGGATCGGACGACGAGTAATACGAACTCGTGTTGGGGATCGAGTCGAAGTCGAACGTCGTGTTCCCGGTCGAGCCGGGGAACGGATCGCCCGTGTCACCCTGATTGACCCCATAGTCGAGGTAGCGCAGGCCGTCGGCCTGCTCCAGCGCGACGTGGAAGTGGCTGCTGCCGCAGTTCCAGTTATTCACCTGCGTGCACTCGGCTGTATTGGTCGACTTGTTATCGTCGACGTGCCAGATGAGCAAACCGCCACCGGGCAGATACGTGTCGAAGCCGGTTCGCTGGCGGTTTTCGAGCAGGAAGTATTCGCCGGAGTGCCCGGTGTTCATGCGGTAAATCGCGCCCGATGCGTTGTTCTCGACGTTCGGCAGGCTGATCGTCCCATCGTACGACGTGATATTCGTCGCCGTCGTGAACTCGAGGTAGAGGCGCGACCACGCGTCGAGGTGGGCAGGCGAGGAACCATTGTTACCTGGCCCATTCCACGAGCCCATGGACATCAGGCTCCAGTCCCCGATCCCCCAGGAAGAATAGTCCGTGTCGTACAGGTCGGGCAGGCCGAAGGCGTGGCCCAGCTCGTGGGAATAGACGCCGTGTGTCATGTCCCCCGGCGAAAACCGGTACTCCGGCTCTATCGTATACGAACCGACAAATACGTCATCAACATTAGGTGCAGTGTGCGTCCACCACGAGTGGGACCAGATATCGTCCGTGCTGCCGGAGTTTTCGGCTCCCCTGCCCGCGTGGATGATGAAGACGGTATCGACCCATCCATTGCCGTCGTTGTCATAATTCGAGAAGTCGACGATGGGGTTGACCAGATTAACGACATCCTCGGCGAGCCGCTGACAGTTGCGCGGATAGGTAAGTCCCGCACAGTAATTGCTGTTAACGTAATAGCTGTACGTTTCCGGGGCGGTCTGCCAGCCAATTGCGCTGGGCAGGTCGAGCGTCACGATGTCGAGCTGCCCGTATGACACCTCATCGTAATAACTGCGCACCGTGTTGCCGGACGAACCGAACAGCAGTGTGTCGAAGAAGGTATCGTTGACCGTCTGCTCCTGGTTGTCCGAGAACTCGACGAGGATCGCCAGCGTGCGGAACGGGTTGGTCGGGGCTCCCGCCGCGCCGACCTCGCCCACCGGCAGCGGCATACGCGGGCCGGGCGAGAACGACTCCTCGATGTCGAGCGCGGGGAACAACTCCTCCAGACTCTGGCCGCTCACCTCCCCGCGCACGGCGTCGCTGGGCACCATCACGCGCAGTGGGCTTTCGCGCCCACCGGGCGGTGGCGGCGGCGCGGGGGCCTGTTCGAGCGCGGCGGCTGGGGCCAGAGAAGGCGTCGGCGACGCGGTGGGGGTCGGCGTCAGCGTGGGGGTGGGTGTCAGGGACGGGGTGGGCGTCGCCGTTTCCGTCGCTTCCACCGTTTCGGTCGCATCGGGCGCGGGCGTCGTGGCGGTCGCAGTCGGGGTTGGCGTGACGGTGGGGGTCGCCTCGTCGGTTGATTCAGTTGGATCGGTGGCCGGGGTCGATTCATCAGTTGGATCGGGCGTGTCCGTCGTCGCTTCGGGGGAAGGTGTGTCTGACGGTTCCGGTGATTCGGCTGGCGGTGTCGTGGGATCACCGGTGGGTTCTTCCGTCGGCTCCTGTAGAGCCGGTGCCGAGTCCGCCCTCACGGCCAGCGCGGTCGCGACCGGCGCGCCGGAAAACGACAGGACAAGGCCGATCATCCCCAGCGCCAGCAGATGGCGCATCTTGCGTACCCGGCGGTTGCTCATCGCCCAACACCCCTGTTCTATCGTACCAGCTCACTCGACTACCGGATCAACATACCTCTGCGAGCGTCGAAAAAGAAAGATGGAGCCGCTCGACCAAGACATGCAGAGAATATAACACAATCGACCGTCCATCAACTTGTCAGGGTGGCGCTGGATGCAAAAAGCGT
>CAZWUX010000582.1:0-2104 GCA_964637665.1 uncultured Anaerolineae bacterium
ACTCGGGCCGAATGACTTCGTTCACATGCTGGGCGCGCGAGGCCGAAAACAGCAAGAACTCTGTGCGTGGATCCATGCCGGTGTTTTCAAGACGCGTGAGGACTTTGCGAATCTGGTCGCTGATCTCGGTCCCGCCAGGCTCCCGTGTAAGTGTGACGGCGTGCCCGGCGGCCTGCAGGTATTCCTTCAGGTTGCGAGCCTGAAGCGATTTGCCTCCCCCCTCAGGCCCTTCAAAGGTAATGAAGGCGCTCAACTGCGGAAGATCCTTACACGGCGGCGGGGCTCCTTGCCATACGAGTGTGAGATCAGGTTCGCCTGGCGGGCCATCTGATGCTGCAAACGCCGCACATAGGAAGAGGCCGGTGTCAGATCAATGGAGTGGGCACCGTCGAGCACTTCCTGGATGGCCTGCTGAGCCTCATCCAGGCCGCGATCCATGGCCGGATCACCGCTGGCTAATGCTTCCAGGTTGAAGAGCTCACTCAGGAAGCCTTCCATTTGGTTAACGGTGTTGGCGCGCAAGACGTAGACCGGGATGCGCCTATTTTCGGCGTCCTTGATCGCCCGCTGCCGTTTACGATAATACGACCGCAGCGTGACGAGCACCTGCGCCTCAGCGATGGTATCGACGATGTTGGCGGGCACGCGCAAACGCTTGGACGCTTGGCGCAGCCGGTTGCGGGCTACGCCGTACGGATAGATCCGGATTGGATCGAGCGGGGTGCCCGGCATGTGTGGAGGCGTGGGGGAGAAGGGCAGGTCGCCATTTTCATCACGCGTGGCGGTCGGCAGTGCAGCCTGGCGCCGGTAGCCAGAAGCACCGGCGGTTGCCGCTCGCGCCGGCGCTGACGAGGCTTCGACCTTGACCTGGCCTGCCTCGTCCCGGTAGCGCAGCTCGGGAAGTACGGGCTGTCCCCTGAGCATGCCGTCCACGGCTGCCGCCACATCCTTGTGAATGGCTAACCGCTCCCGGTCCTGGATCTCGATCAACACATCGAATGTTGGGGCCGCGCGGCGTTCCAGCACGGTCTTCTGCGTGCCACGGCGCCGGGCTTCCTCATCAGAGAGCGTCACGGATTCGATCCCGCCGATCAGGTCTGAAAGGGTCGGGTTGAGGAGCAGGTTTTCGAGCGAGTTGCCGTGGGCGGTGCCGATTAACTGCACCCCGCGCTCGGCGATCGTACGGGCGGCTGCGGCTTCCAACTCGCGCCCAATCTCGTCGATGACGATGACTTCCGGGTTGTGATTTTCCACCGCCTCGATCATGACCTCGTGCTGGAGCATAGGCACGCGGACCTGCATCCGGCGCGCGCGCCCGATGGCAGGATGGGGGACATCGCCATCGCCGGCGATCTCATTGGATGTGTCTACAATCACGACCCGCTTACCCTCGGCCAAGATGCGGGCGGCTTCGCGCAGCATGGTCGTCTTGCCGACCCCGGGGCGTCCAAGGAGCAGGATGCTGCTCCCCCCGGTGATGAGATCTTCGATGATCTCGATCGTACCGAAAACCGCCCGGCCGACACGGCAGGTCAGTCCGACGATGACTTCGTGCCGGTTGCGGATGGCGGCGATACGATGAAGTGTCCGCTCGATCCCGGCCCGGTTGTCGGCATCGAACTCCCCGATGCGCGAGACGACGAACTCCAAATCCTGCGCGTGGATCTCGACCTCGGAGAGCGCTAGCTCCCCATCCGTGTAGCGTGCCGTAGGAACGCGGCCTAAATCGAGGATAACTTCCAGCAGGTCTTCTGGCCGGTTAATCGCGGCCAGGGATTCGCGAATCTTCGCTGGCAGGACGGCCATGAATACATCCAGATTATCGGTTACTCGTTGTTGGGTCATAGGGATGATGTCTTTGAGTATGGATTATGGTCCTCGAAGGACGCAAACGGGGCGGTCGGTTCGGGCTGGGTCCCGTCCATCGCTGGAAGCACTTGCTGGATCGCACGTGGGAGGTGGACCGTCAGGCGTTTCACCATCACGGCCTGATCGGAGCAAGGCTGCAATCCGAGCCGCTCAAGCGGACCACCGAGACCGCCCTGGTATGACCGGACACAGACATAGAGCGGCTTCCCCCCCGATCCATCCAGGGCGTGGATAA
>CAZWUX010000583.1:0-2099 GCA_964637665.1 uncultured Anaerolineae bacterium
TGTTTTCCGCGCTGGGGGTGGTCGACGTGCCGCTTTCGGCGGCGTTTGGGGCGTTTTTCCTGATGATGATCTTTGGCGTGGGGGTGAACGCTTACGTGATCGCACAGCGCCGCTTCGATTACGAATCGCTGCCGCCCGGTGAGTTCTGGCGGTTCATCACGCGCAGCGCGCCGGAATGGATGCGCTCGCTTCAGGTGGGGCTGCTGCTGTACGCGGTGTTCAACTTTTACTTCGTGATGCTGTACATCAATCGGGGGGCGTATCCGCGCTTCGTGGATGGCGTTTACGTGCTGGAGCGGCACAAGGTCGTGATCGAGACGCTGACCCGGAGTGAATACCTGTGGCACAGTGGGTTCGTCGTGCGGATGCTGTCGTCGATCGTGATGGCCGTTTACTTCGGGGGTGTGATGCGCTGGATCGCGCGGTGGCGGACGCTGGCGGCCCCGCAGGCGCAGCCGGGCGAGGAGGCGGTCGCGAGCAGTGGGCGTTAGTGACTCCCGTTGACCACAGACGTTCGGGGGTGGCTCAGGCCGCCCTTTTTGATTCAGGGGCGGGGCGGGCGGCGGCGGTAGGCGCGCAGCGCCGGGTCGATCTGTTCGGCAGCCGTGGGGTGCGCCTCCGCGATGCGGCCCAGCGTGCTCGCCGCGACGACGCGCGCGGCGCGGTTCGGGTCGTCGAGCAGGGCGATCAGGCGGGGGACGGCGGGCAGCACGGCCTCGTCGGGGGCAAGCTGTCCGAGCGCCCAGGCGGCAACGGCCCGGACACGGTGATCGGGGTGGGTTAACCCATCTGCAAGCCGGGGAACTGACATCGGGCCAGAGGCGGCAAGCCCCTGTGCGGCGCGCCAGATAGCGCGGTTGTCGCCGCCGTGCAGGGCGTCCAGCCAGCGTTGGATCCCCCGTTCCCCTCCCAGCCAGGGCTCCTGTCCGCCGGGATTGGCGCGGCCCGGCCCGCCGAGCATGGGTGCGGAACCGGCGTCGTCGCCGGGCTGCGGCGTCGGGTCATAGTCGTCGGGATGCGTCACACGGTGGTCCCTTTTCCACACGGGCGGATGCTCACTATTCTCACATACCTCCTTCATAATTTCCACATAATCGCCGGTTATCGTTAGGGCCAGATACGACCGACACATCAGAGAGACATTTCAGGAGGTCTGTAATGAAGAAGCTGGGCAAGGTAGCAGGTATCGCGTTGATCGTCGCCGTCGTCGGGCTGCTGGCCGTTTCGGTCGCCAGTGCGCAGGAACCGAACCCGCCCGTGCCGGGGCAGGGGATTTACTGGGAAGACATCCACGAATCCGTGATCGCGGCGGCAGCCGATACGCTGGGGATGACGGTCGATGAGGTGGAGGCTGCCATCGCCGATGGCACGACGATGTGGGAACTGGCCGACGCGCAGGGCGTCGATATCTCGGACGTGTGGGCGGCGATGGATGCTGCCCGTGCAGAGGAGTTGGATAAGCTCGCAGAGGCGGGCGTGCTGACGGAGGCGCAGGCCAACTTGATGCTC
The DNA here is from genome assembly GCA_964637665.1 of uncultured Anaerolineae bacterium. Classification (GTDB taxonomy): domain Bacteria; phylum Chloroflexota; class Anaerolineae; order Aggregatilineales; family UBA3940; genus CAZWUX01. The sequence continues at coordinate 1,510 of CAZWUX010000583.1, forward strand.
GGCGCGATGCAGCACCGACGCGCTCATGGCTTGCAGCTTGGGGTCCAGGCGGCGCTCAGCCCCTACCATGATGCGATCCATGAGGCGACCGCCGATGCGCTGGGCATGACGGTCGATGAGTTCGACGCTGCGATCGCCAGCGGGCAGACGCTGGTCGAGATCGCCGCCGAGCAGGGCGTGGACCTTGAGACCGTGCTCGACGCGCGGGATGCCGCCGTGGAGGCGCAGCTTGACCAGCTGGTCGCCGATGGTTACCTCACCGAAGCGCAGGCTGAGCGCATCAGCGAGCGGGCCGGGCAGGGTATCGGGCGGCTGGGTGGCTGGTTCGGTTCGGCGCGTGGCATGTTCCAGCAGGGCGTTCAGGGCATGTTTGGCAGCGGCATGGGGCGCGGCGTGCGCGGTGGACAGTGATCCGCCCCGCTCTAACAGCCTGAATCACAGCCGCTCCGGGCTAATCGTCCGGGGCGGTTTTTTTGTGGATCAGCGCACGGCCAGCGCCCAGAGCAGCCCGGCGATGGCGGCCCCGACGAGCGAACTGAGGAAGTTCACCCAGTCGTTGCTGAGCCAGCGCCAGCCCCGCAGGTAGAGCG
>CAZWUX010000584.1:0-2098 GCA_964637665.1 uncultured Anaerolineae bacterium
GAATACCCGCGCCGTCGAAGAGGATCAACTGCATGATGCTGGCCGGGAATAAGCGTGATTGGATAGGCCATCCACGAAGCAGGCTGCCTGGCTTCATTTACGTACGGCCCGGTCTCCGCCGTCCGGGCCGGACCTGCGTGCGTTCCCCTTCGATTAAACAGGCTTATCGTTTCCCGGCAGGATCATGCTCCTTAATTATACATAATCTCGCCTGTATGTAGAATAGGGTGAGTCGGGCCGATCACCTATAAGGGAATGTGAGCAGTTTGCGCGCGGGGGATGGCGAGATGTGTGCCCGGTGGAGGTGCTGGGCAACTAACGTTGGGCAACTAACGTTGCGCAACGTGGGCGGAACTTTCTCCCATCGCCAGCCGGGCCTCCCGACCGCAGTGCCGCGCGCCCGACCGCGCCATCCGGCCCGGAGCGGTTCATCACCCGGTCGGGAACCCGGCGGAATACCCGCCCCGCTCTGTCCTACATCCCCCCTACGGCAGGGCGACGCCCGGCCCGGCAGGTGGCACATTGGCCCGGAACTCCGTACAATCTAATCGGGCGGTCGAGCAGCCGCCTCCAGGGTGGAGAAAGCGGAGCTTTCTCCTAGTTGAGAACGGCTATGCCGTTCTCATACAGCATCCCGCACTGGGTTGGCCGCGCGCCGGAACGCGCCCGGCTGTTATGTGAGCGGGAAGCAGGGCGAGACGCTCACCTGTGAGCGGCTTCGCCGGGGATCCATCGCCGAATTTCAAACCGGACGACTTTGACAGGAAAACGCGGGAAGGCATCGCCGCCCGGCGTTTTACCGGGGGTACAGGCATCCCCGGTGCGGGTATTCCAACCGCCGCCACCCGATCCGCACAACGACCCGACGCCCTGCCTGTGCCTGTGGCCGAGTTAAACGGAGAGAGACCGTGACACCTGACCGGACGACGAACACCGTGCGCCGACCCCGGCGCGCGCTGCGGGGCTTCCGCCTGTGGTCCGGCGTGCTGATGCTGCTGCTGGCCCCGGTGGGCCTCATCGCCGCCGTCACGACCGACGCGAGCAGCGCCGCCGCGCCCGCCAACAAGAGCATGAAGTTCGAGCCGCTGCTCGTCTTCCAGACGGTCGAGGACTGGAACAACTACCGCCAGTTCCCGTTCGAGGGGTGGTCGATGATGCCCAACGATCGCCGCCACGAGACGGACACCGTCACGGCAGTGCCCAACCCGGACCCCTCCGGGCTGGACGCCGAGCAGGTGCTCAAGTTCTCGATCCAGAACACGGAGGGCCATCTGTCGAAGGTGGAGGGCATCGTCATTTTCACCCGCCTCGACGCGCAGGTCATCGAGTGGGAGGGGTGGTACTACATCCCGGAGGGCACTCAGGTCGACGAGTCGGGGCTGGGCTGGGAGCAGATGATCATCATGCAGTTCGAGGCCGACGCCTCCGACGACCTGCGGGGGCCGATGTGGGCCATCAACCTGTTCGACGGCAACGGCGAATGGGACGGGCTGGGCATCTCCCTGCTGCACTATCCCAACTTTAACGAGTTCGACCGCTACATCGCCCGCGACGTGGGCGTGCCGATGGGCCAGTGGTTCCGGCTGCGGGCGCGCGTGTCGTACGGGGACACGACCTCGTTCCGGCTGTGGATGGATGGCCGCGCCATCACACTGCTGAACAGCGAGGGCGAGCCGCCGCTGCGCCAGCCGGTCATGGCGCGCAGCCAGCACGCCGCGCTGGTCGACCTCTACACGAGCGGTCTGACGCTCGACGGGGAGCCGGGCGGGCACATCTTCGTCGGCCCGGTGACGTTCGCGGTCGGGCAGTAAGCCCGCGCACGGTTGGTCTGTGGATACTGACGCCCGGCCACGCAGCCGGGCGTTTTTGCGTCGATAGGTAGATAGTTGCCAGTTGCCAGTTGCCAGTTATCAGTTTTTTAGTCTGTCAGTCGTTCAGTCGGTCAGTGGCTCGCTACGCTCGCTTGGTGACGATGTCGCTCCGCCGAAGCTGGATGCAAGATGCAGGAAGGGCGGAAAATTTTGCGAGAACCCCACCCTTAGTCCCTCCCCTTGCAAGGGGAGGGAAATCTGAGCGAAGCGAAGATGGGTGGGGTTTT
>CAZWUX010000585.1:0-2096 GCA_964637665.1 uncultured Anaerolineae bacterium
CTGACCGACATTCAGGGCATGGAAGACCACCTTGGCGACATGGACTTCAAGGTCGCGGGCACACGGGAGGGCGTCACCGCGCTCCAGATGGACATCAAGGTCAAGGGGCTGCCGCGCGAGGTGCTCGCTCAGGCGCTCCAGCAGGCCTATCAGGCGCGCCTCCAGATTCTCGACGTGATGGCCTCTGCCATCGCCGAGCCGCGCCAGCAGCTAAACCCCAACGCGCCGAGGATGCTGATCATCACCATCGACACCGAGAAGATCCGCAACGTCATCGGCAAGGGCGGCGAGACGATCCGCCGCATCCAGTCCGAGACGAACACCCGGATCGACATCGAGGACGACGGCACGGTCTTCATCGCATCGCCCAATCAGGAAGGCGCCGAGCAGGCCAAGGCCGAGATCGAAGCCCTCACCGAGGAAGCGCAGATCGGGCGCATCTACACCGGCAAGGTCGTGCGCGTCGAGCCATACGGCGCGTTCGTCGAGATCCTGCCCGGCACGGATGGCATGGTCCACATCAGCCAGCTCGACACCTACCACATCGACAAGACGAGCGATGTCGTCAACGTGGGGGATGAGATCATGGTGATGGTGACGGACATCGACCGTTCGGGAAAGATCCGGCTCAGCCGTCAGGCCGTGCTGGAGGGCTGGTCGCTCGAAGAGGCTCAGAACGCCGACCGGGCGGTCGGCAGCAGCGGTGGTGGACGCCGGAGTGGCGGTGGCAGCCGCCGCCGGTAAAGGCGAGACGTACAGAAACATCGACACGGGCGCGGCGAAAACTGCCGCGCCCGTTTGCTTTTCATCAGGCGATCGGCGGTAGACACAGCCCGCCCGCCTACCTATAATCATACACGCGGGCAGGTGGGCGGCTGCCCCCACATCGTGCCCGCAGCAGAATACGGCCGACGGATAGCAGCGGCATCCGATGGATTTCTTCACTACGCTGACAAACCCCGAATCCCCTCCAAAAGACCTGATCGCGCTGGCGATCGGCCTGCTGCTTGGCATCAGCCTGGTCCTCTTTATCCGGTCGCGGCAGGCATGGACGAAGCGTCAGGCCTTCGGCTACAACGTGTACACCGCCACGCGCCAGCGCGCGCGGCTGGGGCGGCTGTCCCTCTTTGCGCTGGCCGCGACGGTGCTCATCGGGGGCGCCTATTTCGCGCGGAACATGCTAAGTCTGCCAGCGGCAGATGGAACGCCGTCCGAGGTAGCCGGTGCGCCTGCCGAGGTTGAGACGATCCTCCTGATCCCCCGGCTGGCGGTCGAGACGACCATGATCGAGGTGCCGTTCGTCGGTCAGCAGTGGGACATCTCGCGGTTGAGGGACGAGGCCGCCCATTTGGAGGGGACCGCCTATCCCGGCGAGCCGGGCAACGTCGTGCTGGCGGGCCATATCACCATCCCCGACGCGGGCTGGGGACCGTTCAAAGACCTGCACACGCTCACACCGGGCGACCGCGTGTTCATCGAGCATGGGGCGGCGACGTACGTGTACGTGGTGAGCGAGGTCAAGGAGGTCTCGCCGACCGATGTGCAGGTCGCCTATCCCACTGCGGATAACCGGCTGACGCTGATCACGTGCTCCGGCTGGAGCGATATCCTTGAGGATTACACGCACCGTGTCGTCGTCGTGGCCGAGATGCTAGAGTGATTTCCCGGCGACTCCCGCCGTTTTCACGTCTGCGCGCCCTCTACCGGGCGCGTTTTTCGTTTCCAAGCATCAGATACTCACATTTCTAGGCGGCAATATGGGGAGAATCCCCAATATGATTGCCGTCAAACTCGCTTTACAATCAGGTCAGTAAGATGGTAGAGAAACAGTCGTTGCAGTCGAACGGCAGGGGGATCAGACGAAATACTCTTATCCCACTCATTCCGAAGCGAGGGACTCCCTATCCGAGGTCACGTAATGTAACGTTCTTCCCCTGCTCAAAAAACCCATCCCGGATAGGGATTAACTCGAAAACTCCCGGTCTTCACTAGCCGGGAGTTTTCATTTTGCGCCGGGGCAACCATCACGGCCTCCGGCTATTTGTCTGAGGCCCCTCATTTGACTAGAATGACAGTGTCATCTCACACTCCACAAC
>CAZWUX010000586.1:0-2089 GCA_964637665.1 uncultured Anaerolineae bacterium
CGGATGAGCCGAAGGCTCACAGGGGGGTCTTAGGTCAGTACACCACAGAACTCAGATTAGAGGCACATCGACTTCATTCCGCGAACCCACAACCAGAATCTCGCAGCCACTACCCGCCCACCGGATACACACACAAAAAGTCCCCCTCGTCAGGGGGGGACGGATGAGCCGAAGGCTCACAGGGGGGTCTTAGGTCAGTACACCACAGAACTCAGCTTTGACAGACACATCGAGTTCACGCAGCGAACTCCCAGGCAAACCACAGGTTTGCCCGGAACCGAAGGTTCCGTACTTGCACTTATTTCTTATTCAGGAGTAACGCACGATGACCCACAAAACCCAACTCAACCCAACTGGCCGCCGGGGCGTTCTCCTCTCCGCTCTGGCCGGGGTGGGCGGACTCGCCCTCGGCTGGCTGGCCCCCCGCCAACTGGTGTCTCAAGCCGAATCCTCCGCCGAGCCTGTTCTGCTCCCGACTCCTACCCCCGACGCCGCCATGCTGACCCTCGACCAGGCCATCGCCGCCCGCCGCTCGACCCGCCTTTTCGCCGACGAGCCGCTCACCTCCGCCGAGCTGTCCCACCTGCTGACCGCCGCCCAGGGCATCACCGATAAGACGCTGAAGCACCGCGCCGCCCCATCCGCCAGCGCGACCTATCCTATCGAGCTGTACCCCATCGTCCACAACGTGACGGGCCTCAACGCCGGGATCTATCACTACGTCGCCATCGACGAGGAACTGGAGCGCGTCCGGCTGGGGAATTTCCGCGAGGCCATCATTGAGGCGAGCGGCGGCCAGGCGCATCTCGGCGAGAGCGGGGTCTGCTTCGTATTCGCGGCGGCTTTCGAGCGCACCCGCGAGGTGCACGGCGAGCGCGGGGATCGCTACGTCCTGCTGGAGGCCGGGCATATCGGCCAGAATATCTGCCTCACCGCGACTGCGCTGGGGCTGGGCGTCTGCACGGTCGGCTCGTTCGACGACTCCGCCGTGAACGACCTGATCGGCGTCGACGGCGTGGAGCAGACCGCCATCTACACCATCACGGTGGGCCGCCGCGCCTGAGCGCTGCTTCCCCGCCCGCCGTCCATAGTCCATCCCCGGATCGCCCATCTGCCCGCGCGCCCGCCCGCCGGTGTGATTTCGCCGGGCCGGTTGCGCGGAGAATGTGCAACCCTCCGGCGTCTGTTCCCGTATGGAATGTCGCGAAGCCCTGCCGTCGTCAGCCGCGCAAAGAGGGGGAATGGTATGAAAGCCGTCCTGTGTACAGCATACGGTCCGCCCGAAGTCCTTCAACTGGGCGAGGTTGAAAAACCTGTTCCCGAGAACGATGAAGTGCTCATCAGGGTCGTCGCGACGGCGGTAACCGCCAGCGACACGATTGTGCGGGGGTTCAAGCTCCCGCGCTTCCACCCGCTGGCCCTCATGATGCGGCTGGTGGTCGGCTTCAACGGGCCGCGTAACCCCATTCTGGGCATGGTGCTGGCCGGAGACGTGGCATCGACCGGCAAAGACGTGACCCGCTTTAAGGCAGGAGACGCGGTTTTTGGCAATACCTTCAAGCCGCCCGCACAGATACGCTTCGGCGCTTACGCCGAGTACATCTGCCTGCATGAAGATGCCCTGATCGACTTGAAACCGGCCAACGCCACCTACGAGCAGGCCGCCGCCGTGATCTACGGCGCGGGCATGGCCCTGTACTACCTGCGAAAAGGAAACATCCAGCGTTGCCAGAACGTCCTGATTTACGGCGCGTCGGGCTCCATCGGCACGGCTGCCGTCCAGCTTGCCCGGCACTTCGGCGCATCCGTCACCGGAGTATGCAGCACGAGAAATCTGGAACTGGTGACCTCTCTGGGGGCCGACCGGGTCCTTGATTACACAGAGGAAGATTCTGCGACCGGCCTGGAGCATTATGATCTCGTCTTTGACGCCGTGGGCGAGGCCAAGACCTCAGCGCTGAAAGAACGGAGCCGGGGGGCTCTTACCTCGAACGGACTATATCTATCCGTTGATGATGGATCGCCGAGCTATTCTGCCGAGGATATCGCCCTGATCGATGATGGAGACCGCATTCGCGTAGAGATAGCT
>CAZWUX010000587.1:0-2063 GCA_964637665.1 uncultured Anaerolineae bacterium
GGTTCGCTCAACCTGACGGGCCTGCTCAGCAGCTCGCTGCTGCGCGCCGTCCCGATTGCGCTGGCGGCGCTCTCCGGCGTGCTGTGCGAGCGTGCTGCCGTGATCAACATCGCCATCGAGGGTATGATGCTGAACGGCGCGTTCGTCGCCGCGCTGATGGGCAGCCTCGCATGGAACGTCTGGGGCTGGGCGCACCTCTCCGCGCTGCTTTTTGCGCTGCTCTGCGCGATCCTATCCGGCGCGCTGACGGGCCTGCTGCTCGCCGTGCTGGCCGTCCGGTTCAAGGTCGATCACATCATCGCGGGCACGGCCATCAACATCCTCGCGACGGGCGTCACGAGCTTCCTCAGCGCGCGGATACTCTCCCAGTTCGAGCAGCTTAACAACGCGGGCACGTTCGACCGGCTGTCGATCCCCGGACTGGCGAGCATCCCGGTGATCGGCCCGGTGTTCTTCGACCAGAACCCGCTCGTCTACCTGATGTTCATCCTGCTGATCGTCACGCACGTCATGCTGTTCTTCACGCGGTGGGGGCTGCGCACCCGCGCCGTCGGCGAGCACCCGCGCGCGGCGGACACGCTCGGCATCAACGTCTACCTCGTGCGCTACGTCAACGTCACGCTGGGCGGCATGGTCGCCGGGCTGGCGGGGGCATTCCTGATTCTCGGCTCGGTCGGGCGCTTCGACGAGCTGATGACGGCGGGCAAGGGCTTCATCGGGCTGGCGGCGATGATCTTCGGCAAGTGGATGCCCTTCGGCGCGTTCGGCGCGGCGCTGATCTTCGGCTTCGCGGACGCGCTCCAGACGAAGCTGTCCATCCTGCGTGTGCCGATCGCCTCCCAGTTTTTGCTGATGGCCCCCTACGTCGTGACCATCATCGTGCTGGCGGGCGTCGTCGGCGAGGCCACCCCGCCCGCCGCCGACGGTCAGGCCTACGAGAAACAGTAATTGCAGCACAGAGGGCGAGCGTAAAACAGGCCGGGCCGCGTGTGCGGCCCGGTTTAACGTCTGCGAGCCGGGATCCGGCGGGCGGCGGCTGACTCCTGTGGATAACGTCATTCGGCGCGCGCGCGCGGCTATCCCCTGATCGGGTCCATCACTCGTATTTCAGCGCCTCGACCGGAACGAGCGTCGCGGCGCGTAAGGCCGGGTACAGCCCCGACAGCAGCCCGATCAGCGAGGCGAACACGGTGGCGAACACCGGCAGCCACAGCGGCGTATAGACCGTCCCTGCCGGGGGCGCGCCGCCCTGTTCGGCGGCCTGCGCCGTCAGCGCGGCGATGGCGATCACGTTGAGCACCTGCCCGCCGCCCCAGCCGAGCGCGACCCCGCCGAGGCCGCCCAGCAAGCCGATGCCCGCCGCCTCGCCGAGGAAGATGCCCAGCACGTCGCGGTTCGTCGCGCCGAGCGCCTTCATCAGCCCGATCTCGCGCGTGCGCTCCAGCACGGCCATCGTCATCGTGTTCGCGATGCCGATGGCGGCCACGAGCAGCGCGATGGCCCCGATGCCGCCGAACACGATCTGGAGCACGAGGAAGAAGCTGCCCACGCTCTGCACGATCTGCTGCGGCGCGAACGCCTGGTAACCCATCTCGGTGATGGCGTCCGTCAGGTCGAGCACGACCTCCGGGTCCTCGGCCTTGACGATCACGGCGTTGTAGCCGTCCGTGCCCCGGTTGACGCGCTCGCCCGTCAGCCACTCGTTGTACTGCGTGATGTCCTCGATGGTCATGTAAACCGAGAAGTCCGGCTCGTTGCGCGTCTCCGCGAGGATGCCCACGATGCGGATCGGCACGACCTTGCGCACCTCGCCGTCCTCCGTCATTTTGGTCAGGACGAGCTTGACCGGCTGGTTGAGCAGCTGGGGCGGGGGCGGCTGCTCCTGGCCAGGGCGCGGGTTGGGGCTGTAGAAATTCTCCGGCACGTTGACGCCGATGATGGCCGTCCCCCGGTTTAGCTGGAGCGTGCCCTGCTGCGCCTCGACGCCCAGCACGGAGAGGTCGTGCGTGCCGATGCCGATCATGTTGGCGAAGGACTCCAGGCGGGCGGCTTGCAGCGTCGCC
>CAZWUX010000588.1:0-2051 GCA_964637665.1 uncultured Anaerolineae bacterium
ACGAACACCTCGGCGATCGTGATGATCACGATGGCGATCAGCGGCGGGCTGTCCGGGCTGGCGGGGGCCAGCGAGTTGTTCGGCGTTCACCACCGGCTGGTGCTGGACCTATCGACCGGGTTGGGCTACACCGGCATCATCGTCGGCATGCTGGCGTGGCTGAATCCGCTGGGCGTCGTGCTGGCCGGTATCCTGTTCGGGGCGCTGACGAACGGGGCCTTCCGGCTCCAGATCATATCCGGCGTGCCCACCGCGTTCATTCAGGCTATTCAGGCGATCGTGCTGCTGTTCGTGCTCAGCGCCTCGGTCCTGTCGCGCTACCGCATCAGGAGGGTTGAAGATGCTGGGTGATATCCTTCAGGCCGCCATCATCGCCAGCATACTGGCATCCACCATCCGCATCGCGACGCCGATGCTGCTGTCCGCGTTGGGCGAGCTGGTCACGGAGCGCTCCGGCGTGATGAATCTGGGCGTCGAAGGCATGATGCTGATGGGGGCCTTCACCGCGTTCGCCGCGACCTACTTTTTCGGATCGATCTGGCTGGGCGTGCTGGCGGCGATGCTCACTGGCGGCCTGATGGCGCTGATCATGGTGGTGATGGCCGCCACGCTCAAGGTCGAGCAGATCGTCACCGGGATGGCGCTCAACCTGCTGGGATCGGGTGTGTCGTTATTCTGGCACCGACTTCTCTTCGACAAGTCCCAGGTGAACGTCGCGACGATCGACATCTTCCGCCCGATCAACATTCCGGGGCTGTCGAACCTTCCCTTCGTCGGCGAGGTCCTGTTCAGCCACCGCTGGATGACCTATCTGGCCTTTCTGATGGTTCCGGTCGTCTGGTTTTTCCTGTACCGGACCAAGTACGGCCTTCTGATCCGCTCCGCTGGCGAGAACCCGCGCGCGGTCGACACGAAGGGCGTCAGCGTCGCGAAGCTCCAGTACTTCTCCACCATTTTCGGCGGTCTGATGGCGGGGTTAGGCGGCTCGTTCCTGACGCTGGGGGCGTCGCCTCGCTTCGTGCCGGAGATCACCGCCGGGCGCGGATGGCTGGCGATCGTGATCGTGATCGCCGGGAACTGGCAGCCCTGGCGCATCCTGCTTGCCGCGCTCGTCTTCGCCTTTCTCGATGCGTTTCAGCTTCACTTGCAGGGGATCGGGGTGCAGTTCCCCCACCAGATTTTGCTGGCGATCCCGTATATCTTCGCCATCGTCGCCGTGATGGGCAGCCGGGCGCGCTCGGAAGCGCCCAGCTGGCTGGGCATCCCCTACTTCCGGGAGACACGTTAGGAAAACGTCCTGTGAAACGGGTCTTTTTCGAGGCGTGCCGATTTCTCATCACAGGCCCGACCCCGGAACGGGTGATCGAGCGGGGTGGGCTGCTGGTGGAAGGCGATCGTATCATCGCCGTCGGCCCCTCGGCTGAGGTCGGGCGGCTCGCAGAGCCGCTCGATGACGTGGAGACCGTCGACGCCAGCCACAAGGTCGTCATGCCCGGCCTGGTCGACGCACATAACCACGTCGGGGAAGCACACGCCCTGCTGGTAGAGGGCTGGCTGGATACGCCTGTCAGGGGCATCGCGGACGCGCTGGAGCGGATCTACTGGCCTGCCGATGGGTGGCTGACCGATGAGAGCGCCTACGACATGACGCTGTTCGGCCTGCTGAACAGCATCCGGCATGGCGTGACGACGCACGCGAACGCAACCCCGCTGCCTGATGCCGTTTACCGCGCATCCGTCGAGGCGGGGGTGCGGGCGGCGATCCACCCGCAGATGGTCACCAGCTTTACGCTGCACGGCATGGGCGAGCGGGAGCATCTGGCTGCGACCGAGGAAGCGATCAGGAACTACCACAACACACAGGATGGTCGCATTCAGATCGGCGTGCACCCCAACACGACGTTCAACTGCACGCAAAGCCTGCTGGTCAAGGGCATGGAGATCGCGGAGCGGTATGATGTGCTGTATGCCGTTCACTATGCGGAAACTCCGGACGCGGTCGCGGCTTCCAATACCCTGTGGGCGGGTGAGGGGGGGCTGATCCGGCGCTG
>CAZWUX010000589.1:0-2050 GCA_964637665.1 uncultured Anaerolineae bacterium
TCTGCTGAGGGATGCAGGGTTCTACCCGGTGTATGCCCTCCTGGTGTCATGGTTATTCATCGGAGTCGCACCGCTGCTGCTCCTGCGCGCCCGCTCGCAGCGTGGCCGGGTGATTGGGCTGCTCGCCCCTATCGTCGTCGTGCTGATCGCGCGCGTCGCCGTACCCTGGCTGGCGCACCCTGAGCTTCATCCACTCCGCATCTGGCTCGGTGACACGCTGCTGTCCGTGTTTGCGTTGCTGATCCTGGCCTTTTCCTTCAACCTTTATGCGCAGGCTGGCGGCCCGGAGCCACCCACCGCCCCGTCAGAAACCCCCCATCCGGTCCACGCCGGGTGAGTCTCGACTGCTTAATACCCGCAGCTGCACCCCCTGCCGCTGACCGCCCTGCTGCCCTGCGCCTCGAACAACCACACCTGCGCATTGAACCACTCCTTGTGCTCCACGAGCGTCATGTGCTCGGTTAAATACGCGACGATATCCTCATCGGGCGCTTCGTGTACGGCGACGTACCACACGGTGGGCGGCTGCCTCTCCGCGATGAAGCTCGCGATGGACGGGATATCATTCTTATCTCTGGCGACCATGTCCACGCGGGGTTCTCCCCCCAGTTTCTCGAAGTAATAATCCAACGTCTCGCCGTTGTGATCCCCGATGACGAGCGCATCCTCGCTCATCTGCGGGTTCGAGGTGACGTACCCCACCGCCTCACGGATCTGCGTTTTGACCGGCACCGAATAATAATTGAGGCCAAAGATCAGGTTTCCGAGGTAAAAGGCCGTGACCCCCACCGGCGCGACGATCCTCACCGGCTTGCCACCCGGCAGCTTCACGAGCGCCCTCGCGAGCAAAAGATACGCCGCCGGGGCCGACAACAGCGCATACCTGTAAAGATAAACCGGCGAGTACACCACCGATCGCAGGTAGATGATCGTCGGCAGGCTGATGAGCCAGCTCAGCAGCAGCCAGTTCGAGTCCAGCACGGAGGGCCGGACGCTCTCTCTATTTTTGACCCGGTTGACGATCGCGAAGATGCCCCCTGTAAGGATGAGCGCCATCGCGATCCCCGACGCCACTGCCTGATAATTGAAAAAATAAGCCGTTGTCGCCAGCAGGGTGATGGGATAAATCGGCGGCGGTTTGATCCACCCGCTGGCACGCCCTGCACTGTCGAACAGCGCCGCTATCTGTGGCACGTAGCCCACCGCGACGGCGAGATACACTCCCGTGATCTTCAGCAGGCGGCGCGGCCTGCGCAGCAGGTGCAGCCCTGCCGCCACGCCCTGCAAAAAGACGAACAACACACCAAAATAATGCAAATAAGCCAGCGCGATCGCACTCCCCGCATACGCCACCACATCCCATACGGGCAGGGCATCACCACGATCGAGCCGGGTCAGCATCCTGTGCCAGAAGAACGTCGAGACGATCCCGAAGAAGATGATGAAGCTGTAAGCACGCGCCTCCTGGCTGTAAAACATCGGCGGCCACATCACGGTTAGCAGCGCCGCCGCGACGACCCCGGTCATGGCATCATACAGGCGCTTCCCCAGCGTGTAGATCGCCGCCACGCCCATGACCCCGACCAGCGCCGACGGAAACCGCAGGATGAACGCCGAGTCACCGATCAGGTTGATGATGTAGTGGAGCAGGAAGAAGTAACCCGGCGGCCAGTTCCTCTCGGCTCCATGCCTGCTCACCTCTTTCAACGTGCCCAGCGAGCTTCTCACCCAGCTCATCAGCTCGTCGAACCACAGCGACTGGTAGTCGAGCCTGTAAAAGCGCAGCAGCGCCGCCAGCAGCAGGATTCCCACCAGCACCCACGTCGTCTGCGCTGGCCTCATCCCACCTGCCGCCTGTGGCCTGGACGCGCCTTCCCTCGTATTGGCCGGGCTTCTCACAAACAAGCTCCTATCCTTCCCCCCATCGTCCAACAGTCATAACTATAAACCCGACGGCCCGGATTGAGTATGGGTGGATGTCCTTAAGAGCATAGATAACCCTGAGTGCTAATTTCAGAGCTTGTCAAACAAGAAGGCATGGACCATCCTG
>CAZWUX010000590.1:0-2045 GCA_964637665.1 uncultured Anaerolineae bacterium
CGGCTCGACGATGTTCATGGCGGCCTTCAGGGCGCGCCCGGCCAGCATCAACTGAGGCAGAAAATACTCGCCGTTCTCGAACCGGGTGCCGACGACATCCGCTCCGGCCATCAGGCCGTCGTTCAGGATCGACAGCGGGTCGACGTTCGCGTCGAGCGCAGCCCGCGTCGCCTCGGCGGAGGCCGTGTCGTTCCCGTCGATGATGCTCTGCTTGAGCGCGTTTATATGGTCCTGTTCGCTCATGTGTGTTCCTTTGCCTCTTTCAATGTTCGCCAGAAACGCAAACGCTCCGGCTAAATCTCCGGTATTTCGTCGCCGTACAGCTGCGCCACCATCGGATCGATCTCGCGCGGGGGCGCAATGCCTTCCAAATGGGGATAGGGGTCCAGCATGTGCGGGAAGTGCAGCGCCAGCATGAACTGGTCCTGAAACCCCGCCTGTGCGGGAAGCTCGACCCGCTCAACCCGCTTCAGCAGGCCGAGCGCCTCCGCGCGCTTGTCCCGGTTCAGCAGCGCGATGCGCGCCCCGTCGCCCGCCGCGTTGCCCACCGCCTCGACGCGGTCCAGCGGGCAGTCGGGGATCATGCCCAGCAGCATGGCGGCCTTCGGGTCGATGTGCGTGCCGAACCCGCCCGCCAGAATGATGCGATCCGGCTGTTCGACGCCGAACGCCTTGAGCAAATACTTCGCCGCCACGTAGAGCGGCGCTTTGGCGAGTTGAATCTGGCGCACGTCGTCCTGGCTGATGGGGATGGGCCGCTCGCCCTCGCGCGCCTGCCCGGTGAGTCGATAGATCGGCTGGCTGCCGCTGAAATCGACATAGGGTGATTGGATGGCCGGGTCGAATTTGCCGTCCGAGCCGACGATCCCCACCCGGTAGAGTTCGGCTACGGCGTCGATGATGCCCGACCCGCAGATGCCATGAGCGGGCGGCGCATCCGGCGCGTCCGACCAGACATCCGCCCCGATGACCTTAAGGCGAGGGGCCAGCGTTTCAGGATCGATCTGCACGCGTTCGATGGCCCCATCAGCCGCCCGCATCCCATACTCGATGTGCGCACCCTCGAAGGCCGGGCCGGTCGGCGTCGACGTGCAAATCAGCCGCTCGCGGTTGCCGAGCACGAGTTCCGCGTTGGTGCCCACGTCCACGATCAGCCGGACCTCGTCCTGATGGTGCGGCTCCTCGGCCAGCAGCACGCCCATGTTGTCCGCCCCGACGAACGAGGCGGTCAGGGGCAGCAGGTGGACGTAAGCCCCCTCGTCCAGCGCCGTCAGGCCGACCTCGCGCGCGCGTAAATCCAGCGACGTGTGCACGGCGGGCACGTACGGCGCGCGGCTCAGGGCGTGGGTGTCCAGCCCCAGCAAAAGGTGGTGCATCACCGAGTTGCCGACGATCACGGCCTCCGTGATGGACGAGGCGCGCAGCCCGGCCTGCCGGGCCGCCCGGCGGGCCAGCGTGTCGAGCCCGCGCACGATGCTGCTCCGCAGCGTCTCCAGCCCATCCGGCTGCTCAGCGACGTAGCTCATGCGGCTGATGATGTCCTCGCCGTAGCCGGTCTGCGGGTTCATCATGTCGGCGGTCGCGAGCACCTCCCCGGTCCGCAAATCGCATAAATGCGCCACCACCGTCGTCGATCCGATGTCGACGGCCAGCCCGACTAGCGTCTCGTCGAACCCCGGCTCGACACGGATCACCTCCTGCCCACCCCGGATCGTGATGGTCACTTTCCAATCGCCGTCGCGCACGGCCCGCTGTAGCCCCCGCAGGGCGGGCAGGTCGATGTGCAGACGGTCGGCGTCGAGCGGGAGATCGGCGGGGCCGCGCGTCAGGTCGTCGGCGGCGATCAGCGCGTTCTTGACGCGCTCCCAGTCGGCCAGCGGATTCGCGAGCGAGGCCGGTTCCAGCTCGACGTAAATCTTGCGCTGGATGGGCTTCACGTCGATGGCGCGGTCCCCGGCGGCCTTCGCGACGACCTGCCGCGTGGCCCGGCTGCTCGCGGGAACCATCACGACTACGTCGCCGCACACCTCGGCCTGGCACGAGAG
>CAZWUX010000591.1:0-2031 GCA_964637665.1 uncultured Anaerolineae bacterium
TGAGCTGGGCTATGAGCTGTGGGTGAAGGCCGGAGACGCGGTGGCGATGTTCGAAGCGGTGATGGCTGCCGGTGCGCCTCTGGGACTGCGCCCCGTCGGGGAATATGCGGTCGAGGTGGCGCGTGTCGAAGCCGGGCTGATCATGATCTCCGCCGATTACACGAGCACCGGCCCGGATCAGCGCTGCGCGGAGATTGCGGTCGATGCGGCGCACACGGCGTCGCCTTTTGAGATGGGTTTAGGCCGTCTGGTCGATTTCGGTAAGGTGGGTTTCATCGGCCAGGAAGCCCTGCTTGCGGAGTATGAACGCGGCCCGGCCCGGCAGCTTGTTGGGCTGGAACTTGACTGGCAGTGGCTTACACGGCGCTATCGGGATCGCGGCTCGGCGCCCACCCTGTCGCCGCGCGTACGCTGGGATGCGCTCCCGGTTTGTGTCGATGACGGGATAATCGGGCGGGCGACCAGCGTGACGTGGAGTCCGACGTTGGACAAGCTCATCGGCTTTGGCTGCGTGGCGTCTGCCCACGCGGCGCCGGGAACGCGCGTCACGGTCCACTGGCCGGTCGGTGGCGTGGTGGAGCCTGTCCCGGCTGTCACCCGGACGCTTCCATTCTTCAAGCTTCAGCGGGCTGGCTGAAACAGCAGGGTAAAGCAGGTAAATTGACCGGGAGGATTAGCTGTTCTACACTAAAGTCAGACGACTGTCGTCTTAAGTCTATGGATTGAGTGGAACGAGCGGAAAATGAAACCCAAACGACAGGCCCCGCTGGCCGACCAGATTGTCGGGATTATCTTAGACCGCATCGCCGATGGAACGTACCCGCCCGAAAGCCAGCTGCCTTCCGAATCGGAGCTGGCGGACGAGTATGACGTGAGCCGCGCGACGATCCGCAGCGCGCTGGCGCAGCTCGCCGCCGACGGTGCAGTCAAACGCCTGCACGGCGTCGGCACGTTCATCAGCAAGGCCACGCAGATCGCCAACCCGCTGACCGAAGTGATTGACTACTACGATCTGATCACCGAACAGGGGTACGAGTTCGGCTTCCAACACCTGAACGCCGAGGTCAAGCAGGCCGACCCGGAGATCGGGAGGGCGCTGCGGCTGAAGGAAGAAGACTGCGTGCTGTGCATCGAGAAGGCCTTCACCGCCGATGGCGATCCCCTGATCTACACCCTCAACGTCATACCGGAGTGGGTATACCGGGATCACGTCCCGCCGGAGGAGGTCTTGCAGCCGGACCTCACGGAGCCGCTGTTTTTCAAGTTCCTTGCCGAGCGCTGCCAGCAGCCGCTCGACTACTACATCGCCACCGTGCGCCCGGATATCGCGCAGAATCTGAAGATAACCGGTGGCGATCTGCCCGTCGACCCGCTGCTGCCCGTGCTGGTCATCGAGGAGGTCGGCTACAACAAAAAGGAAGTGCCCATCATTTACGAGGTCGAGTGCTTATTCGGCCACCGGATGAAGTTCGAGATGATCCGGTGGCTGGGCCGCAGCTCGCGCGACCGGATCGATTAGTAACCTGCTGCGCTTCCGTCGATTCTGGCTGACCCGGCGGAGGCGCAGACGGAAAATGGCAAACCGCTCTGCGGATTTGCTTATTACCCATCAGGACTTCGCCCTGTGGAGCCTGCGGCCCCGCCATTCATCCCCCACCAGAGGTGGGAGCTTTCTGGGAATGGAGTAAAGGATCAACCATGCAGAACACGACCCGCCTTCTGGATGTCATCGACCGCTGCTATACCGGCCCGATCACCGACGAGAAGGAGTTCGACCTGCGGATCGTCGCGGACGGCGTCGCCCGCACGCTCCGTGAGTATGACATCAAGTTCGACCGCGACCGCATCCTGCAAACCGACGACGATCTCAACGATCGCCTGTTTGCTGCTGCCGTTGATTTCCTCGTCGACAGCGGGGTCTACAACACCAGCACGCAGCGGTTGTTGACCTTCACACAGGATGAGATCGAGGAAGCGCTGAAATGGGCGCCAACTGAAGTCACCATCGGAGAAGGGCGGGATGCACGCGTT
>CAZWUX010000592.1:0-2021 GCA_964637665.1 uncultured Anaerolineae bacterium
TTATGGCTCGCTCATCCACCGCCACCCCTTCAAAATTCGGGATGACTCATGTCTCCCAAGAAGAAGGCGGAGCCTTTTTCACGCTCTGGGCCGGACGTTCAGCCTGGGTGCCTCTCAAAGGGTCGGGTATTCAGGTTGCGATGTTCTCTTTGGGCGGTGCGGCTTTCTGCGAAAACCTCCTTTCGCGCAGGGTCGGACGGAGTGAGTTCTGGCAAATCGAGACCTCATTTGCCCACCAAACACAGGTAGACCCCGGCGGTCAAGCGTAAGAAGCCCGACAGAATCGGATGCGGCACTTTCGCCCGCAGGCTGCGTATACTATAGTGAAGGGGCATTAGGACGCGGGGCCGTATGTTGCCCGCTTCCGAACCTCTACTTGAGCGTGGACGACGTTTTCACAGGTTGAAAAGGGAGAACATGCCAATGGCCCGCCGACTCGTCATTCCGCTGGGCGCTGACTGGCGGCAGAAGCCCGCCTCCATGCTGCTCGTCTTTCTGGTGCTCGTCGCGCTGTTCGCCGTATCCGTGTTTCTGTTCGTCGTCGATTACACGACCAGCGTGTGGGGCTACGGCCAGCTTGGCACCCGCCGCGTCTCGGATGCGGAGGCGTGGTTCGTCGGCGCGCTGCCGCAGCTCGTGCAGGTGGCGTTCGGGTTCATGGCCCTCGAACGGCGCAACTGGCTGTTCGCCGGGCTGGCCGGGGCGGCGCTGCTCGTCGATGTCGGCACGGACTTCACCTACCGTGTCGGCGATGCGCAGGGGACCGCGATTTACGTGACCGCGCTCATCCAGAGCATCGTGCTCTACACGCTGGGCAGTGAGTTCCTGCTCGTCGCCTCATTGGAAAATCTTATTGAATACCTCCCGGATGTGCTCGAGGCGATGGCGCTTTCGTCTAACCGGCTGGTGGACAGCTTCACCAAGGTTGCAGATACTTTTCAGGAGGACGAGGACATCGACATCCCACCCACCCGGCGCAAGGGCGGGCGCGGCAGCCCGTAGCCTCGCGCCTCACCCGTGAGTGTATCCGCCCGGCAGTATGTGCCGGGCTTTTTTGCGCCGGAGCCGGACGGTTGCCCCCTATGTCGCGCCATGCTACGATGGACGCGGCATTTTTATAAGCGGCGCGCCCGCGCCGGGGAGGCTGCCTGTGCTTGCCAAGGTCAATAGCTGTGCGCTCGTCGGGCTGGATGGCACGCTGGTCGAGGTCGAGGTGAACGTCGCTCACGGGATGCCGGGCACGACGCTCGTCGGCCTGCCCAGCACCGCCGTTAAGGAGGCCAAAGAGCGCGTCTGGGCGGCGATCCGCAACAGCGGCCTGACCTTCCCCGGCACGCGGCGGCTGACCATCAACCTCGCTCCCGCCGATCTGCGCAAGGACGGCCCGGCGTATGACCTTGCCATCGCGCTCGGCCTGATCGCCGCCAGCGGCCAGATTCCGCCGGACGTGCTCGACGGCGCGCTGGTGCTCGGCGAACTGTCGCTCGACGGCAGCGTGCGCCACGTGCGCGGCGTGATCTCCGCCGCTCACCTCGCGCGCGAGGCCGAGCTTGAGCGCGTGTTCGTTCCCAGCGCCGACGCGGCGGAGGCGGCCCTCATCCCCGACGTTGAGGTATATCCCGTCGACCACCTGATCTCCCTCGTCGAGCACCTGCTCGACCTCGACGTGATCCCGCCCTTCGACCGCGATAATTACGCCGAGCCGCTGAGTCTACCCGCCTATCTGACCGACTTTGCCGACGTGAAGGGTCAGGAGCACGTCAAGCGCGCTCTGGAGGTCGCCGCCGCGGGCGGCCATAACGTGCACCTCGTCGGTCCGCCCGGCGCGGGCAAGACGCTGCTGGCACGGGCCATGCCGGGTATCCTGCCGGAGATGACGCTCGACGAGTCGCTGGAGGTGACGCGCATCTACTCCGTCGCCGACATGCTGCCGGAGGACGTGCCGCTCGTCCGGCAGCGCCCCTTCCGCGCCCCGCACCACACCATCAGCCACGCCGGGCTGGTCGGCGGCGGGACGCTGC
>CAZWUX010000593.1:0-2006 GCA_964637665.1 uncultured Anaerolineae bacterium
GCCTTCAGTCCGTCCGCACCGGGCCGGATGGCCGCCGGGCTGAAGCCACCGATGGTCGCCACGTCGGCCGACGGCGGCGAGACGTGGGCCGAGCAGGGGGGCTTCCGCGACATCCCCGGCTACGCGCGCTGGCGCTCCCCCGCCGAGCCGCCGGGCACGGCTTACGTGCAGGGGCTGGCGATCTCGCCGACCGACCCCGACCTGATCGTCGCCGGGATCGAGTTCGGCGCGGTGATCCGCAGCACGGACGGCGGGCGGACGTGGACCGCGCACCGCGAGGATGCGGCCCGCGACTGTCACGCGCTCGTCTTTCACCACACGGACGGGTTGGCCGTCTACGAGGCGGGCGGCGACGGGCCGGGGGCGGTCAGCCGCGACGGCGGTGAGACGTGGACGCAGCCGCATGAGGGCCTCGACCGGGGCTACGGGTGGGGCGTCGCCGCCGATCCGGGCGATCCCGGCACGTGGTACATCGCCGCCGCACCCGGTCCCCGGCAGGCCCACAGCGACGAGGGCGTCGCCAGCGCGTTCATCTACCGCTGGCAGGGCGGCGGCCCGTGGCAGAAGCTCGGCGGCGGGCTGCCCCAGCCGCTCGACTATATGCCCTACGCGCTCGTCACCGACCCCGGCGCGCCCGGCCACCTCTACGCCGGGCAGCGCAACGGCGACGTGTGGTTCACCGCCGACTACGGGGATTCGTGGTCGCAGCTCCCGCTCAGCCTGGGGCATATCAACCACGCGCTGGCCGTTCTGTTTTAGGGTGTGATTGGATTGGGACGACGACCAGAATCAGCGTGGAAACCTTTGGAACTGTGTTTACCCTCTACTGCAAAACATGACTTATTAGCTTCTTGCAGTTGTGGTTAACATTTTTGGATACTCAAGAGTATCCAAAAAGACAGCCAGAAACAATAGAGCTATAGTCCACGCAGCTATGAGTTACGTTTACTCTGGAGTAGAGCGAAAAGTATCCTGACCGAATAGAAAACGGGACGATGCCGAAATTTCACGCTCTTATCTTGATCACCTTCATCTTGAGTGCTTGCGCTGCACCGACCGTTACGCCTGCGACTCCTACCTCCTCACCAACCGCGCAGCCAATGTTCCGGGGCGGCCCCACTCACTCCGGCCAGTATCCTATCCCGCCACAAATGGACGAGCCAGAGCTTCTGTGGCACTTCGAGCTGAATGATGTGATCCGAGCCACGCCGACAGTCAGTGAGGGAATGGTCTTCATTGGCTCGCAGGATGGTTACTTTTACGCCTTGAATGCCCGGACGGGAGCGGAAGTATGGCGCTTCACAGCAGGGGGTGAAGTTGCATCAACCGCCGCTGTTTATGAAGGAGTGGTCATCTTCGGCTGCCATGACGGCCATCTGTATGCGTTGGATGCATCAACCGGTGATGAGATGTGGCAGCTGGAGATGGAAGGCCCGATCTTTGCCTCACCCGTCATCGATGGCGGACTGCTGGTCATTGGGGATGGTGGCGGAACGGTCTACGGGTTGTCACCGCGCGATGGCACAATCAAGTGGCAGACGGAGACTGGATCGGCGGTACGCTCATCAGCGGCAATAGCCGGGCATCGGACTTACGTTGGAAACGCAGAAGGTCTTTTGTTGGCGTTAGATATCATGACAGGCAGCGAGCAGTGGCGGTTCGAGGCTGGTCAGGAGTTCGCTGCATCACCTGCCGTCGCAGACGAGGTGATTTACATAGGTAGCTTAGACGGAATTTTCTATGCGCTGGATGCACAATCCGGCGCTGAAGTGTGGCGGTATGATGCAGGAGCACCAATTTACGCCTCGGCAGCACTGAACGGCAGCCTGGTATATATGGGAGCCAATGACGGCACGTTCTATGCTCTCAACAAAAGTCAAGGGACAGAGGTGTGGCACTACGAAACGGGCGCACCACTTTACGCTTCTCCAATAGTGGGGGGTGGACTCGTGCTGATGGTGGGTGAAGCTGGAGGTCAAATGGTGGCAGTTGATGCTGCAACCGGG
>CAZWUX010000594.1:0-2002 GCA_964637665.1 uncultured Anaerolineae bacterium
GCGGATGATCGGCAGATTGTGGCTCAGGTAATACTGTAAGCCCAGCATGTCCTGCGCGACTTTGCTCACGCTGTACGGGTTGGCGGGCCGGAACGGCTGGTACTCGTCGACCGGAACCTCATCCGGCGAGACGATGCCGTATACCTCCGCCGATCCGACGACCAGAAAGCGGGCATCCAGGTCGAGGTCGAGCATCCCCAGCAGCAGGTTAAGCTGGGCCTGAATGTTGTTGCCCAGCGTGCCCCACGGGTCGTCGAACGACTCCGGCACGAAGCTCTGCGCCGCGAGATGATAAATGGCATCGGGCCTGATTTCTTTCAGCGTGCGCCGGACCACATCCCTGTCAGTCAGGTTGATCTGCCGCAGGTCCAGCTTCTCAGGGTTGAGATGCCCGTACTCCTCCGGCGCGAGATACGTCGTGCCGAATACGTCGGTCCCCCCTTCGGCCAGCAGGTGATTCGCCAGATGCCCGCCCACAAATCCGCCGATGCCGGTGATGAGTGCTTTCAACGTCTAACTCGCTTGCTGGTTGATGAAATCCGAGGGTCGCGAAGGAATTTGCCGCAGGCAAATTCCCTGTCAAAATCGAACATCGTTCGATTTTGTACGCGAAGTATACCCTTCTCTCTTCTGTCGCGAAAATCAGGTTGCGATGCGAGGGCCGGGCGCTTTGTCACCCCATTTATCGGTGGGTACTGTGGCGTTTTCGCCATCAGGCGAAAACTCCCAGTTGAACGCGTAGCGTTCATACTTGAACACGTAGCGTTCATACGCCCGACCCTCGTCGGTTTTTGCCGTGCGGCTGCGCTTAGGTCCCTTCCTGCCACTGGTTCAGGTATTTCTCCTGCTGCGGCGTCAACGTGTCGATCTCGACGCCCATCGCCGCCAGTTTGAGCCGCGCGATCTCCATGTCGAGGTCTTCAGGGATGACGTAGACTTTGTTCTCCAGCGTGGCGGAGTTCTCGCGCATGAACTCCGACGCAAGCGCCTGGTTGGCGAAGCTCATGTCCATCACGCTCGCCGGATGCCCCTCCGCCGCCGCAAGGTTGATCAGGCGGCCTTCGCCCAGCACGTGGATCGCCTTCCCACTCTTGAGCACGTACTTGTCGACGAAGGGCCGGACTCGCTCCGGTTCGCCCGTCGCCACCTTGCTCAACTCTTTCAGGTTGATCTCGACGTTGAAGTGGCCTGAGTTGGCGACGATCGCGCCGTCCTTCATCGCCTCCATGTGATGCATGTCGATCACGTTGATGTCGCCCGTCGAGGTGACGAAGATGTCCCCAATCGGCGCGGCCTCCGCCATCGGCATCACGCGGAACCCGTCCATCACGGCTTCGAGCGCCTTCAGCGGGTCGACTTCCGTCACGATCACGTTCGCGCCGTGACCCTTGGCCCGCATCGCAATGCCCCGGCTGCACCAACCGTACCCACCCACGACGAACGTTTTCCCGGCGAGCAGGACGTTCGTCGCCCGGATGATGCCGTCGAGCGTGCTCTGGCCGGTGCCGTACCGGTTGTCGAACAGGTGCTTGGTCATCGAGTCGTTGACCGCGATCACCGGGAATTTGAGCGCCCCGTCGTTCGCCATCGCCCGCAGGCGGATGACGCCCGTCGTCGTCTCCTCCGTTCCGCCGATCACCTCGTCAAGCTGCTCGGTGTAATCTTTGTGCAGCGTGCTGACGAGGTCCGCTCCATCGTCCATCGTAATCTGGGGGTGGTGGGCGATGGCCGCCTTGATGTGGTCGTAGTAGGTCGCGTCGTCCTCGCCTTTGATCGCGTAAACCGGGATTTCGTAATGGGTGACGAGGCTGGCCGCCACGTCATCCTGCGTGCTGAGCGGGTTCGAGGCGGTCAGCACAACGTCCGCCCCACCGACCTGAAGTGTGTACGCCAGGTTGGCCGTCTCGGCGGTGATGTGTAAGCAGGCCGACATCCTCAGCCCTTCGAGCGGACGTTCTTTCGCAAACCGCTCGCGGACCTGCTTGAGCACCGGCATCTCCTG
>CAZWUX010000595.1:0-1979 GCA_964637665.1 uncultured Anaerolineae bacterium
CGAAGCGTCGAACCCGGAGCTGGCCGAATCGCTGCGGGATGCGGCGGAGGCGCTGCGCGAAGGCGATCAGGCGGCGGCGCAGGAGGCGCTCGACGAGGCCGCCGGGCAGATGGCGGAAGCGGGTGAGGGGGGCGATCCGCAGATCGGGGAGATGGCGGATCAGCTTCGCGAGGCGCAGGGTGAGGTCGCTCAGCCGGGCGAGGGTGAGCAGGGTGAGGGCCAGATGGGGCAGACCCAGCCCATCGACGGAACGGGCGCGGGCGAGCAGCCGTCAGATCAGGGCGGCCTAGGCAGCGGGGAGGGCGAGCAGGAAGGCCCAGCAGGCGGTCAGCAGGCCGGGGATAGCGTCCAGCAGAGCGACGCGGCGGCGGACGGCGGTGAGGATGAGGCGGAGATCTACGCGCCGCAGCGCATCGGCGGGGAGGGCGGCCCGCAGGTGGACACGCCGGGCGATCCCGAATCGGGGGTGGCGCTGCAAGAGGGCGAGATGGCCGAAAACCCGGAAGGAGAGGCGACGGTGCCGTACAGCGAGGTTTACGGCGACTACGCGGCGTCGGTCAACGAGGCGCTGGAAAGCGGGTACGTCCCGCTGGGGATGCGCCGCCTCGTCCAGCAGTACTTCTCCCGGCTCGACCCCGAAGAGACACCCTGAGAGAACGTCAGAACGCAGGCGAACACAGTCAGTGAAGGAATCACCGATGGTCGATTCGACGGTTCAAACCGAGTTATCCTCCGCCGAGTTCCGCGAGGCCGCGCTGGCGATCGAGGAACAGATCGGCGTCGTGATCGTGGGGCAGCGAGACGTGGTGCGGCACGTGCTGATGTGCGTGATCGCCGGGGGGCACGCGCTGCTCGAAGGCGTGCCCGGCCTCGGCAAGACGATGCTGATCCGCACGCTGGCGGACGTGCTCGACCTGAAGTTCGCGCGCATCCAGTTCACCCCGGACCTGATGCCCGCAGACATCACCGGGACGGACGTGCTGGAGGACGCGGAGGATGGGCGCAAGATGCGGTTGTTCCAGTCTGGGCCGGTATTCGCCAACATCGTGCTGGCCGACGAGATCAACCGCGCGACGCCCAAGACGCAGTCGGCGCTGCTGGAGGCCATGCAGGAGAAATCGGTCACGGTGTCGAACCGCACTTACCAGCTCGACCTGCCGTTTTTCGTGCTCGCGACGCAGAACCCGCTCGAAATGGAGGGCACGTACCCGCTGCCCGAAGCGCAGCTCGACCGCTTCATGTTCAAGATCGACGTGCTGTTCCCGTCCTCGGACGAGATCGTGGAGAGTCTCGACCGCACGACCGGAGCAGTGGCTCCGCTGGCGAACGTGGCCGCGGACGGGGAGATGATTTTGCGGATGGGCGATCTGGCGCGCAAGGTTCCGATCCCCAGCCACGTGAGTGAGTACGTCGCGCGGCTGACGGTCGCGACTCACCCCGGCGCGGACAAAGCGCCGGACCTCGTCCGCGAGTACGTGCGCTACGGGGCCAGCCCGCGCGGCGCGCAGGCGATGATCCTGGGGGCGAAGGTCAATGCGCTGTTGAGGGGGGAATATAACGCGGCCTTCGAGGACGTGAGGGCCGTTGCACCCGCCGCGCTGCGCCACCGGCTGCTGCTCAATTTCGAGGGGCAGGCGGAAGGCATCTCGACCGATCAGGTCATCACGGATCTGCTGGCGAGTGTCGAGCCGTCGCCCTGAATTACGCAATATGGCCTTCGTACCGGCGCGTTCCGGGGGTGGCGGGCGGCCTCTGGCGCTGCTTTTGCTCATGTTGATGATGATCGGGCTCGCCGGGTGCGGCCCGGCGCGGCTGATGCTGCCTGATGCCGAGCCGGAGGCCGCGCTGCAGACGTTTGTCAGGGGGCGGATGCGCCTCGTCCGGCGGGGGCTGGTCGAAACGCCCCCCTGCTACGAAGACACGGCGCTGCACACGGCCATGCGCGACGTGATGGTGGACCTCGTCTCGCATCCAGATGC
>CAZWUX010000596.1:0-1972 GCA_964637665.1 uncultured Anaerolineae bacterium
TGGAAAAAGGCGGCATTAAGCGGCTCAGGCGGGAATACACGTTCAAGAACTTCAAGCAGGCGCTCGCCTTCACGGACGCGGTGGGCGCGGCTGCCGAGGAACAGGGGCATCATCCGCTGATCATGACCGAGTGGGGCAAGGTCACGCTCGAATGGTGGACACACAAGATCGGCGGCCTGCACGAGAACGACTTCATCATGGCCGCCAGGTCGGATGAGATTTACGAGGGCCAGCAAGGAGCTTAGATCAGCGCGATCTGCTCAAGCTCGGTCGCCACGTCGACCCGGACGGCGAACGCCATGTCGGCCTGCTCCGGGGTGCGCGCGCCCTTGTCCGTGTTGCAGCCCCGGCAGGCCGGGACGACGTTGCTGAGCGTGTTGCGCCCGCCCTGCGCCAGCGGCACGACGTGATCGAGCGTCAGATCGACACCCTGCGCGCCGCAGTACGCGCAGCGGTGATCGTAAACCTCGCACAGCCAGCGCCACTCCGCCGCACTGAGGTCGTTGACGGACACCCCGGCGGCGTCCGCCCGGCGGACCTGCCGCTGCGCGGTGAGCAACTCCGGGTGAGAGACGTGCCAGGGCAGGCGCGCGTGGGGGTGTTCGCGGTGCCACTCACGTAGATAGTTCGTGACGTACGCCTTGCGCCGCGCCCGGTTGCCGTTTCGCCAGCGGTGGAACCCCGCGCTCTCGCGGATGCGATCCTCTAACCGGACCTGCGGCTGCCAGATGCGGCGCGTCACCCGCTTGAGCCGGACCTGCGCCAGCGCGCGCATCCGGCGGCGGTATTCGCGCTTGTAGATTCGGCGGCAGTCCTTGCACTGGGACTTCAGCCCGTCGAGCTTGGTGCGGTCGCGGTAGTACTCGGATTCAGGCTTCCATTCGAGACAACGGGAGCAGCGCTTTCCGGGCATAGGGCAGGCTCTCGAACACTGGTGGATGCGAGTCAGACGCCTGCCGCGAGGGAGTAAGGGAGAGGGGAGTCAGGGAGCCGCTGGCGGGATGGGGGCAAACGTCTTCCTGACTTTATACCGACGATTCTCGTATGTAAAGCCCGGAACCTTAAAATATTGCAGCCGCGCGCAGGTGATTGCGCGCGGCTGTTGGTTTTCTGCGTCGACGGGGCGGCTACTCAGCGCCCTGATCGCCCTGATCGCGCTCGACGAGGCGCGTCACCGCGCGCGCCGCGTCGGTGAAGCTGGCGATCACGTCGATGGGCACCGGGAAGATCAGCGTCGAGTTCTTCTCGGCGGCGATCTCGGTCAGGGTTTGCAGATAGCGAAGCTGGAGCGCCATCGACTCGCCTGCCATCGTGTGCGCCGCCTCGCGAAGCTGCTGGGCGGCCTGAAACTCGCCCTCGGCGTGGATGATCTTGGCGCGCTTCTCACGCTCGGCCTCGGCCTGACGGGCCATCGCACGCTGCATCGTGGGCGGAAGCTCCACGTCCTTGACCTCAACGCGACTGACCTTCACACCCCAGGGTTCGGTCGCCTCGTCGATGATCTTGGCGAGATTGTCGTTGATGCGCTCGCGGTGGGCGAGCAGTTCGTCAAGCTCGGCCTCGCCGATCACGCTACGCAGGCTGGTTTGCGCAATCTGGAAGGTCGCGCGGCGGAAGTCCTCGACCTGCACGACGGCCAGTTCGGGGTCGATGACGCGGAAATACGCGACCGCGTTGACCTTCACCGTCACGTTATCGTTGCTGATGGCCTCCTGCGTCGGCACGTCGAGCGTCACGACACGCAAATCGATCTTCATCATCCGGTCGATGACAGGGATGATGAAGAACAGGCCCGGCCCCTTCGCGCCGACGAGACGCCCCAGCCGGAAGATCACACCGCGCTCGTACTCCTGCACGATGCGCACCGCCGAACTGACCAGCACCAGCCCGACGACGACCACGCCGACGACAACACATAAAATACCACCAAGTGCTTCTGGCATCCCAAATCCCTTCGCTACAGGCGGGGTTG
>CAZWUX010000597.1:0-1963 GCA_964637665.1 uncultured Anaerolineae bacterium
AAATCCTCGACCAGCCGGTATTGAGTCTGCGCTGTCTTTCCATCCGGGACCACCGCCATGCGCTTGCGGCGATCCGGGTCGCGACCCACAGGCGCGTCGATGATCCCCCTGGACGAGCCGGGGATACCCTCGACGAGCGCGACGTAGCGTTTGACCACATCCCGCGATTTGAACTGCGCCTGGAGCGCAGATAACGCCTCCGCCGTCTTCGCCATGACGATCACGCCGGAGGTGTCTTTGTCGAGGCGGTGGACGACGCCCGCCCGCTCGACCTCCGGCCCGGCGTCGCGCATCGCAGGCCAGTGATACAGCGCCGCGTTGACGAGCGTCCCGGTCTGGTTGCCGTGCGCCGGGTGCACGACCATGCCCGCCGGTTTATTCACCGCCACGAGGTCGTCATCCTCGTACAGCACGTCGAGCGGGATGGCCTCGGCCTCGACGGACGGCGGCGTGCGGTCGGGCAGATTGACGGCGATGCGATCCCCCGGCTCGACGCGGTAGGCGGGCTTCTCCGCCGCGCCGTTGACGCGCACCGCGCCATCGTCGATCAGGCGCTGAACCTCGCTGCGGGACAGCGTGTGGATGGCGCTCGCGACGAACTTGTCCAGCCGCTCGCCGCCCGCGTCGGCGTCGAGATAGACGGTCTGTACGCGGGGCATCTGGTCCATCGGCGGGCGATGCGCCACTCCGTCAGGCTTCCACGTCGGGGCGACCGGCGCAGTTGAGGCAGTAGCGCGCGTAGGGGATGGCGTTCAGGCGGGCCGGGTCGATGGGTTCCCCGCAGCGGCGGCACAGCCCGTAGCGCCCTTCCTCGATGCGCGTCAGCGCCCGGTCGACCTCGTAGAGCAGGTTGCGGGCGTTGCGGCGCACCGCCTGATCCGCCGCCTGCTCGAAGGCGAACGTGCCATCGTCGGCCTGATGCGTGCCGTACCCGATGCCGCCCTCGGCGGGCGGCGATTCGTTGTCCAGTTCCTCAAGCAGCCGCCTGCGCTGGTCAAGTAGTTTCTGTTTGAGATCTTCGATGGATGCAGCCATACACGGGTCCTTTCGCCCGCCGGTTACCGGCAGGCACATGCCGTGTGTTTGCGTGCTGGCATCTATTCTAGCGGCACGCCGGGGCCTCGCAAAAACTCGACGCCCTACTGCGCAGGCTCCTCGTAGCGGCTGACGCCGAACACGACGTAGTTGTAAGGCACCATCACGCTGTGATCCTCCCGGCTGACAACCTGGCCGCTCGTCGGGTGGTAGACCCAATCGCCCCAGTCCCAGACGACGGCCTCCGTCTGCGGAATCTGCACGGCGACGTACGATCCGGTCGCCAGCCGCGCCCGCGTCACCACGTCGCTGAAATCCAGCCCCATGTAGAAATCCTGCACGGGTACGTTGCGGTTGCGCTTGGCGATGGACTTCGTGACGCCAAAGGCCATCTCGGACAGCGGCCCGATGGCGGGCTGGAGGGTTTTGGCGAGCTGAAGCCCACCCTTGAACACGTCGGATTCGAGGAAGCCGAGAAACGCCTCGTCGTCGTCGTTTTTCACGTTGACGGTGAAGCACTTGAAAGCAACGCCCTGCGTGCCGACGTTCAGACCGACGAAGATCGGGTAGCCGACGATGGCGGCCTGCTCGCCCTCCTGCACGCGGTAGCTGGCGGTGAAGTGCAGGTCCTCGACGCTGCCGGGCACCTGATTTCGCCCGTAGAAGTCGAACAGGACGTGGTGCATCCCGCCGCCGGGATAATCCGCCACGCGCAGGCGGTCGAGCGTGATGACGATGCGCTGGTTTTTGAGCGATGCGTCGGCCTCGATGCCCCCCGCGTTCTGGAGGGGCAGCGGATCGCCCGCCCCGCCCCCGGCGGCGATGTAGCCGAAGGCGTGCGCGGTGTGCAGCCACGCGCGCGGCGTGAACGGCCACTCGATGCTCCGCATGGCGAAGGGGCCGACCGGGCCTCCCCGGAAGACGGGCC
>CAZWUX010000598.1:0-1956 GCA_964637665.1 uncultured Anaerolineae bacterium
ACGGACTCTTTTTGCTTACTTTCGGCTTGCTGCTATTGACTGGTTTGCCCCAGAAATACCGTGCCATGAATTGGAGCCAGTACCTGCTCTCGACGCCCAAACGATTGGAGCTCATTCAGACCATCCATCACATCGCGGCACTGATTTTGATTGCTGAAACCTTGTACCATCTCGGAGGAGCGCTGGTACGACTCTTCCAGCGACGCCTGAACGGGGCGATGTTCCCAACCTGGCAGGACGTCCGCGACGCGTACACGATGCTGCGCTACCTGCTGTTCGTGGATCGTGAGAAACCATCCTTCGGGAAATTCAGCTTCGAACAGAAGTTCACCTACTGGTTCTTTGTATTCGGCACGTTGATCATGGTAGGTTCAGGGCTGGTCATCTGGTTCCCGGTTGTCTTTACCAGGATCCTGCCTGGAGGTATCATCCCTGCCGCCAAGCTGGCGCACAGCGCCGAGGCGATCGCCGCCGCGATCTTCGTCCTCATGTGGCACTCCTATCATGTCCACATTGAACGGCTTAACTTGAGCATTTTCACCGGCCGGTTGAGTGAACGCGAGATGCACGAATACCACCAACGGGAGTATGAACGCTTGACTACGAAGACCCAAGACCCGTCCCCTGGAGAAGGGGCGTGATCCGACGCCCATCCGGGTTGATCCTGTTTGGCGCAGCACTGCTCGTGGCTGCGTTCGCACTTTCGATCTCCGTTTCCCGTGTAGACGCAACGCCCCTCAACCAGGCTGGCGTATCCAACGAGTCCTGTCTTGAGTGCCACGCAGTCCCTGGCGTAAGCCTCACCTTGGACGACGGGGAAAGTTTTTCAGTTTATATCGATCCCGATGAATTCAACCAATCCGTTCACGGAGCCGGTGGTTACGCGTGTGTTCAGTGTCACACAGACCTCGAAGGCTATCCCCATCCCGAGTTCCAGGCGAGCGACCGGCGTGATCTGGCCCTGGCCTTATACGACGCCTGCTTCCGCTGTCACTCCGGCCAGTATGAGCGTACGCTCGATAGCGTCCACCAGCGGGCTCTGGACAGCGGCAACCGGGAAGCAGCGATTTGCACCGACTGCCATGGAGCCCATAACACCCACAAGCTAACTGACTCAAGCAGCGGACAACTGCTGCCGGAAGCCCGTCTGCGGATCCCGATAACCTGTGCCAAGTGCCACAACGCCATCTACGGCAAGTACCTGACCAGTGTTCACGGCGACGCACTTGTCAACGATGGCAATCTAGACGTTCCCACCTGCATCAACTGCCATGGCGTGCACAACATCGAGGATCCAACCACAGCCCGTTTCCGCCTGCTTTCACCGAGCATCTGCGCTAACTGCCACACCAACCCGGAGTTGATGGACAAGTATGGCCTGTCCACGGAAGTTCTCAACACGTACGTCGCCGATTTCCATGGGACGACTGTTGAGATCTTCAGCAAGGTCTCTCCCGATGCGCCGACGAACAAAGCGGTCTGTTACGACTGCCACGGGATCCACGATATTCAGAGCGTGTCCGATCCAGCTGGCGGACTCGAGTTCCGCCAGAATTTACTCGCGCGCTGCCAGGTATGCCATCCTGATGCGACAGCCAATTTCTCCGATGCCTGGCTTTCCCATTACATCCCTTCCCCGGAGAACACCCCGGCCGTGTACTACGTCAATCTCTTCTACCGCATCTTCATCCCTGGGCTGCTTGGCGGCATGGGCATCCTGGTGCTGCTCGACGTGACATGGCAGGTGCGCAAACGCCGGGTTAAGGACGATGCGGGGATCACTGTGGACGCCTCTACTGTAACGAAATCCATGACCGAACCGCCGTCGACGGCCGGTACAGCCCCAGATCCAAATTCCTCTGGTCTAGTTTCACGTCCGGAGGATGAATCGTGAACCCAAAACAGCCGCATATGCCAACCCCGGAACAGAAGCCACCCGTAGCTAAGCTGAAACGC
>CAZWUX010000599.1:0-1952 GCA_964637665.1 uncultured Anaerolineae bacterium
TTTTTTTTCTAAATTATAATAAATTGTGGTTTTGTTTTTTTTTTTTTTTTTGGGGGGGGGGGGGGGGGGGGGCCCCCCCCCCGCCACTCCCTAACCCCATGTTCCGGAAGCTTCTACGAAAACAGGGCAACCGTGGTTAGGTTTCCGGGTACGAAAAAGCCTTAAACAACGACGATTGGTTACTGAAAAAGCAAATATCTACCAGAGATGTTGTGAAAAAACGAAATTCGTCGCAGTTTTTTTATCAATTGTTTATCAATGCCCCTTGACCAACCATTTCAATACTTGTAAAATCAATAAAATTGTAATCGAGGGGGCAAGGAGCCGGGGAATGCTTCTATCAACGCACCGATCTCCCATACCCCGGGTTTATACAGGATAGAGCTCGCAAAGGATCTCAGGATCTCAAGGAGGTGTTCAGCGCAAACAGAACCATTGAAGGCTCAACCCTAATTTCACCCAGTGTTTAAGTTCATACCCGTGCATACGGGCCACACTAAACTTTCCGGAGGAGGAAAGAGAATGAACAAAAAGTTATTTCCGTTCGTTGCATTATTGATTCTGGCCAGCCTGATCCTAGCAGCCTGTCAACCTCAACAAGCAGCTTTTGTTTGCGATGATGAATTGGGTTGTGTGGATTACGCGCCTGGCGATCCCATCCGGCTAGCTTCGGCTCTGGTGATCAGCGGGGCCAACGCCCAGTTAGGCCTTGACTCCCAATACGGCGTGGAGATCGCCATGGATTTCCGTGGTGAAGTCCTTGGCCACCAACTCGAGCTGCAACCTGAGGATGATGGCTGCAATGCCGAAGGCGGCCAGGCAGCCGCCCAGAAGATCGTTTCTGATCCCAGCATCGTCGCCATAGTCGGCACCAGCTGCTCCGGCGCCGGAGTCCCCATGTCCGAGGTGGTCTCGCAGGCCGGATACGTCATGGTGTCGCCTTCCAACACGGCTCCCAGCCTAACTGATCCCGACCAGGCCTGGAATCCCGGCTACCTGCGCACTGCGCACAACGATGAAGTCCAGGGTCAGGCCATGGCCGATTTTGCTTATGATGAATTAGGCTTGCGCACTGCTGCGGCTATTCACGATGGCGACCCCTACACCGAAGGCCTGGCCAGCGTTTTCTCTGACGCCTTCCAAGCCAAGGGCGGCGAAATCGTCGAATTCACCGCGATCAACAAGGGTGATACGGACATGCGACCAGTGCTTACCTCCGTCGCTGCCGCCGGTCCCCCTGAGTTCCTGTACTACCCGGACTTCACCGCCGAGTGCGCTTTCTTAACCCAGCAGGCTAGAGAAGTCGCCGGGCTTGAAAACACCGTACTCGCTGCAGCGGATGGTTGTTTCTCCCAGGACGCTGCTGAAGCTATCGGCGCTGCCGGTGAGGGAATGTACTTCTCAGGACCCGACCTTTCCTTCTCGGGCGATACCTACAATCGATTCCTGGCTGCATACCAGGAAAAGTACGGCAGTGAACCGCTCTCGGTGTTCCACGCCCACGCCTTCGACGCCACCAACATGATCCTGGACTGCATCGAACAGGTAGGAATAACCGAGGATGACGGCACCCTGCATGTTGGTCGCCAGGCTTTGCGGGATTGCCTGTACGCCACCTCTGGCTTCCAAGGCATCACCGGGACACTGACCTGCGATCAGTATGGCGACTGCGCCGATCCCAAGATCTCGGTCTCCCAGCTCCAGAACGGCGAGTACGTACGTATTTGGCCGTAAGGGATGCGCCTTAACCACCACGGTTTCAACTAATTTCGCTCGAGGGATGAGCCAGGAGAATTCCTGGCTCATCCCTACCTGTTATTAATCAACGCCCCATTCCTGCCACAAAAGGAAAATTCCATGCTCGAAAAAATCTCGATATTTCGCCGGCCTCAACATATCGATTATGTGGGCATCGTGTTGTGGTTAATTCGAGCAAGCATCATAATTTTGGT
>CAZWUX010000600.1:0-1949 GCA_964637665.1 uncultured Anaerolineae bacterium
CTTCAAGCTGACGACCGACTCGGGGATGCTGGTCGTCGTCTACCACGAACTCGCAAGCGGCGGCTGGCGATTGCAGGAGCTGTATGACTGATGGGCGATTATGTCGAGCTGCACTGCCACTCGAACTTCAGCCTGCTCGACGGCGCGTCCCACCCGGAGGACCTCGCCGCCCGCGCGGCGGAACTCGGCATGCCTGCGCTGGCGCTTACCGACCACGACGCCGTCTACGGTGCGGTCCGCTTCGGGAGCGCGGCGAAGGCGGCGGGCGTGCGGCCCATCTTCGGCGCCGAGCTGACGCTTGAGGGCGGCACGCACCTGACGCTGCTTGTGGAGGACGCGGCGGGCTGGCGCAACCTGTGCCGGCTCATCAGCCGCGCCCGGCGGGACACGCCGAAGGGCGAGGCTGCGCTGCCGCTCAATGCGCTTGAAGGCCACACGGACGGCCTGATCGCGCTCTCCGGCTGCCGCAAGGGGGCTGTCCGGGCCGCGCTGGAACGCGGCGACCGGGTGGGCGCGCTTCGGGCGGCGAAGCACTACAAGCGATTGTTTGGACCGGGCCGGTTCTGGATCGAGCTCCAGCATCATCTGCTGCCGGGCGATGGGCGGCGGGTCGCCGAGATGGCCGACCTGGCCGACCATCTGGGGGTCGGCGTCGTCGCGACGAACGACGTGCACTACACATCGCGCGGCGGCCACCGGCTGCAAGACGCGCTTGTCTGCATCCGCCACCTGACGGAGCTGGAGACGTCCGGCCATCTGCTGCGCGCCAACTCCGAGTTCTACCTGAAGGGCGCCCGCCGGATGGCGCCGCTGTTCGCCAATTACCCGGAGGCGCTGGCCAACACGCTCCAAGTCGCCGAGCGCTGCGCGTTCGAGCCGGCCTTCGGCCTGCAGGACCTGCCCGCCCACCCCACGCCGGACGGACTCGACGCGGCGGGCTATCTACGCCGTCTGTGCGAGGACGCCCTGCCAGCCCGCTACCCCGGCAGTGAGGGGCGAGCACGGGTCCAACTCGACCACGAGCTCGGTATCATCACCCACATGGGCCTGGCTAACTACTTCCTCATCGTGTGGGACATCATGTCGTTCGCCCGGCAGAACGGCATCCGCGGCCAGGGGCGCGGCTCGGCGGCCAACTCGCTCGTGGCGTATCTGCTCGGCATCTCGCCCATCGACCCGCTGGCGCACAACCTCGTCTTCGAGCGCTTCCTGTCGGAGGAGCGCCGCATGCCGCCCGACGTCGACGTCGATTTCGACGCCGCACGGCGTGAGGAGGTGATCCAGTACGTCTACGACCGCTATGGGCGCGAGCGGGCGGCGATGGCCTGCACGTTCGTCACCTTCCGGGCGCGCAGCGCCGTGCGCGACGTCGGGCGCACGCTCGGCTTCCCGCCCGCCCTGCTCGACCGCGCGGCGAAGGCGCTCGACACCTACAGCGCCCGCGAGCTGGCGGCCTCCGCCACCCTGCGCGACGAGCTGGGCGGGGAGATGAAAGGTGAACTCTGGAAGCACCTCTTCGAGCTGTGCGGGGCGATCCACCGCTTCCCGCGCCACCTGGGCATCCACAACGGCGGGATGGTCATCACCGGCCCGCCGCTCGCCGATTACGTCCCAACCGAGCCGGCGACGATGCCGGGCCGCACGGTCGTCCAGTGGGACAAGCACGGCCTCGAGGACAGCGGGCTCGTGAAGATAGACCTGCTGGGGTTGCGCATGCTGTCCGTGCTCAGCGATACCGTTGAGGCAGTTGAGATAATAACCGGCAAGCGGCCCGACCTCGACGGGCTGGCCTTCGATGACCCGGCTATCTACGCCATGATCCGGCGCGGCGACACGGTCGGGCTGTTCCAGGTCGAGTCGAATGCCCAGCGGCAGCTCCACCCCCGGCTCAAGCCGACGACGTTCGAGGACCTGATCGTCGCCATCTCCCTCATCCGGCCCGGCCCGCT
>CAZWUX010000601.1:0-1939 GCA_964637665.1 uncultured Anaerolineae bacterium
CGCGAATTTCCTTCCGAAACCGATCTAGCAAGCCAGCTAATTCTCGTGCCCCATTCGTTTGTGCCTCCCACTGGCTAAGCGCCGGACTCGACCGGATAACCCGCTTCCTGCCACGCGTGCAGGCCGCCCAGCAGAGCCGCCACGTTCGAATAACCGCTGTCAAGCAACTGTTGTGCCACACGGGCACTTGACTCCTCGCTCGGTCAAGTACAGTAGGTGATGATCATCTGCTGGCGTGGCAGCTCGCTAAGACGATCGGCCAGCTCCGCCTCGGGTAAAGACAGGGCGCCAGCCGCATGTCCCGCCTCAAACGCAGCCTGATCGCGCACATCCACGATGATCGCCTCTCCGTTCTGGGCCATCGCGTGGGCCTCCTCCGGTGAGACGCGCTCGACCGAGGGGTAGGGGATGTTACCTGCTCCCGGTTCATCCGTCGGCGAGTTGGCTACCTGTGTCTGCGCCCCCCTGCCACCCGTCAGGATCAGCGCCAGAGCGATCGCGATCAACAGCACCCCGCCGCCCACGATGGCGATCAGCGGCCAGCGCGGCCCCCGTGCTGCGGCACGCTGACCGCTTGACCTGCTGCTGCGAACAGCCGCCCCACAGTTCGGGCAAAACCTCGCATCGGGTTTCAGTTTGGCTCCACATTTTGCACAGTGTTGGACTGCCAAAAGGGTACTCCCTTCCACTCCACTCTCAGCCTATCGTGATACTCACATCTCTGTTCGGGTTTAGATGATGTTAGCGAAATTGCCGGATATCCGCGAAGGAAGCCCGGCCTGCCGGTTGTGCTCTGATGCCAGATTTCAGGTTGACGCGCTGCTGGCAGCCACCGCAAAAGGCAGGATCTTATGCAATTCCTTGACATTGCCCTTGGGGTAACCTCTATACTCAGTGGCATAAGTGGAAAGGAGGGGGCGAGTGGACGACACATTGCATATCAGTGAAGCCGCCGATCTAGTGGGAATCACGACGAAGGCGCTGCGCCATTACGAGAAGATCGGGCTGCTGAACCCCGACCGCGAGGACAACGGCTACCGGCTGTACCGGCCCGCCGACATCCTGCGTCTGGAGCGCATCCGGCAGCTGCAAAGTCTGGGGCTGTCGCTGGGGCGCATCAAACAGATTCTGGACGAGATGGAGAACGAGGACCTGTGGCTGCTCGTGCTTGAGGGGCTGCTGGACGAGATCGACGAGGAGATCGACGAACTGGAGGAACGCCGCCAGCGTGTGATCGACCTGCTGGATGGCGAGCTGCCGGATGCCCTGTCCGTCGGGGAGGCGGTCCCCGTCTCGCCGCGCGTGCAGGAGTTTCTGGACACGCATCTGGCTCCGGAGATGTGGCTGAGGGAGCAGGCGATCTACACTCAGCTGCAATCCCTGTTCGCGCCAGCCGTCCACGCGCTGCCGTTCGCCTATCCGCAGCCGGAATTCGCGGATATGCCGGTTGGCCGCGTGGAATGGTTTGGCGGTCCGGGAGGGAGCTTTCGATGAGCGCCCCTTCGATCCAGGGCCTCGTGCCGACCGTCATCGAGCAGTCGGGGCGGGGCGAGCGCGCCTACGACATCTTCTCGCTGCTGCTCAAAGAGCGGATCGTGTTCGTCGGGACGGCGATCAACGCGCAGATGGCGAATCTCGTCGTCGCGCAGCTTCTCTACCTGAACCGCGAGGACCCGGAGCAGGAAATCCAGATGTACATCCAATCGCCGGGGGGCGAGGTCTACGCCGGGCTGGCGATCTACGACACCATGCAGCAGATTTCATCCCCGGTCAGCACCGTCGCGGTGGGCCTGACCGCCAGCTTCGGGACGATCCTGCTGGCAGGCGGCGCGCCCGGACGCCGCCATGCGCTGCCCCACGCCACCATCCACATGCACCAGCCGTTGGGTGGCGCGCAGGGGCAGGCGTCGGACATCCAGATCCACGCCGAGCAGCTTCT
>CAZWUX010000602.1:0-1934 GCA_964637665.1 uncultured Anaerolineae bacterium
GACGGGCAACTTCGTGATCAGCCTGTCCTCGACCGACCTGGGACAGGGGCTGAAGACCGTCATCGCGCAGATCGGCGCGGAGACGCTGGGCGTGCCGTTCGAGAACGTCATGATCGACACGGCGGACACCGACACCGGCCCGCACTGCATGGGCACCTTCGCCAGCCGTGCGACGCACCGCGTCGGCAACGCCGTCATGCAGGCAGCGGAGGAAGCCCGCAAGGTCATGATGGAGGTCGCGGCAGACGAGCTTGAGGTCAGCGCGGAGGACCTCGAAACGGATGGGGAGGGTTTCATCCGGGTGAAAGGCTCGCCGGACCGCTCGATCCACATCGTCGACCTCGCGCTGGCCGCCCACTTCAAGTACGGGCGGACGATCTCCGGGCGCGGGATGTACATGAAGCAGAAAAGCCCGGTCGACCCCGACACGGGCGCGATGGACCCCGACTCGACGGAGGCGCACGCCTGCACGGTGGCCGAGGTCGAGGTCGACACGGAGACGGGTGAGGTGACGGTGCTCAGCCTGCGCAGCGCCTACGAAGTCGGGCGGCAGGTCAACCCGGCGCTGGTCGAGGGGCAGATACGCGGCGGCTCGGTGATGGGCATGGCGCACGCGCTGTTCGAGACGACGCACCCCTACTACCCCGCCGTCGACCACATGCCCGGCTCGTTCAGCGAGTACGTGCTGCCCGGCCCGGCGGGGCTGCCGGAGATCGACAGCGTGGTGCTGGAATACCCGTCCTCGACGGGGCCGTATGGCGTGAAGGGCGTCGGGGAGATGACAGCCAACTCGCCGATCCCGGCCATCATCAATGCGATTTACGATGCGGTCGGGGTGCGCATCACCAACCTGCCTGCCACACCGGAGAAAGTCCTGCGCGCCCTCGAAGAGAAAGAGGCCGCTGACGTATCCTAGAAATTCCCGATGCCGCGCCCTCCCGATCCCGGCTGGGGGGGCGCGGCCCCTATCCCTTTCACTTGATCCATACAGGAGGAACGAGCGTGCTGAAGGTCATCTCATTGTTGAAGCGTAAAGAGGGCATGAGCTACGACGAGTTCAAGAAATGGGCGCTCGAAGAGCACCCGGAGATCGGCAAGAAGCTGCCGGGGATGCGCGCCTACCGGATGAGCGTCGTCAACGCGGATAACCCCGACCTGCCGTATGATGCGGTCTCGGAGTTCTGGTTCGACGATGACGCGGCGCGGCAGGCGGCCTTCGCGACGGATGCGGGCAAGGCAGCGGCGGAGGATGCCGCCGCCCACTGCTCGGACCGCGTGCACCTGCTGACGGAAGAAAAGGTAATCATCGAGTAGATGCCAAACCCGTCCGGGTTTGGGCAAGCCCTTCAGGCTTGCATCGATCAGGGCTGCGCCCTGCGGGGCCTCCGGCCCCGGCCAACCCCGCCCTGTGGCGGGGATGGCCGCTAGCGGCGCGGTTGCACGACAGGATACGGGCGGGGCAGTGCGCGGTGCTGCTCCGCCCGGTCGTTTGAGATGGTGAGGCGGGCGGTTTGGCCCCCCGGCTGGTAAGATCAGCGGAGCAGGCCGCCATCCGAACGAGACACGCTGGGCACACGATAGCTTTGCATGCATGTAGTCTGTATGCTCTGCTGACTAGTCACTTTTCAGGCCGGAACCCCCTCTGGCCTTCGGCCATCTCCCCCTTTGCAAAGGGGGAGAAAACCGAGCGCAGCGAGGTTGAGGGGGTTCTCGCGGGATAATCGGCGAATCTTCGGTATTCAGCAAAAAGTGCCGTGTCATCTGCACGGAACACAGGAGTCATATGTTCGAATCGATAGAGGACGTTCAGCGGGCGCTGCTCGCACAGGATTACGTCGCCGACCGGGGGCTGGCGACGGTGATCTTCCTCGCGCTCAAGCTGGGGAAACCGCTCTTTCTGGAGGGGGAGCCGGGCGTGGGCAAGACGGAGGTCG
>CAZWUX010000603.1:0-1933 GCA_964637665.1 uncultured Anaerolineae bacterium
GTTCCTTTACAGTTGAAGAAGATTGCTGACAGAATTACTAATTTCACCGGGGGAATTTAATATCTTTAGATGCCTCATATCTCGCAAACGCCCAACGTTCTCCAAATCTATTGCTCGAGATGTTATAGTGAATTCGATACCATCAGGTCCTGATGTTACAATAGGTGTGTTAGATTGATCTACGGGATATAGAAGAACCGGTGTGGTCCCCTTTAATGTCTGTGCAACTGCATTTGTGATTAACGTATCAGCAATTCCATGAGCTATCTTTGCAGCTGAGTTAGCTGTAAGGGGTGCTATCAATAATAAATCATATTTTCCTATCTGCAAAGGACCAGCGATGAAAGGAACGTTCGCGTTTGTTTCTGTTGTCACTTTTGCAAATGATGCTACGAGTTTATCCCATAGCTTGTACAATCGGAGTACTTGTTCTCCGGCTTTGGACACTATCACTGTAATTTTCATATTGTTTTCTTCTTTCAATCGAATCATCTGGTCTAGAATCTCCTCAATTCTATCACCAGATCCAGTTATTCCCCAGACAATACGAACCAATTCAATCAACTCTTTCTAGTGTCATAACGACACAAATACGTATCCTTATGCAATGAAAAGCGAATACTTGAAAGAGGATGTAGATTATCAAGACTACATTAATTGTAGTGTCTAACAGGAAGCAGATCATGTACAGAGCAAGTGTTGGTATAACCACAAGTATGAATGTGAGTTCGACCAACTGGATTGGAAAGAACGCAGAAAGCCTTGGAATTGATGGTATCTGGGTGGGAGAGGATATTGGAATTGGGCAAGAAACTTCTATTCTCACTACGAACCTGCTGAGTGAAACCAGAAATGTAAGAATCGGAACTGGAATTGTACCAATCACAGTTCACAATATTGCTACAATAGCACGAGCCGCCCTCACACTTCATGAGATTGGAGATGGTCGGTATGTTCAAGGAATAGGGATTGGTGGAATACAAGACCTCATCAAACATGGAATAAATCTGAATAGACCGGTTTCTGAGTTACGTCTGTACACTCAAGTACTCAGACAGCTTTTCAAAAAAGAATCGGTCACGATTCAATCCGAATTAGTAAATCTCAAAGAATTCAGTCTCAGAATAGATGAATCAGTCAATATCCCCATTTTCTATGGAGTTAGAGGACCCCAGATGTTGAAACTGGCTGGAGAGATAGCTGATGGAGTAATTCTATCAGGACCTATTGAGTATATCAGATATGCAGTTGAAGTTGTAAACAATGCTGCATCGAATATGGGAAGGTCTATTG
Organism: uncultured Anaerolineae bacterium; assembly: GCA_964637665.1. Lineage (GTDB taxonomy): Bacteria > Chloroflexota > Anaerolineae > Aggregatilineales > UBA3940 > CAZWUX01. The sequence continues at coordinate 1,294 of CAZWUX010000603.1, forward strand.
ATGATATAGAAAAAGTAGTCTGGCTTCCAACAATTCCCACATTCAAAGGAGGTAGTGAAAACCTTGCTAAGAGGGTTGTCGCTCTTGTTGTCGCAGACTCTCCTGACAAAGTGCTTGATTTGCTTGATATAGACAAGGAGCAAGCTGGTAGGATACGAAGAGCTGTTGCAGAATCAGGACCAAAGGGAGGTGCAGAGTTCATTGATCAGCATTTCATTGATACTTTTGCAATATCAGGAACTTGTGAACATATGGTCGATAGATTCGAATTGATTCATAGGCTTGGAGCAACCGAACTTGTTTTGGGTCCACCATTTAGTGGTGAATGGAGAGATGCTATGACAGAGATATTCCAAGAGATTCACTTGAGGAGGGACAAGTGATGGAATGGGGAATCGCAATCAATCTGAGAGAAAAGGTATCTGAGATTGTTGAGAAGGCAATTATTGCCGATAAGGGGGGAATAGATACTGTATGGATAACAGACTATCCGGCAACGAGATTTTCACCTGTTATAGCCTCAGTAGTTGCAGAGAATACAAGAAACTGCAGGATTGGTGTAGGTCTCCTCAGTCCTTTCATTTACTCCCCTTCACATATCGTGCAGATGATGATTACACTAATCGAAACACATGGACCG
>CAZWUX010000604.1:0-1928 GCA_964637665.1 uncultured Anaerolineae bacterium
TCCACGCTTGGCGCGCCCAGGCACTGGCCGAGCACGATAGCAAGGGAGAACCAGCATGATGGCCGCCTCCAGAGCCGCAGCAGAAAGCGCGCCGTCTCGCGACCCGCTAAGGTGGAAGTGGCCGATTGATCTGACCCGCTATGACCGTACCCCGACGCTCACAGCCGCCGAGCAGGCGGCGCTGGCCGCACTGGGTTGGGAACTGCGTCGCGGCCGCTGTCACGATCCGCAGCGCTCGGAGTGGGCCGCTATTGAACGGCTCGTCCGACCGCTGGATGATGCCCGGCGCAGCTTGTCTGTACCAGACGATCGCTATCATTACCGCAGCACCCTTGATGCGGTGGCCATCATCCTGCATAGCTGCACCATCACACAACAAGCCTTCTGGGCGTGGAGTCCAACCGTCTGGATTGAACACGTCCTGACCGAGTCCCACCAGGCCTTTCGACAGGCCTACCCGGGATGGATCGATCCTGCCGTGCGTCCGTACACGGTGGCAATCGCTTATTTATTAGACTGTTTCGCAGCGTTCCAATTGCTGGGCGGATTCAATCGCATCGTGCTGGCGAACCGAGTATTTGGATCGGCGCGCGTGCGCCAAGCCGTTGATCCGATCATGACGACCCTGCGGGCATGGGGCTACCAATCGGCCCACCATACCGATAATTTCCCCGGCCTGGTGAGCGCGCTTCTGTTGCATAACCGCAGTCCTCATCTGGCGAACCTGACGGCAGCGGTGCTTGATCGCTTCCGCCGCGATGGCGTGACCTGTCCCCGGAAAAGCTCTGCGTTCTATGGCGTGCATCGCGCCCTCGCCGCGCTGGGTTTCGTCGACCCGCCGCGTCGGACCCATGGATTGCCGACGCCCGTGATCGAAGGCATGAACGTCGCCTGGCGCGACTGGGTCGAGCGCTGGGCGACCACCTCGCCGTTGACTCCCAAAGTTCGCCGGACCTTTCGAACCATTCTGTTCAAGGTCGGCCGTTGGCTGGCGCAGCAGCATCCCGAGGTGTGCGAGCCCGCGCACTGGACTCGCGAGCTCTGTGCCGCCTACATCGCCCAAGTGGAGCGCCTGCGCGTCGGTGATTATGTACAGCGCCGGGATGCGTTAGGCGCCCGTATCGGGCAGCCACTGTCGCCCCGAACGAAGGCGGGCTACATCGTCGCCGTACGCACCTTCTTTCATGACTGCCAGGAGTGGGAGTGGCTACCGTGCCGCTTCGATCCGGTCCGAGCCTTTGCCACGCCCCGCAGTATCCGAGCGCTCATCGGGCCAAATCCGCGCGTCATTGCCGACGACATCTGGGCCAAATTGCTGTGGGCGGGGCTCAATCTGGAGGCGGATGATTTGCCGGTCAACGCCGTGGGGCAATTTTACCCCTTGGAATTAGTGCGCGCGCTGGCCTTGGTGTGGCTCTTTGCAGGCTTACGCAGCGATGAGATCGCCCGCCTGCGGCTGGGCTGTGTCCGTTGGCAGCGCGATCAGCCAGAGCAGCCCCTCGCCAAAGACGCTGTCTGTCTGCTTGACGTGCCAACGCACAAAACCGGTACGGCCTTCACCAAGCCTGTCGACCCCCTCGTCGGGCAAGCGATCGCCACCTGGGAAGCTATACGACCTGCACAGCCGCGATTGCACGATCGTCGAACCGGCGAGCAGGTACACTTTCTCTTCTGTTACCGGGCTAAAAGCATAGCGAAAGACTACCTTAACCAAGTGTTGATCCCGACGCTATGCCGCAAGGGGGGTGTGCCGCTCGAAGACGCCCGCGGACGGATCACCAGCCACCGTGCTCGGGCGACCATCGCCAGTCAGCTCTACAACGCCAAAGAGCCGATGACGCTGTTCGAGCTGCAAGCTTGGCTCGGGCACCGCTCGGCAGAGACTACCCAGCACTACGCCGCGATTACCCCCACAACCCTGGCCAAGG
>CAZWUX010000605.1:0-1925 GCA_964637665.1 uncultured Anaerolineae bacterium
GCTATCATAATAGCATAACTATGAATTTTATGCAACAGACGTTCTATTCGGTTGAGGCCAGAATGTGGGTTACTCGGCTTCGTTCGTACCCGCTTCGTACGAGTCCTCAAGCAGCCGAAACGCAGCGTAGAGGGCATCGTAGAATGCGTCCTGCACGTCGGGGGGATAGGTGCTCAGACGATCGTAGATGCGCAGCAGCCGGTCGTCGATGTCGTAATCGCCAACCGACACCGTCGCAGAGTCCGCCGCAGTCTCAAGCTGCTGCACCTGGATGGGGATACCGGCTTGCTGAAAGGCCTCAGCAATCTTTGCAAGCGTGGCGCGTCGGGGTCGCCGGGTGGCCCCGGTTTCGATCCGGCTGATAAGGCTCTGATCCACGCCGATTGCGTCGGCCAGGTCAGTCTGTGACCAGCCGGCGCGCTCCCGGAGGTGGAGCAGAAGCTCGGAGAGGCGCGGGCTGAAATAGTCGGATGACGATCCATCTGCCGGACGATTGGCACTGTGCATGACGGTCCTTTTGGTTGCAGCCAACGAATGATTCAAACAGCTTGACTCATTATAGCAGGATGGGCCGCTTATTAGATGTACAGCGCCCTGCGAGCACATGGTCTGATGCCCTGGTAAACGCCTGACGAGTCCCATACTTCTTGATGAAGCCCGTCGCGAAAAGGGCTTCTCTTGACAAGCACAAAAAAGTAGCTTTACACTGGAGACAGTGACCTGCGTGGGCAGGCTATACCGGAGAAACAAAAATGATCAACATTATCATTCTTCACAGAGCATTTCGCTCTAACTCTATACAGGGCACGGGGTTCACAAGTTGTTGTAAACGAAGACCAAGACTCCGTACAAATACTGAGGACCCATGGAACTATCTCACTCGTCAGACCAGGATGCCCACTATCTAGCGAGCAGCGCGCGGCCTGCGAACAGGCGCTTAGGATTATATCAGAGGCCTGAATCGCAGATTAAAAAACCTCAGATCACTGGCCAGTCTGCACTTAGCCACCCAGCAGACGGCCCGTCAGTTTCGGTCCCTCCAACAAGCCAATTCGAGCGTCTCTCTAATCCCCAGAGGAAGCGACTCTCTCATCCCGGTTTGACCGGATCATTGCCCCTCATTTCTCTCCACCAGCAAAACAGCAGCATTCAAGCGCGGGCGTCACCCAGGAGCCATCAGCCAGACACGCACGGCTTATTTCGGGTTGCCAGAGCACGCACATTCCCTGCCCTGGCATTGTCAGTTCCGACACCGGAACAACTTCGCATCTCAGGAGAAGAAAAGGCTATGGATTACTCCACAATGGCTGGCCATCGCGTGAGCGTAACGTCGCCCATCACGGTTGGCTGGCTGTCCGACGCCATCGAGCGGGCGCAGGCCCTGTACCTGCCGCGCAGCGAAGAGGAGAGACTGGCCCAGCAGATGATACAGGATGCGCTGGCCGCCGGGGACCTCGACGCGCTCATCGCGGCGATGGACTACGCCGCCCAGGAGCACCTTTCCACAAGCCAGTGGCGGAGATGGTGGAGCCCGCTGCGCGCTCAACTGTTGAACGGAGAGCTGCTATGACATAACCACAACGCCGCCTCAGTCCACCAGTTGGCGCTGGTGAGGGGCGACGTCGGGGACTCACTGCCAGGGTGGCAGTTGGTCTTACAAGTAGTGTCTTGCTACTACAGACTAGCACAGAAATGGGCTGCATGCAATGAACTCGCAGCAGCCCGTCCACTCTGGCGTGTGTCCTCGGATGTGGTTGATGTTATCCCCCATCAACTACGAGGATATACGCCATGTCTACCCCCGAACCCCAGGCTGCACCCCCTGCCTGGCGGGAACGCCTGCACGAACGCCGGATCTCCGACGAGACCATCGACGACTTCGGTATCTCCAGCGATGGAAAGGGCTGGACCTACCCCGTACCCGG
>CAZWUX010000606.1:0-1919 GCA_964637665.1 uncultured Anaerolineae bacterium
AAGCTGACCAAAGACGAAGACTAGCGACCAACGCCGCACGGCAACCCATACACCTGAACGCTCGCGCATCCTCCTCGGTCCGCAAGGGACCGAGGCCGAAGGCTGTTGGCGGCCCGGAACATGCCGGCTGAGATGCAGGCGTTACTGTCCGCCGATAGCGAGATCACGGCGAGCGACCCGGATGCCAATCGTAAAGCCGGCAACCACGTCGATGAACGTCGCCACCATCACCAGGAAGAAGATCGAGGTCGCGGCCTGCGGCGTCATCAGAAACTCGACGAGGCAGGCGACGAACACCAGCATCGACAGGCCGTGATCGACGAGGGAGGAAGCCGATGTATACGTCGACTTCACGAGCTCGATGAACAGCAGGAGCAGCGTGACGAGAATGATCAAGTGGCCCCAGTTGAACGTCCAGGTGCCCCCGCTCAGCATCGTGACTTCGAACAGATTCGTATCCAGAACTTCTGGGCCGAACATCAGAACGATCACGTTGTAGAGAATGAAGGAGATGACGAGAAGCGGGATCGACCGCAGCGACATAAGCGTTTCCCTTTCCAGCAGGCCTTGCTGACCACCCGAGGAAACTTGTGCCACGGGTAACTTGCTGCCGCAACGCAGAAACGCTCGAAAATGCGGCGGTTATCGGCCCGCAGAGCCTCAGACGTCCGCTTTGGGCTCGAGGATCTGACGGCCGCGATACTTGCCGGTCTTGAGATCGATGTGGTGCGGGCGGCGACGCTCACCCGACTCCTTGTCCTCGATATAGGTCGGAGCGTCGAGCGCATCGTGCGCGCGGCGCATCCCCCGCTTCATCGAGGAGACTTTCTTTCTCGGAACAGCCATCTGTTTGAACTCCGTGCATTGGCGCCAGGGTTAAGCCGCTGGGGCCGTTGAGCAAAATGAACGCCCCGGCGCGGGCTGACGAGCCGGGGCAAGCTGGGGCGCCTTATACGCACATTCCGGCGGGAGTTCCAGAGGGCTCAATCACCCCCCAGAATACAGGCCGCCAGCTCCGGCGAGCGGGCCGCCCGCCGCTGGATGACGGAGGCGCGGCGCGAGGACCAGGGCCCCGGATCCCCGGCATCGCGGATAAAGGGATTGGGCAGCGCCACGGCGAGCTGAGCGGCCTGGCGCTGGCTGAGGCGGGCCGCCGACCGGTGGAAATGCGCACGGGCCGCGGCCTCGGCCCCGAAGATGCCGGGGCCCCATTCGGCGATGTTGAGGTAGACTTCCAGGATGCGCTCTTTGGACCACATGAGCTCGATGGCATAGGTGAGCGGCACCTCCACGAGCTTGCGCACGTAGCTCTTGGTCGGCAGCAGGAACATGTTCTTGGCGACCTGCATGGTGATGGTGCTGGCGCCGCGCGGCGTGCCCCGCGCCGTCCGCTTGATGGCGGCCGCGATCTCGCCGTAGTCGATCCCCCAATGACTGCAGAAGCGGTTGTCCTCGGACGCGATGACGGTGCGCACGAGATTGGGCGAGATCCGATCGATCGGCACCCACTGGCGATGAATGCTGGTGCCACCCATCCACTGCATCGCCATCAGCGCCGAGAACGGCGGGTTGACGAAGCGGTAGACGGCGATGAGGAAGATGACGACCGTGAACCACGCGGCGAACACGATGCCCGCGACCTTGGCCGCGCGCACGCCGACCGATTTCACGCGCGCCGCATCCCAGTCCGACAGCAGCGGACGCGAATGGCCAAGAGCCGGCGCTGAAACAGTGTCTGACACGGGGAGAGCCTGCAACGGAGCAGTCGCAGCGGCTGGCGCAAATTCAGCGCGCGGCCTTGCGACCTCGGGGGCCGGCGCAATTGCGGGCTGCGCCGTCGCACCTCTTGAGACTTCGCGCGCGCTCGTGTCCGGTTGCGACGGCGCGGGCTCCGGTTGCGCAACATCCGCCTGCGGCGG
>CAZWUX010000607.1:0-1910 GCA_964637665.1 uncultured Anaerolineae bacterium
CCAGTCCAGCGGCGTCCTGATTTCGCGGCCATCGGCCAGCTTCACGATGACATAGCTATCGGTCACATGGGCCTCGACCGGGCGGACCTCCGTCGTCGCCTGATCCATGTTGTTTCCTTATTCACCTGCAGATATCCGCCGCCGCATCACGCATCGCAACCCCGGCCTGCCGACCGCCGCTCAACGCACACAGGGCCGGTTCCCCGGCCCTGAGCGGTTCATCCCCCTACCCCGACATGCTCAAACATAAGGCAGCCCCGGCGCAGCCGCATCCCAACCTCGCCGGGACGACACTTGGCACTTGGCACTCTGCACTCTGCACTTTTCTACGGCTCCCGCACGACGACGTTGTCGAAGTGGATGGTCGTCGGCGTGTCCTCGAAGGTCGTGGCCGTCATCGTGATACCCCCCGTCGCGTACATGCTGTCCTCCACGACACCGAGAAGCTGCCCGTTGACGCTCAGGCTCAGGCTCGTCCCGGCGCACGTGGCGGTGAGGTGGTTGGCCGCGTTGCCCTGGTTGATGGCATTGCCCGGCGTCCAGTCGATCAGGGTGATGAACTCGGCGTCGTCGGTTGCGGCGTCGCTCGTCACCCGGTAGATGGCGTAGTAGCCATCGCCTGAGATGCGCAGGAAGTACCCGTCGCCGTTCTCCTGCACCCGGCAGCCGACCCCGTAGGCATTGTTGTTATTGGCCGGGGCGCTGACCTGCGTCGCGTCGACCTCGACGACCACATCCTGAAGCGAGCGTCCGGCGTTGCCCCACATCTGGAGGCCATTCACCCGCGCGGTGATGGCGTATACGCCGCCCTCGTAGGCGTAGGAGCCTTCGTCGGGGTTGTCGTCGACGTACCACCCGGAGGCCGGATCGCTGAAGTCGTCCTCGAACAGCACGCGCCCCTCGGTGGGGGCGACCGTCGGGACCTCGACCGCGACGGTGGCCGACTCCGGCGTCCGGTCCGCGCCGCCGCCGAATATCCCGCTAAGCGCGAACACCGTTGCCACAATCAACGCCACGACCACGATAAATCCCACTGCCCCCACCCCGCCGCCAAGCCAGAGCCAGGCAGATACCTTCTTGCGTTCGCGGCGTGTGGGAGGACGATGGGGCGTATCTCCCACCGGCGGAACGGCTGCGCCGTCGCTGCGCGGCGAAGCGGCCAACGCCTCCACGCCGGGCGGCTCCGGTGGTTCAGGCGTGAGGACCTCCCGCGTGAGCGGTTCCGGCTCTGGCGGCTCTGGCACAACCAGTTCCACGCGTTCGACGGGCGCGACGACCGTCGTGGGCAGCATCTCGCTCAGGGCGGCCTGCGCCGACGAACGCACCAGCGCGTCGGGATCGGACTCCGCCATCTCGTGGAGGCGGGCAAAAGCCTGATCCGCGACATCCGGGTCGTCGGCCCGCGCCAGCGCGCGCAGCTCGTTCACGGCGACCAACCGCTGCGTGGAATTGTCACTCGCCGCCGCCGCCAGCAGCCATTCCGGCAGCTCGACGACATCCCGCACGCTGAACACGAAATCGCCGCCCCCGCTGCCCATCAGCGCGGCGTACTGCGGCGTCTGGAGCGAGCGCGACTGGGTGGCGACCTCATCCTGAAGGTACCCCGCGAGGTGGAACGCCCTCAGCACGCCGCCGGGGGTGGGCGCGGCCCCGCTCAGCCCTTCCAGCAGGAACCCGGTGAACAATGCGTGGCCGTCCGGCCCCCAGCTATCGGCGGCAAGCTGGTCGCGCGTCCCGGCGGTGATGACCTGCCGGGCGGGCCGCCGGAGATAATCGCCGACCTGCCGCCGGACGCCGGGGGAGATTTCGCGCGTGGTGGCGAAGCCGGAGAAGCAGGCGTCGAGCAGAAAGAGGACGTGCTTGGCGTGGATGCGGTTGGCGAGCCGGGTCAGCTCGTCCATCGCGATGGC
>CAZWUX010000608.1:0-1902 GCA_964637665.1 uncultured Anaerolineae bacterium
CTGCGCGTGGCGGTGACCTACAGCGTGGTCGGGGCGACCATCGGCGAGTGGGTGGGCGGCTCGGCGGGGCTGGGCCTGTACCTGCTGCGCTCCAAAAACGCGCTGCGCACGGATCAGGTGTTCGTCGCGATGCTGATCACGACGCTGCTGAGCATCGGGCTGTTCGCGCTGGTGTACGTGATCGAGCGGGCCGCGCTGCCCTGGTATCACTCGGCGGAGCGATCCGAGCGCTGGGACGACGTGGGGATTTACTAAACAGTGCCAAGTTAAAAGTGCCAAGTGCCAGGTAGTAGAGTGCCCGGCGAGGGTTTTGCTTCTGTAGTGAGCGGCCTTGTTGAATACAGGGGCGGATGCCCGGCGCTGCTTTTGACTGAAAGCTTGCGTAGCAAGCCGCTCGCGCAGCGAGCGTACTGACCGACTGAAAGACTGATCGACTATATCTTATGAATCGCGCCCGGCAGACCGGATCGACTCCCGGCAAAGGATGGATCGTGGCCTGCCGGGCCGCTAGGTGAAGGATAGATAGAAATGGCTGAGAGGGCAATCGTACGGCGTACGGCGGGTGGGTTGGCCGCTTTTCTGAGCGTGCTGCTGCTCGCCGCCTGTAGCGGCGAAGCATCCCCGGCGTCGACCTCATCTTCGGCGGAGATGACCGGCGAGTCCGCTGCACCGGCATCAGACCGGCTAACTGACATGACGTTGATGCTCGACTGGGTCCCGAACACGAACCACACCGGTCTGTTCGTCGCGCAGGAGGAAGGATACTTCGAGGAAGAAGGTCTGAACGTCGACATCATCCAACCCGGCGAGGTGCTGGCCGAGCAGGCGGTGATCGGCGGGCAGGCCGACTTCGGCGTGAGCTTTCAGGAGCAGGTGACGCTCTCACGCGCCCAGTCCGGGGTGCCGCTCGTGTCGATCGCGGCGATTATCCAGCACAACACGTCGGGCTTCGCCTCGCGCGCCGCGCTGAACGTCGGGGGCCCCGCCGACTGGGAGGGTCTGACCTACGGCGCGTTCAGCAGCCCCTTCGAGGAGCCAACGCTGCGCTCGCTGATGGAATGTGACGGCGGCGATTTTTCCAAGCTCAACATCACGGATGTCGGCTTCGCCGATCCGCTGGCCCTGCTTCAGGAGGAGCAGGTCGACCTCGCGTGGATTTTCTACGGCTGGCAGGGCTTTCAGGCCCAGCAGCAGGGCGTTGACATCGACATCGTCATGATGAGCGACTGGTTCGGCTGCATCCCCGACTACTACACGCCGATCCTCGTCGCCAGCGAGGACACGGTCACGGACCGGCCCGATCTGGTGCGCGCCTTCCTGAGCGCGGTGGCGCGCGGCTACGAGTTCGCCATCGACAGCCCCGACGAGGCGGCCACCATCCTGCTCGACGCCGCCCCGGAGCTGGACGAGGCGACGGTCCGCGCCTCTCAGGCGTGGCTGTCCCCGCGCTATGCGGCGGACGCGCCCCGGTGGGGCTATCAGGACGCCGCCCGCTGGGCGGATTACGCGCAGTGGATGATCGACAACGGCATCATCGAGGGGCCGTTCGACGCCGACGCCGCCTTCACGGCTGAGTTCCTGCCGGAGCGGTAGAGGATGTGAGTAGATAAGATTTTTTCTGGGGGCGTTGCCCCCATACCCCCACAAGGGAGCACAGCTCCCTTGACCCTATGCCTGTTTGGGGCGCGGGCTATACGCGCCCCAAACAACGATGTTAGGTTGACCTAAGGAGCCTGTGTGCCTGAACCCAAGATCGACGTGCGCGGCGTCTCGGTGACGTTTCACGGCGAGGATCGCACCGTCAAGGCGCTGGAGAACGTCTCGCTCGACGTGCTGCCCGGCGAGTTCGTCACCCTGATCGGCCCTTCCGGCAGCGGAAAAAGCACGCTGTTCAACGTCATC
>CAZWUX010000609.1:0-575 GCA_964637665.1 uncultured Anaerolineae bacterium
AAGGTCTTCTTTTCATTCTTCTCCCGAAAATTCGGGATGACTCATGTCTCACAAGAAGTTGGCAAAGCCAACTTCACGAAAACCGAGCGTAGCGAGGCAGAGGGGGTTCTCGCCAAAAATCAGCAAGTCTTTTTGCCTGAGCAAAAGCGCCGGATTCTATTGAAATTTACTTATACTTCTCCGCCAGCGCGTTGAGCGACTCGTAGTACGGCTCGATGCTGGGGATGTAGTGCCGCTCATCCATCGCGTGCGGCCCGATCCCGCTCTGCCCCCACACGACGGCCTGCCCCGCCGGGGCGAAGCGAGCGCTCGTGCCGGGCATCTTCTTGCCGATCACCGGCTCCTCACCCGTCGCCTCCCGGACCGCGTCCAGCAGGTTGACGAGATGCGGGTTGTCCGGGCTGCACGCCACGCCGGGGTCATTCACCACGAGGTCGAGCGTCAGCCCGGCTTCGTCGGCGTAGGCCTGCACGTCCTTCACCAGCGACGCCACGTCGTCGCCGGGGATGGGTCGGATTTCGACGCCCAGCTCAGCCTGCGCCGCCGTGACGTTGTACACACCTGCCTCCCCGACG
>CAZWUX010000609.1:585-1898 GCA_964637665.1 uncultured Anaerolineae bacterium
GTTCAGGAACGGGAAGCGGTACGTCGACCGCCAGCCGTTCTCACCTTCGAGCGTCAGGTACTTGGCAAACATCTCCGGCAGCGCGGCCCGCGCCGCGAGCACACTCTCCGCCAGGTCGGCGGCGACTTTCGCGACGCCCGTGTGCCCGGCCTGCCCATGCGCGATCAACCTGAAGCGCAGGATGCCGCGATTCTCGGTGCAAACCTTGCCCACCCGTTCATCACCCTTCTCACCCGTGCGCTCCCCTGCGATGACCAGCTCCGGGATGTAGTTCTGCTCCGTCTGGAGCGCTTCGAGCACGTGCGGCGTGCCCATCGGCTCCATCTCGCCCGTTTCCTCGTTGCCGACCAGCAGCAGGTTGACGGCGGGCTTCGGCCCCTCCTGCCCCATCTGGTCCTTCATCCACACGAGGTACGTCGCGACGACGGTTTACATGTCCGCCGAGCCGCGTCCCCATAGATAGTCGCCCTCGATGCACGGATCGAACTGCGAATCATCCGGATCGGGCGCGACCACGTCGAAGTGCCCGCTGAGCATGACCGGGGCCTTCTCCTTGCCGGGGAACGACGCCAGCAGCGCCGGGTACTGCCCCCCGTCGAACACGCGCACGTTGACGCCCGCCGCTTCGAGGTAGTCTTTGATGAAGTGCGCCGCGTGCGCGATCTCATCGTGGCGCTCGACGGCTGTGTTCGTCACCGACGGGATGCGGATGAGCCGCTGCGCCAGCGCGACGATCTCGCTCGTCTTATCCCCGTACTGCTCGCCGACGGGCGGCCTGTCCTCCGTGTGGAAGTGGATGCGCACCGTCGCCGGCTGGCGGCGGGCTTCAGCGCGGGCCTGATGCACGATATCCCGCAGCTTAGGCCCCTCACCATTCATCTGTTCGACCTCGGCGGCGATCTGCTCCACCTGCCGCCGGACCTTATCCTCACGTTCCTCCGCCAGGGTACGCAGCACCTCAGTCGGCACGATCACGCTGTCGCCGATCTCCCGGCGCACCCGCGCCCGGATCTGCTCGGCAGCATTCGGCCCTCCATTGTGCATCTCGACCAGTGGCTCAAGCGCCGACCAGCGCCCAAGCGCCTGCGCCAGCGGGCGGATCTGCTCCAGCGTCCACCCGAGGAACGACCGCATCTGGATCGGCTTGCCGGTGAGTGGGTTCTCGATCTCAGCCCGCAGCCCATGACTCGCCGCAGCGGACTCGTTGCGCCGCGCGCGTGCGATGTCCTCCACGTCATAGCGGAAGGCCCGCCCAAACTGCGGATCGACGTAGAAACGGATCAGCAGCAGCTCGACCAGCGTCAGGTGCGCGA
>CAZWUX010000610.1:0-1895 GCA_964637665.1 uncultured Anaerolineae bacterium
GCGCCGGCAAGGCGCGATTATCGTCGACGAGATTACGGGCGGTAAGGCTATGCCGTCCGAGGTGCTCGACCAAATCCTGATAAAGACCGATGGCGTGCCGCTATTTGTCGAGGAGCTGACCAAGACAGTCATGGAGTCGGGCTTGCTGAGGGATACGGGCGACCATTTCGAGCTTGCCGACCCTCTTCCGCCTTTGGCGATTCCGGCGACGCTTCATGACTCCTTGCTGGCGCGTCTGGACCGCCTGGCGTCGGTCAAGGAGGTGGCCCAGATCGGCGCCGTCGTCGGTCGCGCCTTCTCCTACGATCTGCTCGCCAAGGTCTGCCACGAGTCCGAGACTCAGCTCCGCGCGTCCCTGGATGAGCTGGTTCGGTCCGAGTTGGTTTTCCGGCGCGGCATTCCACCCGAAGCGACTTACACCTTCAAGCATGCACTCGTGCAGGACGCTGCCTACGAGAGTTTGCTGAAGAGCCGCCGCCACCAGCTACACGCCCGCATCGCTGCCGTGCTGGAAGAATTTTTCCCGGAGACGATTGCCAGCGAACCCGAAATTCTCGCGCATCATCTCTCGCAAGCGGGATTGCATGGAAGAGCGGTAGACTATTGGCGCAAAGCGGGCGAGATCGCGGTCCGTCGATCGGCGAACGTCGAAGCCAACACCCATTTCTTGAAGGCGCTTGAGGCTCTTTCGACGCAGCCCGACACTCGAGCCCGCGCGGAGCAGGAGCTCGCGCTGCAGATGGCCCTTGCCGTTCCTCTCGTCGCGACGAAAGGCCATTCCGGGATCGAGGTGGAGCGCGCATATAGTCGCGCCCAGGACTTGTGCGAGGCACTGGGCAAACTGAATGAGCTTTTCCCGATTTTGCGCGGGCTTTGGAATTGCTATCTGGCTCGTGGGCAGTTTCAACGGGCGCACGACCTTGCCGTCCGCATCTCTGCATGGGCCGAGGCGCACGAGGGACCCCTTCAGCGCGCTCTCGCCCACCGAGCCCGCGGCTCAACCCTATTCTTTCTTGGCCGCTTCGCCGAGGCCTTGGATGAAGCGGATCAGGCTATCGCCATCGATGACGCGCTCGAGGGCTCGGATAACGAACGCACTCAGTTGTTTCGATACGGCGAGCGACCGGGCATCATCTCGCGACTATATGCAGGCTGGGAATTATGGTTTCTGGGCTTTCCTGATCGTGCTGTGGCACGCTTCGACACGGCGCTCGCGCGTGCTGAAAAACTTGGTCACCCGTACAGTCTGGCGATGGCCCTGACGTTTGCTGCCAACATGCGCAATGATCGCCGCGACTTCGCGGTGGCGCTCGAATATGCCGACGCCGCCTCCCGTGTCGCTGCCAAGCACGACTTACCCCTGTGGATGAGCGAGAGTGCCGTGGCCAGGGGATATGCCAAGGCCCGTCTCGGGGCCCACGCCGAAGGGATCACGCAACTTCGCTCAGGAATCTCCGGGCTGCACCGAATTGATGACTGGCATCATCGGAGCCACTGGCTTGGTTTCTTGGCGGCGGCGTATCTAGAGACCGGTGCTGACAGCGAGGCATTGGCTGCGCTAGATGAGGCGCTGGAGGCCGTCGCCGCAACGCAAGAGCGTAACTACGCGCCAGAACTCGATCGGCTCAGAGGCGAGCTGCTCACTCGGCAAGGTCAATTCGACGAAGCCTCGGGTTACTTTCAGAAAGCTCTTGGTGCGGCGGCGGACATGGGAGCGAGGTCGCTTGAGCTGCGCGCCGCCACGAGCCTCGCCCGACTATTGAGCGAACTGGGCAAGCGGGCCGCCGCATACAACTTGCTGGCTCCCATCTATGGCTGGTTCAGCGAAGGACTCGACACGCTGGATCTCAAGGATGCTCGGCTGCTGCTCGATCGACTCGGATAGGCGTCAAACC
>CAZWUX010000611.1:0-1895 GCA_964637665.1 uncultured Anaerolineae bacterium
GCAGGTACTCGCCGTCCTTGTACGGCTGGTCGGTGCCGAAGCGCGTGTCTTTGATGAAGTCATTCCAGGACCCGCCGGCCCAGCCGTCGAAGCTGTCGCCGCTGTGGCCGTTGTCCACCAGGTACGGGCTGTTGTCGCCCTGGACGTACTGCGCCAGCCCCGGCGTCCGCCGCGACGGCCAGTACAGGATCGCCATCTGGTCGGTGGTGTAGCGGTCGGCGATCGTATTCGGTCGGCTGTCCGAGCAGTGATCCGCGTCGGTGCCGGGGTCGAACAGGTCGCTGCGGTTGACGTCGGTGCTGACGATGACCTTGGCGTACTTGTCGTCGGGGCTGTTCATGGGATCGTCGCCGAACAGCTCGACGGCAAGCAACTGGCTGCCGGTGAGCGAGCCGCCCTCGCTGACCAGCTCGTCGATGCGGGTCTGCCCGGGGTAGTATCGCTTGTCATTCCAGAAAGACCCGCACGCCTGCTGAAGCTCCGAGACCCGCGCCTGGGTCTTGGCGGCGTAGCTCAGGCGGATCGCCGAGATCACCGCCGGCGCCATGATGCCCACCAGAAGCGCGATGATGGTAATCACCACGAGCAGTTCCACGAGGGTGAAACCGCCGCACCGCGGCGCCGGGCGCCGTGCCCGCCCCCGCCGTCCCGTTCCGTCTGTCGTTGTCAGGCGCATGTCGCCTACTCCTTCGGCTGGCTTACTTGCTCTCCAAGGTCTGGAGCATCGCCGGCATGGGCATGAACAGGGCGATGACGATAAAGCCGACGATCACGCCGAGCGTGATGACCATGACGGGCTCCATCAGGCTTGTCAGCGCCCCCACGAGGGTCTCGACTTCGTCGTCGTAGGTGTCGGCGACCTTGACGAGCATCTTGTCCAGCTCGCCGGTCTCCTCGCCGACGTCGATCATGTTGACGACCATCGGCTCGACGACCTTGGACCGCCGCAGGGGATCGGCGAAGCTCTCGCCCTCGCGGATGCCGTCGTGCACGTCCGCCAGCGCCCGCGCCAGCACCTCGTTGCCCGAGGTGTCCGCCGTGATCTTCAGCGCCTCCAGAATCGGAACGCCCGCCGACAGCAGCGTTCCCAGCGTCCGGGCGAACCGCCCCACCGACGACTTGGACACGATCCGCCCCAGGATCGGCGTCTTCAGCTTCAGCCGGTCCACGAACAGCCGGCCGCCCGGGCTCATCCGCAGCAGGCGCAACAGCAGGAAGATGCCCACCGGCGTGGCCAGAATGACCGCCCAGCCCCCGCCGGTGACCCACTTGCTCACCTCGATCAGCGACCGTGTGACCGTCGGCAGCTTCTCGCCCATGTCCTCGAAGATCTTCTCGAAGCTCGGCACCACGAAAATCAGCAGCAACGTCACGATCGTCAGGGCGAACGTGATGACCGCCGCCGGGTAGATCATCGCGCCGATGACCTTCCGCTTCAGCGCCTGCGACTTCTCCATGAAGTCCGCCAGGCGCTGGAGGATCAGGTCGAGCACGCCGCCGAGTTCGCCCGCCCGCACCATGTTGGTGTACAGGCGGTCGAACGCCTTCGGGTGGTGCTCCATGGCCTCCGAGAGCGTCGCCCCGCCCTCCACGTCCTCGGCCACCAGGCGGATCGCCACCCGCAGCATGCCCGGCTTCTGCTGCTGCTCCAGAATGCGAAGGCTGCGGACGATGGGCAGGCCGGCGTCCACCAGCGTCGAGAGCTGCCGGGTGAACTGCGTCAGCAGCTTCCGCGGCACGCGCCCCACGCTCCGCCGCCCCGCCTGGGCCCGCGCCGCCGGACCGGCTGCCGCGCCCGCCCGGGGCTGGGAGCGCCCGCCCGCCTTCTCCTTCAGCTTCGTCGGGAAGTAGCCCATCGAGCGAATCTTGCCGATGGCCTCCTCGCTGGAGCCGGC
>CAZWUX010000612.1:0-1888 GCA_964637665.1 uncultured Anaerolineae bacterium
TGACGTTGAGAAACACTTTGCGTTTCTCATTGGAAGAAGGCAAAGTCTTCTTCACGCGCTCTTGGCGGCACGATGCGAGGTCGGCTGCGCGGAGCGACGGTCGGGAGGCCGGGGCTGCGATGCGTCTCTCAGCGTGGCCTGCTCTCACACATCCCTCTCCCCACAGGCGCAATCCACTGGAATCCGCTATCATCAAGGGCAGAAAAGCCGATCTATCCACAGGGGGAGCATATCCCCGCCATGACGAAATCGCCCCATCCCAACCAGCCCTCGCGCGCCGAGGATCAGGACCGGCACGAGCGCGAGGCGGAAGTCTACCACTCAGTCGCGGACCGCCTCATCGAGGAGGCGATGGCGCGCGGCGAGTTCGACGATCTGCCGGGCAAGGGCAAGCCCCTCGACCTGCACGAGACGGAGGCCGAGCGCCGGGGCGAGTGGGCCGCCCAGCGCATCATGGAGAACAGCGGATTCAAACCCGCGTGGGCCTCGGATCGCCGCGAACTGCTGGAAAAATCCAATGCGATCCGGGCTGCGCTGGCCCGCGCCTGGGCGGCACGCACCGCGTCACTCGCCGGGGGCGAGGGCTACGCCGCTGTCGCCCTCCGCTGGGACCGCGCCCTCGCCCGCTTCCGGGAGGCGGTCGAGAAGCTGAATAAGGAAATCCGGCTGTACAACCTCAAGGCCCCGCACCCCCGGCTGCACCTGCGCGTCGTCGACGCCGACCGCGTGATCGAGCGGATCACAGGCGGGTAATTCTCGCATTTCTGACGCACATCCCGATCCTGACCCCGCCGACTGTGGAGAAAGCGCAGCTTTCCCCCTGCGGGAGGGGGCTTACCGTTCTCTACGCTTGCCCCCCACCGCGATTTGAGTACACTGAAGCCCTCGCCAAAGGGGTTACCGGAGCCAACCGATGAACCGCGGGCGCTTTCACTGGCGCGTCGCGCTGGCCGCGCTGGTCCTTACCACGCTGGCGTGCAACGCTGCCGCCGTCTCCCCGACGGATGATCCCCTTCCCCCACCCGACGGCCCCGATCAGCCCGCCGTAACCGATCAGGCGGAAGCGCCCGCCGGAGCGGGCGATGCCGCATCCCAGGCCCGGCGGGGCGTGATCGCCGTCGCCTACCGCGTCGAGGGCGATGGCCCGGCGGCGGTCGTCTACGTGGGCGACCCGGATGCCGATCCCCTGAATCTACCACCCGGAACCTACATCATTCAGGCTGTCGACGCGGCCAAGCCCACCGAGGTGCTCACGTCCACGCCGAAAACCGTGTTATCCGGCGAACCGCTGCTCGTGGACGACGCGCTGAAGGACGCCGCCGCCATTGACGACGGGGCGAAGGCCGCCGCGCTGGGCGATGTGGCGAAATTCGTGATGTCGGCGGAGGGGGCCAAGCTGTCCGCGCTGCGCGCCTTCTCCAACGACTACACGACCGAACTGTTTGCGGCGGAAGCGCCCCCCGGAAACGACCTGATCGCCGCCATGTTCGCGGGCTACGCCACCGCCGGACAGGACGCCCCGGCTGCCATTACGGCGCTCGACGTGCTTGCTCCGGTCTCGACGAACACCACCGCTCCGGCAGGCCATGCTCGCCCGGCGGTAGATACGTGGTGGGACGACATCAAGGAGAGTTTCGAGGGTTTCTACGGGGAGGTCAACGCCTCGGACGCCCGCGCAGTGGAGCGCATCGCCGCCATCGGCGCAGCGCTCACTCCGGCGGAGAAGCAGGCCGCCTTTAACGGTGTGCCGGAGGGGCTGCGCGGGAGCGCGTCGAGCTTCGACGAGATGGTCACGATGATGCAGAACGGCCAGATCGCCTACGCCGCCAACCAGATTCACGTCAGCCTCGCCAACGACCCCGCCTACGCCGCCGCCGCGCAGCAGGCC
>CAZWUX010000613.1:0-1877 GCA_964637665.1 uncultured Anaerolineae bacterium
CACTGGTGGAGCTGCCGGGGATGCTGCTGGCGGATCGCCTGCTGAAAAACCGCGACGCCGCGTGGCTGCTGCGCGCTGCGTGCTGGTTCGGGGCCGCGCGGGCCGCGCTCATCCTGCTCGCCCCGACCGTCGCGGTCATCACGACCGGCGGGGGCGTGCTTCGCGGATTTCTGTATGCGTTCAAGATCGTCGGCCTGACCGTGTTCGTGACCCACCACGCCCCGAAAAATCAGGTCGCGACCGTGCTCGCGGTGTACACCGTCGTGCTTTTCAACGTGAGCAACATGCTCGCCGGTCTGACCGCAGGCTGGATATTCGATAAGGTCGGCGCGTACTGGCTGTACGCGCTGGCGCTCGCCGGGAGCCTCGCCGCGTGGCTCCTGCTTGAGTTGAGCGTCCTCCGCCCGGCGATGCGCCTCGCGGAGGAGTAGCAGGTTCGCGTCAGGCTGGCGGAATACGCCGCCGACCCGGAGAAACCCATGTCAAACCGCGTCATCTTGCAGCCCGTGACCTACCAAGCGTTTCGGCGCGGCGTCGATCAGCTTGTCGGCGCGATCCGCCCCACGCTGGGGCCGCTGCCCCGGCTGGTCGCCGTTGCTGGGACCTCCCGCCGGAGGCCCCCGGAATTGCTCGACAGCGGCGCGCTGATCGCCCGCCGGGTCGTCGAGCTTCCCGAACGTAACGAGAACATGGGCGCGATGTACCTGCGCCACATGCTCTGGCGTCTCCACGAACGCTACGGCGACGGCACGGCGACCGGCGCAGTGCTTTTCCAGTCCATCTACGATCAGGCCGTCCGCTACGTCGTCGCGGGCGGCGACGCGATGGCCCTGCGCGGCCACCTCGAAGCCGCCGCGAGGGACGTGTTCCGCGCGCTCGACGGCATGGTGATCCGCCGAGAGGGCGAGGCGCATCTCACGCAGGTCGCCGCGACGATCTGCGCCGATCCCGAACTCGCCGCCATGCTCGGCGAGATTTTCGACATCGTCGGCCCCTACGGCTTCGTCGACATCCGGTCGAGCCGGGGCCGCGCTCTGGAGCGCGAATACACCGAGGGACTGCACTGGCGGGGCGGCGTATTTTCCGCCCACATGCTGCCCGATCCCCTCACCCGCCGCGTCGAGCTTGAGGACGCCGCCATCCTCATCACCGATTTCAATTTCGCGCAGGCTGATGATCTCCTGCCCGCACTGCGAACCGCTGCTGCCGCCGGTCATCGCCGGATGGTGATCGTCGCATCCGGGCTTACAGATTCTAGCCTCGGTCTATTGATCGCCAACCAGGACCCCGACCGTTTCCACTGCATCGGCGTCCGGCTGCCGTCCGATCACCCGATGGGCCAGGATGCCGCGCTGGAGGACCTGTCCATCCTGACCGGTGGCCGCCCGTTCCGCCAGGCTGCCGGGGATACGCTGGCGTCGATCCGCCCGGACGATCTGGGCCGCGCGCGCCGCGTCTGGGCCACGCCGGAGCAGACCGGTTTGATCGGGGGGCGAGGCGATCCCCGCCGCCTGCGGCAGCACATCGCCTATCTGCGTGATCGACATGCCCGGATGGCCGAATCCGACGCCCGCAGGCAGGCGCAGGAGCGCATCGGCAAATTGATCGGCGGCTCCGCGACGCTGTGGGTGGGCGGATCGAGTCCGGTCGGCATCGAGGCCCGCAAGGGGCTTGCTCAGCGCACCGCCGACGCGATGCGCGGCGTCCTGACCGGCGGCGTCGTGCCGGGCGGCGGAACCGCGCTGCTCGCTTGCAGGCCCGCTCTGCAGGCCCGCCTGAGCGCGTGCGCCGACCTCGACGAAAAGGCGGCCTACCGCATCGTTCTCCGCGCCGTCGAGGAGCCGTTCCGGGCCATCGTCTCGAACGCCGGTTACGAG
>CAZWUX010000614.1:0-1870 GCA_964637665.1 uncultured Anaerolineae bacterium
AATCCCCCTCACGAGTGGCTCATAATCCGGCGCGCCCAGCAGCGGATTCAACCAGATCAACCGCGACACGCTCCGGCTCAACCGCGCGATCTCCGTCTCCAGCAGCCCGATGTCCCCCCGGTCCCACCCATCGCTGATGACGATCGCGACCGCCCCCTGTCCCAGCACGCGCCGCCCCCACTGGTAATTGAAGGCCCTCAGCGAGGCCCCGATGCGCGTCCCACCCGACCAATCGACGACGGCCTCAGCGGCCCGCGCCATCGCCGCATCGACATCCCCATGCCGCAGCGCGGGCGTGATGCGCGTCAACCGCGTGCCAAACACAAACGTCTCGACGTGCCGCCCCTCCTGCACCAGCGCATACAGGAAGTGCAAAAACAACCGCGAATAGCGCTCCATCGACCCGCTGATGTCGCACAGCACGACGAGCGGTCGCGGCTTGAGCTTGCGCTGCCGCCACGCCAACCGCACGATCTCCCCACCATGCCGCATACTGCCCCGGATCGACCGCCGCACGTCGAGGTAAGCATCACGCTTCACGGCCCGCACCTGCCTGCGCGTCAGCCGTGTATCGAGCCGCCACACCAGCGCGTGGATGAAGCGCCGGGCGGCCTCCATCTCCTCCTCATCGAAGTCCGCGAAATCCTTGCGGTGCAGCCGTTCCGTGGCGCTGTATGTCGTGGTGATGCCGAACTCGCCCGCCTCGTCCGGCGGTTCCGCCGCCGGGGCGGGGGTGTGCGGGTGCTCGCGGACGATGTTCTCATCAGCGGCCAGCTTATCCGAGAGGTCCTCCTGCCGCCGCCCGCCGCGCCCCGCGCCCAGATCGACCGCCCACACCAGCCGCCCCTGCCAGAACAGGTCAAACGCCTGCTCGAACAGCGCGAAGCGCTCCGGGTCATGCGCGAGGTACGCCCGCATCGTGTGGAAAACGTCATCGCGGCGGCTGAGGTCGACCTGCGCCAGCGCCTCGCCGAGGTCGACGATCTGCCGCGTCGACACCCGGAAGCCGAGCCTGCGCAGCATCCTCCCGAATTTCAACAGGTTCGAGAGAAGCTGGCCCTCCCGCCCATCCTCGTCAACGGGCAGCATCGGCCCGGTCTGCGAGGTCGCGCAGCAGGTCCGCATGGACGCGCTGCACGTCATCCTGATACTTGAGCAGCACACCCAGCGTGTCGTCGATGGTCGCCTCGTCGAGCGCCTCACGGTTCATCGCGATCAGCGCGTGCCCCCAATCCAGCGTCTCCGCGACGCCCGGCGGCTTGAACAGCCCCGCCTCACGGAGCGCCTGCGCGACGGCCACGACCTGCTCCGACAGCCGCGCCGAGATGCCCGGCACCTTCAACTCGACGATCTGCCGCTCCGTCTCGAAGTCCGGGTAATCGATCCAGTGGTACAGGCAGCGCCGCTTCAACGCGTCGTGCACCTCGCGGGTGCGGTTCGAGGTCACGACGACGACCGGCGGCTGCTCCGCAACGACCGTGCCAATCTCCGGGATGGTGATCTGGAAGTCCGACAACACTTCCAGCAGGAAGCTCTCGAACTCCTCATCCGCCCGGTCGATCTCATCGATCAGCAGCACCGGGACGTGCTCTCTACCCCCCTCGATAGCCTGAAGCAGCGGGCGCGGCAGCAAAAACTCCCGGCTGTATAAATCCCGCTCCATTTCCGCGCGGCCCGCCCCACTGGCCTCCAGAATCCGCAGGTGCAAAATCTGCTGGGCATAATCCCACTCATATACCGCCGTGTGTACGTCCAACCCCTCATAACACTGGAGCCGGATCAGCCGGGCATCGAGGGTGTGCCCCAGCACCTTCGCGACCTCCGTCTTGCCCACGCCCGGCTCCCCCTCCAGAAAGAGCGGTTTCCCCAG
>CAZWUX010000615.1:0-1864 GCA_964637665.1 uncultured Anaerolineae bacterium
GCTGTGCGCATTGGTAAGGAGATGGTGAACCAAGCGTATGAGACCACGCTGGCAGAGGGCATCGCGGATGAACGCCGGAGCTTCTACTTCCTCTTCAGTTCACAGGATCAAAAAGAGGGCATGTCGGCATTCCTCGAGAAGCGCAAAGCCGGTTGGAAAGGGGTCTGACCGATGGAGGGCATGCTAACCGGGATGGGGAGATCGATCCCTGGCCACGACGGGAGGCGGGGTTGATCGGCTACCGCGAACTGGTACAGGCCTTTTCAAGGTTGGATCTTGACTCCCACAGCCGGGTGCTTGCGCATGTCGCGCCGGGGACGGCCGGGATGCTGGCTGGCGGCGCTGAAAGCTTCGTGGCTGCCCTGGTGTCCGTAGCAGAGACGGTCATGATGCCAGCATTTACGCTGCGGGCTGCCATCGTGCCCCCGTTTGGTCCAGAAGAAAACGGGTTGGAGTACGGCGTGGATGACGCCGCCAACTTCGATTCAGAGATATTCACGCCCGAGCTGCCCGTGGACGTCGACCAGGGAGAGACGGCCGAACTCTTCCGTGCCCATCCTGATGTGGTGCGTTCCGGACATCCCCTGCTCAGCTTCTCGGTGGTCGGCGCAGAGGAAAGCCTGGCGGACCAGACGCTGGACGAGCCGCTCGCTCCGATCGGTTGGATGGCAGAATATGACGCAGATGTGCTCCTGGTCGGTACAGACCAGCGGGTGAACGTGGCTTTGCATTGGGCTGAGCGGCAAGCCGGACGGAAGACGTTTGTGCGCTGGGCGCTGACCGAGGCCGGCGTCGCCGTATGCACGCATATGCCGGGTTGTTCAGAGGGTTTTAACGCCATTGAGGAACGCCTTGGTGGTGAGCTGCGTAGGACGGTGCTCGGCCCACTCACCATGGAAGCGATTGCCGTGCGCGATCTGCTGAATATCGCCTCGGCCTGGATCCGGGAGGACCCGCGCGCCTTGCTCTGTGATCGTCCATCCTGCCTTGCCTGTGCGGCAGTGAGGAAGGATGTCCGCCAGGAGGATCCGGCTCAGTCCAAGCCCCCAGATAGCGGGGGAGATTCGTGAGGCCGCGGGTTTGAAAACGCTTTACTTCGATAAGGACATTCCGCGGGCGCTGGCCGTCAAAGCCCTGCGCGGCATCTGGCCGGGTGTCGTCTGGAGCCGGCTGGCGCCATTCCGGGCGGGGGATATGGAGGAACCCGCTCTTCCAGGATCCAGGTGGCTGAAGGTGCGTAATTGGCAGTGCGGGATCTGTGCGACAGATCTGTCACTCCTGCGGGTCGACGCTGATCCGCGCGTGGCGATTGCTGCCGAACCCGGCCTGCAGCGCATCTACCTCGGGCATGAAGCTGTGGGGGAAGTGATCGAGGTTGGGGGGGATGTCACCCGTTTCAAGCCCGGCGATAGCGTGGTGATCGAAGCGAGACCTATCGGAAGTCCGAATTGCCACACACAGGAGATCGAACCCATTTGCCGGCAATGTGCGGCCGGGCATGGGCGCTTTTGCGAGAACGCTTCACTTGGCCTTGGGCCGAACGCTATCGGGGCGGGTTGGAGCGAACGCTATGTTGCCCACGAAGCGGAGATATGGCCTGTGCCGGAAGGGATAACCGTCGACCAGGCTTCCTTGATCGAGCCGATGGCAGTCGGGGTACATGCCGTGCTGCGAGCACGTCCGGTTGCGGGGGACAAGGTACTTGTGGTTGGTGCGGGGACTATTGGCCTGCTGACGCTACAGGCCGCGCGAGCCCTGGTCCCTGAAGCAGATATCACCGTGCTGGCCCGCTATGATCACCAGGCGCAAACCGCCCGAACGATGGGGGCTACTCGAGTCATCACAGGGTCAAAGCCCTACGCAG
>CAZWUX010000616.1:0-1851 GCA_964637665.1 uncultured Anaerolineae bacterium
GAGCCTTCGAGGCTGCTCCAGAGCGAGATCGCCGTGTAATAGGGCGGCGTCTCGAGGCTGCCCACCTGGGCCACGTACTCGACGCTGAAGTCGTGCGTGAGCAACGCATACTCCATGGCGCCCACGGCGGCGACCATCGAGGCGAATACGAAGCCGGCGGCGTACTTCGCGCCGCGCAGCAAGGCATCGCTGCGACGGAAGCCGGCCGCCAGGCCCAGCACGGCCAGAGACGCGGCGCCCAGCCAGGCCGCCGTGATCGATACGGTCCCGATCAGATTGATCATCGGGATCCAACTCCCCCGGGATGCGGCACGGTGCTATTCCTGGTTGTCGGAACGGATCAGCGATTCGTACATCGCGTCGGGCACCGAGTCGCCGTGCGGGGGGCGATACTCGTTGGAGTGCTTCACCATCAGATTCGTCGATTCGAAGGTGCCGTCCGGCCGCATCGAGCCCTCGACGACGACACCGATGCCGTCGCGGAACATGGCCGGCGGCGCTCCGGTGGAGGCCACGTGCACCTCACTCACGCTGTCCTGCACGACGAACCGCAGGTCCAGGTCCTCGGCGTCCCAGTTCACCGAGCCCGGCTTCACTTGACCGCCGAGCCGCAGAGGTCGATCCAGGGCCGACGTCCCCTGCGCGACCAGCTCGGTGGGCGTGAGAAAGTAGACGACGTTCTCCTTGAGACCACCGGCCAGCAGCAGGGCGATCGCGCCGATCACCGCCACGGCGCCCACACCGGCCCACATCTTCCTGGATCTATTCATCGTTTGGTTCACCGGGTTCTGTACTGGATTCGCGTTCGAGGGCGGCGAGCCGACGTTCGACGGTGCGGAGCCGGCGCCACGTGCGCCAGGCGTACCACAGGATCGCCACCCAGATGACACCGTACCCTGCCGCCACGTACCCGTTAATCATACGCCAGTCTCGTCTCAAGTTCCTCTTCCAGCCTGGCGACCCTGGCGCGTCGTGCGGTCAGGTAACTGAAAACGAGCAGAAAGGCCAGGAAGTTCAACATCCACGTCCACAGGATTTCGCTGGAGACCGATCTCGGGCTCGACGGCGGCTGGTGAAGCGTTCGCCACCAGACCACGGACAGATAGACGATCGGCACCTGGACGAAACCGAGGATTCCGACGATGGCGGACCAGCGCGCGCGGCGCTCCGGATCGTCGGCGAAGCCTCTGACGGCCAGGTAGCCGATGAAGACGGCCAGCAGGAGCGCGGTCGTGGTCAGCCGAGGGTCCCAGGTCCACCAGACGCCCCATGTCGGCTTTCCCCACAGCATGCCCGTCAGCAGGGTCAGCGAAATGAAGACGACGCCGACTTCCGCGGCGCTGGCCGCGACGCGGTCGGTCCGCGGGTCCCGCTGAACCAGGTAGAGGACGCTCGTGACGAACACCACGAAGAAGGCGATGAAAGCGGTCCATGCAGCTGGAACGTGCACGTACATGAGCCGCTGGACCTCACCCATCTCGGCGTCGGCCGGTACCACGAACAGCCCGATGAAGCTCCCGACGCCCATGAGGATCAGCGCGGCGATGCCCAGCCAGCGTACGAACGGCGCACTTCGCTCCAACTATTCCTCCACGGCCAGGGGAAACAACCAGGTGCACACCACGAAGAACACTACGTCGTAGGCCACCAGAAGGCGAACCCATAAAGTGGCTTCGCCGAACGGGTTTCCGTCCAGTACCAGCTGCGTGGCGTTCACGGCTCCCAGCAGCGGAGGGACGAGGGCGGGAATGAGCAGCAGCGGCAGCATGATCTCGCGGGCCCGCAGGTGTAGCGTGAGCGCGGCGTAGAAGGTCCCGGAGATCGAGAACGCGAGCGTCCCGAGCAGCGCGA
>CAZWUX010000617.1:0-1841 GCA_964637665.1 uncultured Anaerolineae bacterium
ATAGGATTTAGCTCAAGTTGATATCAAACTGAAGACGCGTTACCCACTAGGGGTTGGCGTACATCCGAAAACGGGGTGTCCTGGCTCCTTGCACTTGCTGGGGTCGATGGTCGGAGGCGGAGATGTGTTGGTAGGAACCGGCGACGGCGTATTCGATGGAATCAATGTAGGCGTACTTGTCGATGATGTGATAGGCGTGTCCGAGGGTGTGAGCGTGCGCGTGGGCGTCCCGGTTCGCGTCGGCGTGCTGGTAGGTTCAAAGCCCCCTCCCCCTGAACTTGTTGCTGTGCGGGTGGGTGAGGCGAACGGGTAGGGCGTGTCGGTGATCGTCGGCGAAGGGGTTGGCGTCCAGGTTGGCTCGCCCGGGACCTGGGTCGGCATGGGCGTGGCGCTGGGGGTGGACTGCAGCACGGCCATCGTGCCGGCCACTACGGTTTGGATTTGCGATTCGTCCATGCCCGCCCCACCCTGTGCAGCCGCCGCCGTAGAAAGCGAGGCGATCGTCGCCTCGGCTGCCAGGCGGGCCGCAGGATCGGGCGTGGGCGTTCCGTTGGTCAGGTTGTAAACGGCGTATGCCCCCAGGGGGAAGATAAACAAAAGCATGAGCAGCGTCAACAGGACCGGCCAGCGGCGTAGATTGCGGATCGAGAACGTCCGCCGCAGGGAGCGCAGCATACGGTCGTAGCGGATGCGCGCCTCGCTGATGCTCTGCATGACGGCGGTCCGGTCCTGACCGTTGTTCCGGGCGGCCAGCATCGCTTCCTGGAAAGCAGCGTTGAAGGCGGCCATATCAGCGTAGCGGTCCTTCGGATTCTTCGACATGGCGCGCTGGATGACTTCATCGATGACGAGCGGGACGTGGGCGTTCACCTTGCGCGGCTCGACCGGCGTCTCGTTGATCTGTTTGAGGGCGATCGCCAGCGGGGTTTCACCGTCGTGCGGCAGGCGGCCGGTCGCAAGACGGTAGAGCACGACCCCCAGCGCATACTGGTCGGTCCGGGCGTCGACCTTCTCACCCCGGCATTGCTCGGGGGCCATGAAGGCTGGCGTGCCGACCATGCCCGACCCGGTCAGCGTGAGCGAGGCCTCGGTCATGCTGGCGAAGCCGAAGTCGGATAGCATCGCCGTGCCATCCTCGTCAATCAGGATGTTGGAAGGCTTGACATCGCGGTGGACAACCCCCTTGGCATGTGCATAGGCCAGGCCTTTGGCGATGTCGCCGATGGTGCGCGCCGCTTCGAACATGCCCAGGGGACCCCGCTGCAGCCTGTCCTGGAGCGTGCCGGCACGGACGTAGGGCATGACGATGAACGGCGAGCGGCCGTGCTCACCGTAAGCCAGCACGGGGACGATGTTGGGATGGTCGAAGGAACGTAGCAGTTTGAGTTCGCGGTTGAAGCGGGCTTTGAACTTGGGATCCTCGATCAGGAAGGAGGCCATCAGCTTAACGGCCACCGATCGACCCGTGCGTGGGTCGATCCCCTCGTAGACGGTCGACATCCCGCCGCTGCCGATCCGGCCGCGGATTGGGTACGGACCGATTGTGCTGACTACCGATTCATCCATAGACGACAAATGCCCGGGCTATTCACCCAGGAAGATACTCACGAGCCCTCGTCCCGTGGATTCAAACTATACCATTGAAAGCGTGCCGATCATCATAGAACCGCAGAACCAAATTTGGGGGGCTCTAGCTTGACATAACGGCTTGCGGCGCGGAAGTGCGCTAGAATATCGTTCCACGGTAATCATCTTAGGACATGCTCGATGCTTGATGTCACACCCACCATTCAGATTGACGAATCCGAGCTGGAGGAATCCTTCATCCGCTCTCCCGGTCC
>CAZWUX010000618.1:0-1837 GCA_964637665.1 uncultured Anaerolineae bacterium
GCGCGTCCTCACGCTGAGCAGATCATCGGCAAGCTGCGTGAAGCTGAAGTGGAGATCTCCAAGGGGCAGACAATGGGTCAGATCGTCAAGAGTCGCAGGATCACTGAGCAGACGCACTATCGCTTGTGCCAGGGGTACGGCGGCCCGCAGACTGACCAAGCCAAGCGGCTTAGGGAGTTGGAAAGGAGAATGCCCGGCTGCACAGGATGGTGGCCGATCAGGCCGTGGACATGGAGATACACAAGGAGGCCGTATCGGGAAACTCCTGAGCCCGACGAGGCGGCGTAAAGTATTCGAGCACGTCCGCAACACAGGGACACGTGAGCAAATGTCAGAGCGTCGGGCGGTCAGATGTTGGTCCAGCCACGCTGACCCAACGACGGCAGCCGCAAGTTCCAAGCGATAGCTGGTACTCCAATGTTCGACCTGGCAACCCAAATGGGTCGCTATGGGTATCGATGGATGGCGGGTGAACCACAAGCTAGTCGAGCGTCGAAGCCGTCCGGAGGGTCTTGTTATAGGGTGCCCAGGCATCAACCGAAACGCCGGCGTTTGTGGCCGAGTGTAGTAACACAATCGGGCCACACGGTTCGCTAGCCCCTGCGGCGACTCAGTCGTGGTCTGCAACTGGAGCCTAGCGGAAGCTGCAGACCACGACTGAACAAGAAAAACAGGAAGCGCGAACCTTAAAGTGGTGTCGTTGGTGGGGGACACGCTCCGTCCCCCGACCATTCCCGATGGTCAGGCCCGGCCACCTTGATTCCGGGGATCAAACTTTTTCAGCGCTGGGCTGGGATCTCCGACATGTCGGGCCAGTTCTCAACACCTCCGAGTATCGGTCAAATCGACCGAGGTTAGGCAGACGGAATGGTGCCTCGAGGGGCCAAGCTACGCTGACGCCCGCACGATAGCCAGGATCCCCGCCTGGATCGCCTCCGGCAGGTGCGACCACGCCTGGATCACGGTAATCAGGCCGGCGTCGAACTGGCTGGCAGGTTCGGCCGGTGCGGCGACTGCGCCGCTTTGTGCGCCGCCTGTTCGAGGATTTGGCGGTTTCCTCGAGACTTGTGCCCGGGGTTCAAGTCCCCTATCCTCCACTTGCCCCGAGTTGGCCGCGATGCGTTTGCTCACCTCTGCCGATTTTGCCAGCTCGTAGTTTCACACCGCCCCTCTCCCCGCTCCGTGCTGCGCTTGGGCTTCGGCGGCTTGGGCATAGCAATCGGGAGCCGACTTGATCGTCTCGGGCAAGCGCCGTCGCGCATCTGGTCGATCTCGCCGGCCAGCGCGTTGGCGTCGCGCAAGCGATAGACAACCATGCCGTGGAAAGCGTCGAGTGCCCCCAAAACCGAAGCCAGGATACGGACCGTGCGAACAACCAGCCATGCACCACCGGCGCGTCGATCCGTCAGCGGGCGGCACAACGGACTCAGGAGTGCAAATTCCGCAATTCCCCCGCCAGGGCTTTGCGGGACATGGCGTCAAACGCCGGGACCGTGCGCAGCGCCTGTGCCGTGGGATAAACGATTGTCTTGGCTGTCGGAGTTCCGTCCGTTGCCGGCCGGTCGCATTCGAGATAGCCTTCCTCGATCAAGCGGCCCAGGGCGGGCATGATTTGCCTGGGTGTCTTGTCAAGATAGACGGCGATGGCTTCCACACTGGGACCGTAATGCCTCTCTTCGCCATCCAAATACATCACGGCCAGGTCCAGAACGTAGGACAAGATTTCCTTGCCGAGCCGCGTCAGGGCATGCGTCGGATGATCATCGGCGGCGGGCGATATTTCCTGATCCGGCTGGCACTGCGAGCAGGAAACCAGTCCCCCTCCCGTCTGCTCCAC
>CAZWUX010000619.1:0-1834 GCA_964637665.1 uncultured Anaerolineae bacterium
AGAGGCAGGTGTTCGTGCTGTACGATGGCAGCGGCACGCGCGCGGACAATGCTTACTTCGTCGCGCATGAGATCGCACACATGGTCGCGCTCAACACGCTCGGCCCGCCCGGCCCATCCTACCTGCTGTCGGAGGGGGTGGCGACCTACGCCGGGAGCGGCCTGCTGGCGGCAGGTGATTACCTCTCGCCGGGGGCGTTCTGCGGCGCGATCGAGGCCGCCGGGCAGATGCCGCCGCTGGCGGACATCGAGGAGGATGCCGGGGCGTTCCGGGGGCACATCCGGCAGCCATTCAATTATTTCGGGGCGGGGTGCTTCGTGGCGCATCTGGTCGATACCTACGGCATGGCGAAGCTGCACGCCGTGTACGCCAGCTCGAATTATGAGCGAATCTACGGGATGACGCTGGCAGAACTCGACGCGGAGTGGCGCGAATCGCTGGCCGGGCACACGCCGCGCCGCCTCGATCCGGCGTCGTTCGCGGCGCGGGCGGATGAGGTGTCGGAGGGTTACGCCTACGTGTTTGGGGGGTTCGACGAGAGTGAGGCGCATTACCGGGCTTATGCGGCGGTCGATCAGGCCCGCGTCGCGCTGTGGCGGGGGGAGCTTGAATCGGTGGATAGGTGGCTCGCGGCGACGTACGGGGCGCTCGGCTTCGGGGGGTAGGTCCGGCCCACCGGCTGGCGATGTACAAAATCCCCCTGCTGAGAACATCGTCAGCAGGGGGATTTGTTTTATGCGCGCGCTGTATGCTTAGAGTTCGGACGAGCGGGTCGCGATCCGCTCGTTGACGAGCGCGCGGAATTCCTCGAAGGGCATATCGTTCTGCTGCATGCCGTCCCGCCTGCGCAGTGACACCGTGCCTTCCTCGACCTCGCGGTCCCCGGCGATCAGCATGTAGGGCACCTTCATCAGCTGCGCGGAGCGGATCTTCGCGCCCATGCGGTCCGAACCGAGGTCGGCCTTGGCGCGGACGCCGTCATCGTACAACTTTCCAGCGATCTCCTGCGCGTAGGCGTTGTGCTCGTCCGTGATGGGGATCACGCGGACCTGCTCCGGCGCGAGCCACACCGGGAAGTTGCCCGCGTAGTGCTCGATCAGGAAGCCGATCATGCGCTCGTGCGTGCTGAGCGGCGCGCGGTGCAGGCACAGGGGCGTCTCTTCCTCGCCCTCGCTGTTGACGAAGGTCAGGTCGAAGCGCGGCGGCTGCGCGAAGTCGACCTGGTTCGTGGCGAGCGTGAACTCGCGGCCCGTCGCGCTCCAGATTTGCACGTCGATCTTCGGCCCGTAGAAGGCCGCCTCGTCGGGCACTTCGATGTAGGGCACGTCTCCGTTCTGCATCGCCCGCCGAACCATCTCCTCGGTCTTGAGCCACAGGCGCTCGTTGTCGACGTATTTTTTGCCTAGCCCGCGCTTGTGATGTGTGCTCAGGCGCATGACGTACTTGTCGATGCCAAAAATCTCGAAATATTCGAGGTACATGTCGATCACGTCCATGAACTCCTGCTCGAATAATTCCTCCGAGACATAGATGTGCGCGTCGTTCATCTGCATCGAGCGGACGCGCATCAGCCCGAACAGCTCGCCGCTCTTTTCATAGCGGTAGCAGGTGCCGTACTCGGACAGCTTGATCGGCAGGTCGCGGTAGCTGTGCTGGCGGGCGGCGTAGATCTTGTGGTGCATCGGGCAGTTCATCGGCTTGACGTAGTAGCGCACGCCCTCAAGCTCCATCGGCGGGTACATGCTCTCCGCGTAGTAGGGCAGGTGCCCGCTGCGGATGAACAGGTCCTCCTTGCTGACGTGCGGCGTGCGCACTTGCTGGTATCCGGCTTCGT
>CAZWUX010000620.1:0-1833 GCA_964637665.1 uncultured Anaerolineae bacterium
CGCGGGGGATGTCTCCTCCGTCGAGCTGACGCGCGCCTATCTGGACCGCATCAATGAGCTGAATGACCGCGTGAAGGCGTATCTGACCGTCACCCCCCACGCCGCGCTGGCGCAGGCCAAACAGGCCGATGCCCGCCGCGCGGACGGTGAAGATAATCCGCTGCTGGGCGTTCCGCTGGCTTACAAAGACGTGCTGACCACCAAGGGCATCGAGACGACCTGCGGGTCCAAGATTCTGAAGGGCTACCGCCCGCCCTATACGGCGACGGCAGTCGAGCGGCTGGAGGCGCGCGGCGCGGTGATGCTCGGCAAGACGAACATGGACGAGTTCGCCATGGGCTCCTCCACCGAGAACTCCGGCTACGTCACCACGCACAATCCCTGGGACCTCGACCGCGTGCCCGGCGGATCGAGCGGCGGCAGCGCCGCCGTGATCCCGGCCCGCATGGCGGCGGGCTCGCTTGGCACGGATACCGGCGGCAGCATCCGGCAGCCCGCCGGGCTGTGCGGCACGGTCGGCCTCAAGCCCAGCTACGGGCGCGTGTCGCGCTACGGGCTGGTCGCTTACGCGTCGTCGCTGGACAGCATCGGCCCCTTCGCCCAGACGGTGGAGGATGTCGCGCTGCTGCTGGAGGCCATCGCGGGGCATGACCCGCTCGACTCCACGTCGGTCGATACGCCCGTGCCGGATTACACGGCGGCCCTCGACGGGGATATTAAGGGGCTGCGCATCGGCGTGCCGAAGGAGTACTTCGTAGAAGGAATGCAGCCCGCCGTCGACGCGGCGGTCCGCGCGGCGGTCGATGCGTTATCCGGCCTCGGCGCGGAGATCGTCGAGATCAGCCTGCCGCACACCGACGTGGCGCTGCCGGTCTATTACCTCGTCGCGACGGCGGAGGCGTCGGCCAACCTGGCCCGCTTCGAGGGCATCCGCTACGGGCCGCGCGTGGAGGGCGGCTCGATGTGGGAAACCTACCGCCAGACGCGCGGCGCGGGCTTTGGGCAGGAGGTCAAGCGGCGCATTATGCTGGGCACGTACGCGCTCAGCGCGGGGTACTACGACGCCTACTATCTGAAGGCGCAGAAGGTGCGCACGCTGATCAAGCAGGACTTCGATCGGGCGTTCGAGCAGGTCGACGTGATCGCCTGCCCGGTCTCGCCGACGACGGCGTTCAGGATCGGGGAGCGCATCGACGATCCGCTCCAGATGTACCTGTCGGACATTTTCACGCTGGCCGCCAATCTGGCCGGTATATGTGGGCTGTCCGTGCCGTGCGGGTTCGACGGCGACGGCCTGCCCGTCGGGTTGCAGTTGATGGGTCCGGCGTTCGGTGAGGGCGCGATCCTCAACGCGGGCCACGCCTACCAGGGGGCGACGGACTGGCACACCCGCATGCCTGACCTCGCCGCCTGACGGTTAAAATCGCGCAAACGAACGGGAGCGCGCCATATCCGGCGCGCTCCTGCTGCTTTTTATCCTGATCGCGTGCCGGTCGATCCGATGACAGGGTGATCCTGCTGGGCGCGGCGCGAGTCGGGAAAGTGAATTCGGGTCGGGGCGATTGGCTACGCCAATCATGGAGTTGGCGAAGCCAACTCCCAGTCAGAACCGCACAGCGGTTCTGTACGGCATCGCCAGCCGGGGCCTGCCGACCGTGACAATCGGCGCGCGCTGACCTCCGGCGGTGGAGCACTTCATTCCCCTGATTCAGACGCGCATGGAAAGCCGGGCGGTTGATTACCCCGCCGCTCCCCGCGCGTGGGCGACGATCTCCGCCGCCAGATCGTACCGCCCAAACTGCGGCATGACGTACAGCCCGGCGGCCCGCCCGG
>CAZWUX010000621.1:0-1820 GCA_964637665.1 uncultured Anaerolineae bacterium
CAATTGCTGTCTCGAAGCGTCTCTCGAGATTCTCGGCCGCCGGCTCAAGCACGGAGACTGACTCGTCCAGGATATCCAGGACGAAACCTGCGACCGGATGGCCCTCGAGCCACAGCTGCCAGCCCACAGCGACCAGATCGCGATTCTCGCGTAGGAGTTGTTGAATCCTAGAGACAGTCGCGACTGTCCCCGCGGGATAGAGTGAAACCGATCCCCTACCGCGTCCCAGTCCAAGCTTACTAGGTCTGGGTAGCAACCGCCTTCCTCGCCAGCGCCGAAGCTGATCGTAGGTCGCGCCCGTGGCCTTTAGATCGTCAAGCGTCTCCCACTTCTGATCACCGTTCATATACCGGCTGATAATAGACCTGCGTGCGAGATCGACCCAAACCTCAATTCCACCCCCGCGACCTTCTCGGAAACCTCGCGGCTGGCGCGAGGCCAACACCCAACGAGGAGGTGGACTATGAGTAGCAGGGATGATCCCCAGCTGCGGGCACTCGAAGCCCTCAGCCTGATGCGGCGTGGAGAGTCGCTGACTGCAGCTGCAACGGAAGCATCGACCGCGCCTGAGACGGTCCGGAAGTACGTCGGTCGTGCCATCGAACGACTGCCCAACGGCCGCTATCAGGCCAAGCCCTGGGACCGGTTTGAGCGGAGCGTCCGAATCCTGATCCCTGACGGTCCGGAGCGAATCACCGTCAAGGACTCCCGCACGGCCTCGAAGGTCGGCCGCTACTGGAATGCCGTTCACGACTTCCTGACGACGGGCGAGACCGAAGACCTGGAGCGCTTCGGCAGCGAGTCCTTCCAGGTCGACGGGCAGCAGTTCGGGTTCATTGCCGACCTCGATCTCATCGAACGACTCGCCTTCGGAAGCGAGATCTCGTTCGAAGACCTCTATACCCACACAAGCTGAAGGAGAAAGACGATGGAGAAGAAGCCTATCCAGAACGCAGAGCGCCAGGCACGGCGCGAGCGAAAGCTCGGTGAGAATCCCGTCTGCATCCGCTGTGGCACCGAAGACTTCTGGGCGCTGATCGAAGCACCCAAGAGGTTGCTGCAAGAGCACCACGTTGCGGGTCGACGGCATGACTCGGAACTCACGGCGTGCCTTTGCATGAATTGCCATGCGATACTGCACGAGGAGCTGCGTAAGGCGGGAGTATCGCTGAAGCCAACCTCCACGTGGCCCGAGCGTCTGGCCGAGATGCTGGTTGCTATCGGCACACTCCTCAGATCGCTCGGAGAGCGTCTGATCCTCTGGGGCGAGAAGCTCTATGAATTTATCCTCGCCCTGACGAAGCACTTCCCCGAGTGGC
This sequence comes from uncultured Anaerolineae bacterium, assembly GCA_964637665.1. Taxonomy (GTDB): domain Bacteria; phylum Chloroflexota; class Anaerolineae; order Aggregatilineales; family UBA3940; genus CAZWUX01. The sequence goes on from CAZWUX010000621.1 coordinate 1,320, forward strand.
GCGACCTGCCGGAGGCCTCATGACCATCATGCCCGAGGCCCTCGACATTGCCGTTCGCGTCTACTCAAAGCCCAAGAAGAAGCCCAGGCGGTCGAAGACGCGCCGAAGGAAGCGCCGACTCAGGAAGTGGGACCGACCGTTCCTGATCTTTGATACGTAGACGACGCGGGACAGCAGCCAGGAACTGCTGTTCGGCGTCTACCGCTTCTGTCGGTTCACGTCCAATGGCGAGCTTCGCTGCCTGGACGAAAAGATCTTGTACGCGGACTCGCTGCCCACATACCGGCCAGACGAATTCCACGTCATCCAGGACTACTGCCGCGGTCGAATGGCCGACACGCATGCCCGAATGCGGCTGCGTGCAATCCCGCGCGAGGATTTCGCGCGACAGATGATCGGGACGCTTCGCGCTCACGGCGTAATCGTCGCGTTCAACCTGCCGTTCGATCTGTCCAGGGTCGCGGCCGGATGGGGTCGGGCGCGGGGCTGGCATCCCCGAGC
>CAZWUX010000622.1:0-1819 GCA_964637665.1 uncultured Anaerolineae bacterium
CACCGACGAAGGGGTCGGCGTTCATGCTGTGCGGCGGATCAAAGAGCAGGTCGGCGAGGTGGATGGCGTGGCGATAGAAGATGGCGGGACACTGGGCCTTAACCTGCTGCCGCTGGTGGAGGATGCCACCCACCTGTTGATCCTGGACGCCGTCAACGCCGGGCAGCCGCCCGGTACCGTCGTCGAACTGAGGAAGGAAGAGATTCCACTTTATGGGGGTTTTAGGTTGTCCCAGCACCAGCTTACTTTTCAGGAGGTGCTGGGGCTGGCGCTGATCCGGGGCAGACTGCCTGAATACCTGCATCTGATCGGCGTGCAGCCAAACAGTCTGGAGATCGGTGTGGGGTTGAGCGATAAAGTAAGGGACGTCCTGCCAGAAGTAACAGAGCGTAGTTTCAAGATGCTGTCGGGTTGGGGCGTTCGGCTGACTACCACATCGCGGACCCCTTAACATATGTTCTGCATCTAATTACCAGGCGTCAGTCGAAAAGGGACATCGTCATGGACCTCTACAACCTCGGCACCGTATCCTGGCTGGACAGCCAGCTTCTCTACCACGCTCTGGCCTACCTGGGCCGCGAGGGACTGATCCTGCTCCAGCCCGGCGATCCCTATGTCTGCCTCGGTTATCATCAGGATGCTGCCCAGGAAATCGAGATGGATTTCCTGGCCGAGTGTGGTATTCCGGTCTTCCGCCGCGAAGTCGGCGGTGGTGCGGTCTACCTGGATCGCGGTCAGCTCTTTTATCAGCTTGTCCTGCGGGCAGACCGCGACGACTTGCCCTACCAGAAAGATGCGTTTTACCGCCGCTACCTGGGGCCGGTTGTGGAAACGTTCCGCGACTTCGGTGCTGAGGCGGCGTTCAAACCGGTCAACGATATCATCGTCGGCGGACGCAAAATCTCAGGCAACGGCGCAGCCGAGATTAATGGTATGATGATCCTGGTCGGGAATTTCATCATCGATTTCAATTACGAGATGATGGCCCGCAGCCTGCGCGTGCCCGACGAAAAGTTCCGCGACAAAGTGCAGAAATCCATGTGGGAAGCTCTGACCACGTTGACCCGTGAGGTCGAGACACCCCCGACCATTGAGCAGCTATCGGGAAGGTTGGTCGAACATTACGAGCCCTTGCTGGGTGAGCTGACGCCACGGACGGTGGACGACGAGATGCGCGCCGAGGCCGACCGGCTGTGGCGAGAGCAGTTCAATACGGTGGGCTGGCTGACAGCCAATGACCGGCGCAGCCCCGACTTACGCAGCGTGCGCATCGCAGAAGGCACGAGTGTCGTCCAGCGGGTGTATAAGGCGCCTGGCGGCTTAATCCGTGCTATCGCCATCGAACGCAACGGACATCTCTACAGTATCCATCTGTCAGGAGATTTTTTCTTCTTCCCAATGGGCAGCTTGCCCGCACTGGAAGCCGCACTGGAAGGGGTGGAGGCCAGCAGTGCAGCGGTTGAAGCTGCCGCCGCGGAGTACTTCAGGAATCATGAGGTGGAAGCGCCGGGCGTGCAGCCGTCCGACCTCGCCATGGCGCTGATCAGTTTGTAAGTCGGGACAGAACCGAGCGGGCAAGATGTTAGATGTTTATGCGCTTCAAGTCTTTCTGGAGGCGGCGCGCGCTAAGAGTTTTACTCGAGCGGCTGAAATGTTGTCCATCACTCAGCCCGCCGTCAGTCACCAGATCAAGTCGCTGGAAGATTACCTGCAGATTGACCTTTTCGAACGGACCGGGCGCTCTGTCAAGCTGACTAAGGCCGGGCAGACGCTGGTTCCGCTGGCCCGGCAGGTGGTTGACATGGTGACCTCGGTTGAA
>CAZWUX010000623.1:0-1818 GCA_964637665.1 uncultured Anaerolineae bacterium
GCCCGGTGGAGCCGTGATTTGACCGTCCCCCGGGCTACGTCCAGGCTGTCCGCCATCTCGTCTTCGCCCATTTCGAGGAAGTAGCGCATGTAGATAACCTCCTGATCCCTCCGAGAAAGGGATTGGATCCCGGACCAGACCGCCTCGGTCTGGCTGGACTGCTCAAGCTCGCGCCCATCGAAGGTCTGCGGGTCTTGCTGCCGCAACAGGCGCACGAAAAGGCCGTTCTGACGTTTCCTGGACCGGAGACGGTTGTAGGCCAGGTTGCGGGCAATGCGCAGCAGCCATGGCCGCAGCGGACGCTGGCTGTCGAAGCGCTGAAGAGCCTGGTAGGCCCGGAGGAAAGCCTCCTGGGCGATGTCCTCAGCGTCGGGGGCGTTGCCCAGGATGAGGTAGGCTAACCGGAAGATGGCCTGCCTGTGCCGGTCAACCAGCGCCTGCCAGGCGGCAGGATCACCTTCGATCGCGGCCCGGATCTCCTCCTGTGCGACGGTCAACTCATCACCCGCCTGCAGCACGTATCATGAATCCCTTTTGGCTTTGCGCAATCCAGGCTGGGAAAAGCTCCCCATATTCATCACTTGCTCCCATCAAACACGACCTGGGCGACGAACTCAAGGTTTTCGCCAGCGGCCGTCGCCGATATTCGCCAGCAGCCCTCTGTTGGAAATGTGATGCCGGTCGCCTGGAACCGGGTCGGATAGCAGCAGGGGACATGCGCTTCAAGAGCAGGGGCGCTCCCATCGATCCGCTCCCCCGTGATCTCGAGTAAGGCCCCGGCAGGTCGGAACCAACCCATCTTTATGCCATCTTCGCTTACGGGTAGTGGAACGTCCTGCTCGGCTGACCACCAGGCAGAAGCCCAGATTGTGCGGGCATCATTGATGAAATAGTAACCGTACGCGGGAGGACCCGACACCGCCGAGTCCTCTGGGTGCAGCGCCCGCTGCGGTTCGGTTACCGGGCAAACGAATGCTGTTTCGTCCTTGTGTTGAGCGCCTGCTGCACAAGCAGTCAGCGAAGCGAGACTCGCAAGGACGAGCACGGGTATCACCACCTGTTTATGAGTCATCGAGAGTGCGCCTGGCCTCCTCCCGCCGTTGCGGAGACGGTTAGGGATGTGAACCGAGCTCACATGAGATTTGTGAGATCACTCCTTAATACACCATATGCAGCCGTCTGGTTCCACTTAAACAGAGTGAGCGCCCAGGGATGATCTCTGGACGCTCATCGAAGAACGCCGGTGATTGGCCTTTAGCTGGAAGCCGCCGGCCGGACGCCAAGCGTAACTTCTACATCGATCGGTTTTAAACCGCGCAGAAGGTGCAGCGTGACCTGCTGGCCGACGGACGTCTCTCCGCTTAGATATGCGAGCAAGTCGTCAAAGTCGCGCACCACGGCCTGGTCGATCCCAACTATCACGTCGCCGCCGATCTGGACTGTGGAGCCGTCGATCTGGGTCTCTTCGTCACTTCCCTGCAAACCAGCCGTTAGTGCAGGGCCATCTGCATCGACGGTGATGACCAGCACGCCGGTCTGCTCGGCATCGAGCGACATCGCCTCGCGCAGGCTGGGGGTGAGATTGGTGCCGGCGATACCCAGCCACGGATGGGCATAGCTGCCCTTGGCAATGAGCACCGGGATCACGCGGGCGACGTTGTCCGCGGGGACCGCGAAGCCAACCCCCGAGAACTGGCTCACATTCGATTCGATGGCCGTATTGACACCGACGATCTCGCCCTGGAGGTTGAGCAGCGGACCGCCAGAGTTGCCGGGGTTGATGGCGGCATCCGTTTGGATCACATTGGGGATATTGAA
>CAZWUX010000624.1:0-1805 GCA_964637665.1 uncultured Anaerolineae bacterium
ATCACAAGTGCGAGGACGAGTGAATTGACGACGAAAGAAGGGGCTTCCACAGGGACGCGATTCGACCGGACGCGCCGCAACGTTCTGATCGGGATCGTGCTGGCCGTCGTGCTGATCGGCACGGGCAGCGTGGCGGGTCTCGTCGCCTTCGGCGGCACCGGGGCGCGCCGGGGCACGAATGCGACGCCGCGCGTCATCGACGTGTGGGCCGTCTACCCGGACGAGACGCTTCGCTACGTCGAAATCATCCATCCCGACCCGGTAGCCGAGGGCACCGAGGAATCGGTCGATGTGGCCGGGCCGCTGGTCAACACGAAGGACGATGTTGCCAGCCTGGAGTCGTTCGGCGGCGAGGTCGAGGAGGCAGTCTACGCCGTCGGGCCGGGGGAGGATGCCGAGCGTGTCTATCCGCTGGTTACGATCCGGCCCGATGGGTCGGGGATGTACGGCCTTGACATAATCAGCGAGAACTCGCCGTATATCGCACCCAACAGCGCTACCGGCGAGGGACTGATCCTCTCGCTGGGCACCCAGCAGCAGAGCTACTATGAGCAGTTCGTCGTGGCCGTCGCGCTGCCCCCTGGCGCGAACGTGACCAACGTGCCGAACTTCGAGCCGTACCGCGAGGCGCGCGTGGGCGGCTGGTGGGTCTATTACTTCGACACGACAAACGCTACCGGTGAGGAGGTCATCCGGCTTCACTACGATCTCGCCGGGGCGGGTGCATCGCCGCCCGAACTCGACCCCTGGCGCATCGACGACCGCCATTGAGCCGATGCCCCCGGTCTGGTGCGAATGGACAGCCCTTCGCCGGTGAATATGACAATAATCATCCAGATATATATGACATTTGGCCTGGATTGATGGTTGCCCGCCTGTTTTAATCAGGATCGAAACACAACACGATGAGGGCAACCTGTGGATCGAAACGATAACTGGGCAGACAAGCTGGTTCACCTGCACCGGGCGGCTATCACCGTCGCGGGCGCGCATGACATCGAGGAGGCGCTGCATCATATCGCTGAGACTGCGCTGGAGGTCGTCGGCGCGGAGATGTCGGCCATCGGCGTGCCGGGTGGGCCGGGCGAGCGCATGGCGCATTTCGTCGTCGCCGGGCTGCCGCCGGAGGCCGTCGAGCAGGCAGGCGCGCCGCCAATGGGGCACGGCGTGCTGGGCGTGATGCTGAAAGAGGGGAAGGCTCTCCGCCTGCCAAATGTGGCGGAGCATCCGGCCTTCGAGGGGGTGCCGCCGGTCCACCCGTCCATCCGCTCCTTTCTGGGCGTGCCGGTGCGCAGTCGCGGCGAGGTGGTCGGCGATCTCTACCTCGCGAACAAGATCGATCGGGATGCGTTCACGGAGGAGGATCAGCGGTTGGCCGAGATGCTGGCCGCACACGCCGCCGTGAGCATCGAGTCGCTGCGCTATCACAAAAAGAACGAGGAATTGGCGCTCGTTCAGGCCCGCGCCCGCCTCGCGCCCAAGATCGAGGATGACGTGCTGCAAGCGCTGTACGGCGCGGGGCTGCTGCTCAACGCGCTCAACTGCGAGCACCCCACCGAAGCCGCCAGCCGCGTTCAGGCCATCCAGCAGCGCTTGGACGAGGCCATCGACCACCTGCGCGAGCATCTACTCAACATGACTTCCCCGGCGGCCTGACACGGGCCGGGCCGCCTTCCGCGCGGCTCAAAAATGCTTGCATCACCCCTGTGTCTGCGCTATAATGCAGGTCGTTACGCGGGCATAGTTCAGTGGTAGAACGTCTCCTTGCCAAGGAGAAGGTCACGAGTTCGAATCTCGTTGCCCGC
>CAZWUX010000625.1:0-1778 GCA_964637665.1 uncultured Anaerolineae bacterium
CCGATATCTCACAGGTGCCGACGCTGCTGGTCTCGCAGCTGGCGCACCGGGAGGTCAAGGTGGTGCTGTCAGGAGACGGCGGCGACGAGCTGTTTGGCGGTTACACCCACTATTTCGAGGCGCTGGCGCAGTGGCGCTGGATGCAGCGATTTCCTGCGCCGGCACGTCGGTGGCTGCGAGGTCTTGCGCAGCGCTATGCCGAGGCCAGCTGGCGCTGGTTTGCGCCCTCCGGGCCGGGAGACCGGCGCATGAAGGGATGGCAGCGCCTCGGCTCCAGGCTGGAAAAGCGTACCCGCGGGATTGAACAGACCACCCTGCAGCGGCTGCTCCTGGAACGCAGTTCACGCTGCACTCACCCGGCCCGCCTGGTCATCGGCGCCGGCCAGACGGACACCGTCCCCGGCGACGCGGCCATGTGGGTCAGCGGCGTCGATGCGCTGCTGCAGATGCGCCATCTCGACTACATCGGCTACCTGCCGGGAGATATTCTCGTCAAGGTGGACCGCGCCAGCATGGCGGTTGGCCTGGAGGTGCGCGCCCCCCTGCTCGACACCACGGTTACCGAATTCGCCTGGGGATTGCCGCGTGAATTCCTGATCGACCGAAGCGGCGGCAAGCGCATTCTCAGAGAGGTCATGCACCGCTATGTTCCCCAGACGCTGACCAACCGGCCGAAACGCGGCTTCAGTGCGCCGGTGGAGGACTGGTTACGCGATCCCCTGCGCGACTGGGCCGAGGACCTGCTAGACAGCTCACGTCCGGCGCGCGAGGGATTCCTCGAACCCGGGGCGGTGCGGGAGATATGGAAGCAGCACCTTGCCGGCTGGCGCAATCACAGCAACCTGCTCTGGTCATTGTTGATGTTCCGGACCTGGCTCGTTTCTGGCTGACCGGTTACATCTGTATAGTCGGCTCGCATAACCATCCTGCATTTCGCACGCGGCGTGATCTGCAAGTGGCACGAGGGTCTGACTAAATCAATTTCCGGACCGGCTTGGTGAACAGCAGGCGGTTGGCAACATACTTGCTGAAATCCTCCGAAGGGTCCACTTTTTTCCAGCGTGGATAGCGGGATTCGACCGCGTCGTAGCCATAGTCTTCCAGCACATCAGCGAAATACATGTTGACCAGGCGGATGGCAACCCCGGATAACTGCTCCTTCCACGCCGTCAGCGGTGCCGGTGATATGCTGCTGTCAGTGTATTTTTTGACCGACCAGCCTATCCGCTGGATCGGCTGACCGTACAGGGTCAGCTCCATCATGTTGTCGTGGTAATCCAGATCCAGGAACTGGCACAGCTTTAACAGCTCCGCCTTTGGATCAAGCAGCAGTGCATCGTAATTCAGGATATAGAACTGAGTGGGTGAAAGCTCATGGAATTTCTGCATGAAGTAATAGGAGATCCGCATCTGGCGGAGGCGCGGTCCCAGATAAGGATAGGTAAACGAGGCATCGAGGTTTTTCCGGTCAATGCCGACGCGCAGTTTCTCCTCGAGTCCCTTGCGGCCATGGCGCATATTGTTGATGGCCGAGTTGAGCTGGGCATAGGGATTGCGCAGCACGTAGACCATCCTCAAATCGGGGAACCATTCCCGCAGCTCGGGGAAAAACTCTTCCTGCTGCACGCCCTTGCAGGTGAAGCGGCTGGTTTCCAGATCGCCCTTGAACGAGCTGGTGGCTGCAGCCATGGCATTGGCGATATCGACGAACAGCTCGGCATACCCGAGCGCCTTCGAAGTACGGATCAGTTCATGCAGCCTGTCGATATCGACGAAGG
>CAZWUX010000626.1:0-1769 GCA_964637665.1 uncultured Anaerolineae bacterium
CGAAGTCACCATTGGCCGCCGTGCCTACCGTGACGGGCAGAACGAATACATGCTCAACGGCCAGCGAGTGCGGCTGCGCGATGTCACCGAACTGCTTTCGAAAACCGGGCTGGCACAACGCACCTACACCATCATCGGTCAGGGTCTTGTCGACGCGGCACTCTCGCTGCGGGCGGACGAACGCCGCCAGTTGTTCGAAGAAGCGGCCGGAATTGGCCTGTACCGCAGCCGGCGCGAGGAAGCGCTGCGAAGGTTGGATACGACCCAGCGTAATCTGGAGCGAGTCCAGGACATCCTGGCCGAGCTCCGCCCGCGCCTGCGCAGCCTGAAACGCCAGGTTGAGCGCTCCCAGGGCTATGAGCAGGTACGCTCGGATCTCCAGGAGTCGCTGCGCATCTGGTATGGCTATCATTGGTACCGATTGCTCGATACGCTGCGTGAGCAGGATCAACAAGCCTTGGCCAGCACCAAGGAACGCGACGCGCTGCGTGTCAGCCAGGCTGAGGCCGAAGCTGAAGTCCGCAGCCTGCGCTCCCAGATGGATGCGCTGCGCGAGCAGTTGGCACAGGGGCGGGGCCAGATCGATGAGAAGTCCCGTGAGCGGGAAAGATTGGGGCGAGAGGTCGCCATCGCCGAAGAGCGACTGCGCTGGCTCAGCGAGGATGATCTGCGTTTGCGGGCGGAGATCGAGGAGATGCAGGTCGCGCTGGGGGAGATCAGTCAGCAGGCAGGCGCGGCACTGGTTCAGGTTAACGAAGCCCAGGCACAGCTTGATGAATTGATGAAGTCGCGCCACACGCTGCTGGAAGCGGGCCATGTTGGGTCGGATCAGCGCCAGCAGCTGCGCACGGAACTTATGCAGGCAAGGAGTGAACTGGAAGCCCTAGCGGGTGAGGCGGGCGCTCTGCGCGCCCGGCGGGAAGGGTTGCAGCGCCAGATCGATGCGCACGCAGCCCGATTGTCCCCGCTGCAAGATGAAATCTCGAAGCTGAACATGGAGCGTGAGCATGCAGAAGGTGCTCTCGATGAGGCAGCCGCGAGCGTTGACGCCCTCGAACAGCAAGTCGCCGCGCAGGTGGCGGAGATGGATCGTCTCGCGGCGGAGGCGAGCGGAGCGCGTGAAGGCGCCCTTGAGCTGCAGGGCAGGCTTTCACAAGCCCTGCAAGATACAGCGACGCTCGAAGGTCGTTTGAATGGGCTGCACCCCAACCTGGGCGAAGCCAGCCGTGATCGGCGGATGGTGCGAGCGTACGAAAACGGGCGTGTCGAGGGCATGCTTGGCCGGTTGGCGGAATCGATCCAGGTTGAAGCCGGATACGAGGCTGCCATCCTAGCCGCGCTGGGCTCGGCCTGGCAGGGACTGGCGTTTGGGGACTTCGAACAAGCCCTGGCGGCGGCAGAGCTCGATGACGTTGATGGCGGCAGCGGTTCGGTTGTGCTGCTCGTGCCAGGCAGTGGAACCGGGGACGGCTCCGCGGCTGAGGCTCCACCCGGGTCACTGGGATACGCGCCAGCCTTTGTGCGAGCTCGGGGTGAACTGGAAGCCCTTGTTCAGACGCTGCTGGGGAACGTGCTGGTCGTCACCGGCCGGGACCAGGCCAGAACATTGCTCCCCGGTCTATCGGGCGATTCGGCCATCGTCACGCTTGAGGGTGATCTATTTGACAAAGGTGGGAAAATCGTCCTCGGCGTAGGTCAAGCAGAACTTGAGCTGGATCGGAACCGTGGAACGATCGAGAAAGCCCTGGCCGAAGCTCAGGCGAGCGTTT
>CAZWUX010000627.1:0-1766 GCA_964637665.1 uncultured Anaerolineae bacterium
GCGGCAACGAAGAGATCACCGGGGCGACCATCTTCGACAATCGCACCGAAGAGGAGATGTCTATCGACATCGACATCGTGCTGCTTAACCTCGGCTTCAAGGCCAGCCTCGGCCCGATCAAGGAGTGGGGCCTGGAGACGGATAAGCGGTATATCGTCGTCAACGGGCGCATGGAGACGAATATCCCCGGCATCTACGCGGCGGGCGACATCGCGACCCAGCCCGGCGTCGAGCCGCTGAACCTGATCGCGACCGGGTTCGGCCAGGCGGCGGTCGCCGTTAACCACGCCTACAGCTATCTGACCGGCGGCAAGGTCTTTCCCGGCCACTCCTCGGAGATGCGCCTGTAATCCACCATCGTTTTCCCGAAGAAAAACGCGAGGCTCCCATATGGGGGCCTCGCGCTGTATCCGGGTGATCGCTCGCCGCGTCAGCCGGGCAGCGTTTAGAAACGCGGAGCGTTTCTAACTGGAAGAATGGCTAATGCCGTTCTTCAACGTCGGACAACTGCGCGGGTACCATCTCGCAGCCAAACACGCGTCCGAAGGCCGCGCTGTAAGCGTCGGCTGTCTCACGCACGGTCGGCGCATCGTCGCCCAGCAGCGCTCGCATCGACGTGACCGGGCGATCCTCGATCCCACAGGGGACGATCCCCCCGAAGTAGTCGAGGTCGACCGTGACGTTCAGCGCCGATCCATGCGTGCTGACCCCGCCCGCGCTGACCCGCACCCCGATGGCCGCGATCTTGGCCGCGACCCCGTCCGGCCCGTCGACCCACAGCCCCGTATACCCCTTCTCCTGCCATCCCTGGATGCCGAACCCGCCTATCGTGTCGATCAGCACCTCTTCGAGGCGGCGCAGATAGCCGACGTAGTCGGCGGCGGGCAGGTGTCCGCGCGGATCGGCCCTGCCGAGGTAGCGGATCGGGTAGGCGACGAGCTGCCCCGGCCCGTGATAGGTGATGTCCCCACCCCGATCCACCTCGACGACCTCCACGCCCCGGCGCGCCCGCTCTTTCGCGCTCATGAGCAGGTGGGCGCGATCCCCTGAGCGCCCCAGCGTATACGTGTGCGGGTGTTCGAGCAGCAGCAGCGTGTCGGGGGTCTGGTCCGCCGCCCGTGCGGCGGCCAGCCGCTTCTGGAGGTCCCACGCGGCGTGATAGTCGACGGTCCCCAGCCACACGACGGCGCAGGTTTGCGATGCCAGGTTCATGTCCTCACGTCAGCCTGTGTAATGGTCTGATGGGAGTATACCGGCCCCGTGCGCCGCTCGCCGGGTGGATCGCCGGGCTTGCCCTACGGAGCGGCAGTCGGCGTGGGGATCGGCGTCCTGATTTCCAGCGTGGAGATTCCATTGATCAGCCAATCACCCCCCGGCCCATCCGGCGCGCGGAATACCGCCTCATACGTCGCCTCCACGTCACGGAATCGGACCCGGTTGTCGTTCGCTTCGACGGCCTGATACCGGCGGTCAGGCCGCTGAAGGTCGAAGGCCAGCGCCGCCTCAAACGCCGTCGGATTGGCCGCCAGCGCCTCCGCGCCATCCATATCCCCCCTTTGCAGCCGCTCGACGAACTCCACGAGCGTCGCATAGGGCGACGGCTCGGCCACGTCCCACAACCACGCCGCCCGGCTGGGGAAGGACTCGACCGCCGGGGCCATGACGTACGCATCCTCCAGCCGCCGCCATTCCAGGCGGAAGGTGCGGCGCGGCTCCCCCTCCAGCTCAAAAAACGCCTCGGTGGTGAGTTCCGCCGGGCCGGTGAC
>CAZWUX010000628.1:0-1753 GCA_964637665.1 uncultured Anaerolineae bacterium
ACTCCATGATGGGGGATGAACCGCTCCGGGCGCGGGATTCAGGCGCGTGTGCGCCGAGCGACGGTCGGCGCGCCGGGCGGGTGATGCGCTCCCCAACGGTGTGACATACACAAGCCCGGTCCACGGGGACCAGGCTTTTTGTATGGAACGACAAGTCGTTCCAACCGGGAGAAAGCTGCGCGTTCTCCATATCAGGTTGGAACAGGGCAGGGGGATGTCAGCAGTTGACGTACAGCACGGGACTCTGTGCGCCTTTCTTAAAATAGTGCTTGACGCTGCATCCCACGTAGTGCTGCAAATCCTTCGCGACCTCGCCGTTGAACCGCCAGCGGGCCTGTATCTTCTGCTCAGGGTCGCGGGCCTTCGCCGGGAACCAATCGTCGATGCGATAAACCTCCTGAATGATGCCCTTATAGACCGTGAAGGCGTATTCCGCCCCGTTCCGCCGTGTGCTAAGCGCCCAGTTGCCCCGCGTGATCTCGTACATCTCGGCGGGCGTGAGATCGTCGCGATACAGGCGGTTCACCCGGATGAGCAGGGCTGGCTCGGCGATGTGCGCTGTCGGCGCATCCATGTGGTTTTTCCTCGCTTGCTGGGAATGGGTCTGCCCCTATCGTAATACGATCGCGCCCTCCCTCAAAATCCGGCGGGGGGCCGGTTGTGCTCCGCGCAAATCGGCCTATGCTGATGCGCATGATCGGCGGATAAATCAACCGGGGGGATGATGGACGGGATTTACGCGGCTCTCAGACGATGGGCGACGCCGCGCCGGGCGTGGATCACGCTGGCGGCGCTGCTCGTGAACGTCGTGGTGCTCGATTTCGCGGATCGCCCGCTGGAGGCGCTGGCCGGGGGCGCGCCCAAGCTCGACCTGCGCTTCGGCTACACCTACGACGCGGCGATGTCCCTGCTCGGCGCATACGGCGAGGCGGGCAGGCGGCTCTACCTGTGGAACCTCGCCATCGACACGACATTCCCGATCCTGCTGGCGCTGACGACCGTGCTGTTCGCGGCGCTCGCCGTTCGCCGGAAGTGGCCCGCGCTCGGACTGAGCATCGCGCCCCTCGAATTCATGCTCACCGATCTGGCGGAGAACGTCGTGTTCGTCGCGATGGTGGCGCGCTATCCCGACCTCTCGCCGGAGGCCGTCGCGGCGGCCAGCGTCCTGACACAGATCAAGCGGATCGGGTTTTACATCAGCTTCGTGACGCTCGTCGCGAGCGGCCTGATCGTCATCGGTCGGGGGGTGGTGCGGTGGGTAAGGGACGGCGTGACCGCGTGAGGCCGGTGAGCGCATCCCAACCCCGGCCACCCGACCGTCGCTCATCGCCGCCCTGCCGATATCCGCCGCCCATAGCAGTTCATCCACACTCAGCGTGGAGAACGGCGCAGCCGTTCTCCCAGTGAAAAACGCGGAGCGTTTTTCTACGTTCATTCCCCTGAATCCACAGAAAAAGAGCGCCACGATGGCTCGTGACGCTCCCGTATCTGCCGCGAACGCACTACTCACGGACGATTGAAGTCCAGCGCGCGCAGCGTATCCCGCGCCAGCAGCGACGCATCCCGCCGGTCCACCACCACGTCGATGACCGCGCATCCGCGCAGCGCCGAGAACAGCGCGTCGCGCCCCACATCGTTTGCATCCAGCAGCGCGCCGGGTTCCAGCAGGATGTCCTCGCCGTCCTGCGTCAGCCACAGGGTGCCCTGATCCACCCGCAGCGACCGGAACGCACGGGGCCACGCGAACGTCTGA
>CAZWUX010000629.1:0-1753 GCA_964637665.1 uncultured Anaerolineae bacterium
TCTCCCTGCCACGCCGCCCCCGATTCCTCACAATAAGCGAAAAAAACCTCCCCCTTGTAAGGGGGAGGAAAAATCGAGCGAAGCGAGATTAGGAGGGGGTTCTACTTCACCTCCCCATCGATCACCCCCCACTCCGAATTCTCCGGCCCCAGCTCATAAATCTCACCCCCCGGACCGCTCACATAGCACGTCGTGTACTTGGGTGCCGAGTCGCACTGATACAGCGCCGTGTAGCCGCGCTCCGGGGCGGTCGCCCACCCCAGCCGCTCCCTGACCTGATAATATTCGGCGGCATCCAGCTCCCCCCGCCACACCAGCCCGAACCCCCTCACCGGCTGGGTGCGCCCCTCCGGCGGCGCGATGTCCGGGTCGGACTCCGGCATCCCCTCCTCCCACAGATTCGCGAAGGTGGCATAAGCCGGGATGCCCTGATCGTCGAACAACACGTATATCCAATCGTACTGCCCCAGCCAGATCATGTCCCCACCCTCGAACGGCTGGTAAGCCGCCGCCGTGCTGACCGCCGCGTCCTGCGGGCACATGTCCGGCTCCGGCGCGAAGAACCACTCCGCCGTGCACCGCACCGCGATCGCGACCGTCATGCTCTCCGTCCGGTCGCCGTCCCCCGCGAACAGCGCGTAGCGCGCCACGTTGCGGACGCGCTCGCTCGTCGTGACAGTCCTCGACCCCTCAAGCGCCACCTCCCACCATTCCCCCAGCGTGCCATCCGGCAGGATCGTATACAGCGTCGCCCACTCCCCCCGCGCCGCCCACGTCAGCGTGACGCTGTCGCCGGGGTCGATGGTCGCCGGGTCCGCCTCGAGCGAGTCGATCAGGTCATACGTCACCGGGGTAGGGGCGGGCGTCGGCGTGATCGTGGGGGTGGGGAACGGGGTGGATGTGGATACCACCCCCTGCGTCGAGGTCGGCAGGGGCGCGTCTGTCACCGTCGCCGTGTTCGTGGGCGCGATGCGCGTACCGGGCCGCGCCGTGTTCGTGGGGGTGGTGGTCGGCGCCTCCGTCGGGGTCGCGGATTGCGTCGCCTGCGGGGTGCGGCTGGGCGTGGCGTCCGGCGTGTCGACCGTAGCCGTCGGCGTGGCGGTCGGCGTGCGCTCGACGCCAACATCCAGCGTGCACCCCGCGAGGATCAGCGCGGTCAGCGCCGCGATCGCGGCCAGCCGGGTGTGTGTCAGGCGCAGGTGCTTCACGATTCTCTCCATCACGGCCCTCGATATCTCAATCTGGCCCTATTCTAGCATCTGCCTGTGATGCCGTCGTGACGGGCATGTTACCGGGTCGTCACAATGGCGCTATGCTAACGAACGGGCTTCGTTGCGCATCCAATTATCAGACTGATGGACCGCTTCATCCGCACTTTGAAGCGGGAACAGGTCGTTTATACTGTATGCCGGAACGTGATGACGCTTTCAAGTACCGGGCTTGTCAGTTGGAGGTTAGAATACGTGACCGGGCAGATTGACTCAGTCTCTGATGCTCTCACTCCGCCGGGTTCAAGTCAGCGGCGGCCTTCAGTTGATCCCACCCTCTCCTGATTCCCGCGTGAGCGCCATCCGGGAATCGATGCAGCGCAAAGGAGCAGCCGGATGATCGAGCCTGGCGTCCCCTACTGGAGCAAGCCGGTTGGCGATCTGTTCACGGAGTTAAACGCGTCTGGCGGCGGCCTGGGCGGGGAGGAGGCCGCGCGGCGGCTGGATCAGGTAGGGCCGAACACGCTCAAAGCCCGCGACACGTC
>CAZWUX010000630.1:0-1751 GCA_964637665.1 uncultured Anaerolineae bacterium
TCGGCGCTCGCCGCGTGGAGTTCGCGCAGCGAACTCCCAGTCGAAACCGAAGGTTTCGTACCGGGACCGAAGGTTCTGTACGTCCGGCCATTTCCGGTCAATCGCACCGGTCACACCGGCCAGCCACGCTCAACTGGCCGGATTGGCCGGGCGATCCGACCGGATGATCCGGTCAGCCACGCGCAACACATTCGGCCATCCGACCAGCCGACCGGAACTGGCCGAACGCGCGGATCACGAAATTTCCCCGTTTTTCCGGCCACCCTACGCTGCATTCGGCGCGTGGAGTTCGCGATGCGGGTTCGTGGAGTTTGCGGAGCCACGTTGCGCGACGCCAGTTGCGCAACACACTCCCAGTTGGGACCGTAGGTCCCATACATTGACATGCCCCCGGCCCGGCGCTAGACTGACGATAGGGGCCATTGCCATACGAAAGACGAGGGCCTGATGATCTACACGAGGGAAGATATCGAGCGTCACGAGCGGGAAATACTCGCGCCCTACGGCCAGAAAAGCGGCGATTCACTGGGCCGCGTCTACCCGGAGGACGAGCCGGTCCACCGCACCGCGTTCCAGCGTGACCGCGATCGCATCCTGCACACGACCGCCTTCCGGCGTCTGGAGTACAAGACGCAGGTGTTCGTCAACCACGAGGGCGACTACTTCCGCACGCGGCTCACCCACACGCTGGAGGTCGCCCAGATCGGGCGCACGCTGGCCCGCATCCTCGGCGCGAATGAGGACCTCGTCGAGGCGATCTGCCTCGTGCACGACATCGGGCATCCGCCGTTCGGGCACTCCGGCGAGGAGGCGCTCGCGTCGCTGATGGAGGATCACGGCGGCTTCGATCACAACGAGCAGTCGCTCCGCGTCGTCACCAGGCTGGAGAGCCGCTACCTGGATTTCCCCGGTCTGAACCTGACCTACGAGGTGCGCGAGGGCATCGTCAAGCACGAAACGGAGTACGACGTGTCATCCGTCGGCGAGGAATACGCCCCGGAGAAGTGCGCGAGCCTTGAGGCGCAGATCGCCAACGTCGCTGACGAGCTGGCCTACACCGCCCACGACCTCGATGACGGGCTGTACGCGGGCCTGATCACGCCCCTCCAGCTTGAGGGCATCGCCCTGTGGGAGCTTGGCAAGGAGCAGCTTGGGTTCACGGTGGCGGGGTTCGACGAACTGGCCCGCCACCGTCTGATCCGCCGTCTGATCGGCATCCTCGTGCGCGACGTGGCCCACGCCACGAACGAGCGGATCGAGGCCGAGGACCTGCCATCCGCCGATGCGCTCCAGCGCCTCGACCACACCCTCATCGGGCACAGCGACGCGATGGCGGCGGAGGTCCGCGAGCTGAAGGACTTCCTGTACGAGAAGATGTACCGCCATTACCGCGTCGTGCGCATGGCCCAGAAGGCCGAGCACTTTATCACCGAGTTGTTTTTCGCCTATCTTGAGGAACCGGCCCAGCTTCCGACCTCGACACAGGCCCGCGTCGAGCGCGACGACGATCCGCTGGCCCGCGTCGTGTGTGACTACATCGCCGGGATGACGGATCGCTACGCCTTGCAGGAATACCAGAAGCTGTTCGATCCCTTCTCGCTGGCGTGACGCAGAGGGATCAGATACAGGGTGATCGATAAAGCGTCGGGCCGCACGTCGGGGCGCGGGAACTGGGTGGGCATCCTCTCCACGCTCGCCAGTATGGCGGCGGGGGCGGGCGTTTACGCGGCGCTCAACGCGCGCTGGGATGC
>CAZWUX010000631.1:0-1751 GCA_964637665.1 uncultured Anaerolineae bacterium
CGACCGGTCAACGTGATCTGTTCCTCGACGTGACGACGGTTGCCGGTGCCTCGGAGAACGGGTATGAGATCTGGGCCGGTCCGTCGCGCACCGATGGGTCGAACTGGGAAGCGCCTTCCTATGTGAATGCACGCCAGATGTTCATCGTCAACCATCCGGGATTGCATAATTCGGACGGGGCGGGGATCTACGGCATTGGTCACCTGCCGATGAACTCGAATACGACGAACCGGGTCGACATCCCACTCGCCTATCTGGGGCCGGAATTCAGCGGGCAACAACTCACCGTCAGCCTGTTCGACGCTGACTCGGGGCACAGCCCGCCCATCTCCTTCTGGTTTGAAGGCATCCCCAGAGAGGACTGGACAGCCTGCTACTCGGACACCGGCGCGAGCGCCTGTGCCGAAGACACGCCAGATGGTCCGGGTGGAGACGCGAGTCATTACATCGGCCCGTCTAACACAACAGGTAGTAGTTCCAACAATCAATGGCGCGATCTGGCGTTTGATATCCCATCCGAGCAGAGTGATGGAATGGGCGGCACACCGTTCTACGGCGGTATCCTGTACGTGAGTTATGTGGGCGGCAACCATGACACTTACGGTTGGAAGCTGACCATCGAGTCGCGGCCCTATCTGATTCAGTAGTTGAGCACCACTACACGTCACTATCGGGCGCTCATTCCGGGCGCCCGTAGTCTGGTGGGTTTGACCGCCGTTAGCATCCACGTATAATGAGTGCAGCACCCCGTTTCTTACCGGGAAGCGCGGAACTGGCACGCCCGGCATTCAACCGGGCTTTTGGAGAGAGGGGATAACATGGGCGCAGGTCGAGGCAGACGGACCGGGATCATCCTGATCATCATCATCCTCGTCGTGATCCTGCTGGCGGTGGGGGGCTTGTTCCTCTTCCAGCAGGTGCTTGGCGGGGGCGGCGTGGCCGCTCCAAGCCAGCCGACGACCGCACCGCCGCCGACGCGGCCCCCCACGATTGACATCGTCGTCGCTGCGCGAGATGTCCCGCGCGGTAGGCGCCTGACGCTCGAGGACCTCGACGTGATGGCCTGGCCGCTGCTCGCCGAGTCGCCTCCGCCCATCGGCGCGATGACCCTCGACGACGCCCAGGGGGCCGGGTTTGATCAGATCGTGGGGCGCATCGCCCGCACGGATATTCTGGTCGGCTCGCCCATCCTCGAAAACATGATCACGCCCTCCGACCAGCCAACCGATTTAGCAGAGGTCGGCTCGGACGCGGCGCTGCTCGTCCCACCGGGCAGCGTGGCGGTCGCCGTGCCGCTCACGCGGCTGTCGTCGGTGGCTTATGCCCTGCGCGAGGGCGACCACGTCGACGTGCTCATGTCGTTCCGCTTCATGAACGTCGACGAGGAGTTCCAGAGCAAGCTGCCGAACAACGCCGTCCAGCTTATTCAGGACGAGGAAACGGGCCAGGTCAGCTTCACCGAATACCCGCTGGGCCGGGAGGAGATCGGCGCGTTCGGCAACACGATCGTCGTCGTGCCCGGCGACGGGCCGGAGGCCATCCAGCAGACGACCCAGCTCGTGATCGGCAACGCCATCGTGCTGCGCGTCGGCAACTGGCCGCGCACCGACCTGAACGCGCCGCTCGTCGTCACCCCGGCGGCCACGCCGACCCCTGAATCTGAAAACGCCGGAACTGATGGCCAGGCACCTGAAGGCGAGCCGACGGCGGTGCCCCAGCCGCCCGCGCCGGATGTCGTCACGCTGGCGATG
>CAZWUX010000632.1:0-1748 GCA_964637665.1 uncultured Anaerolineae bacterium
CATCCACCGCTCGAACCTGATCGGGATGGGCGTGCTGCCGCTGGAGTTCAAGCCGGGCGAGGACGCCGAATCGCTGGGCCTGACGGGCTACGAGGTTTACGACATCGTCGGCATCGCGGATGGGCTGAAGCCGCATCAGGAGGTCGTCGTGCAGGCCCGCGTGCCGGGCACGGATAAGGTCACGACGTTTACCACCATCGCCCGCATCGACTCGCCGGTCGAGGTCCGCTACTATCAGAACGGCGGGATTCTCCACGCCGTGCTGCGCGACATGCTGCGCGACGAATTGAAGAAGGCATAAGCGGGCCTCACGCCACCTGATCCACAAAAAAAGACACCGCCGGATGCTGAACATCCGGCGGTGTTTCGTGTTTTCCCGACGTTGTGTGGCTGTTCTTGCCAGAACCCTCTAGTCTTCGCTGGCGCTCAGACTTGTCCCCCTTTGCAAAGGGAGACGGATGGACCGCAGGTCCACAGGGGGTTCAGGCTAAAAACCACGCGCGTCTGTTTTATCCCTCCTCAACGGGATCGCCCCATTCCGTGTGGAACGTCTCGCCTTCCTCCCGGTCGGTGCGCTCGTAGGTATGCGCACCGAAGTAGTCCCGCTGAGCCTGAATCAGGTTGGCGGGCAAACGAGCCGTCCGGTAGCTATCGTAGTAGGCCAGCGCCGCACCCATCGCCGGAACGGGGATGCCGAGCTTGGCCCCGGTCTGAACGACGTGCCGCCACGACTTCTGCCGGGCGGCGAGCGCATCCTTGAAGAACGGCGTCACGAGCAGGTTGGGCGCGTCGGGGTGCTCGGCGTACATCTGGCGGATGTCGTCGAGGAACCCCGCGCGGATGATGCACCCCGCCCGCCAGATGCGGGCCACCTCGCGCAGGTTGTAATTGTAATCATATTCGCCGCTGGCCTCGGCCAGCATCGCCATGCCCTGCGCGAAGGCACACAGCACCGACGCATACAGCGCGTCGCCTATGGCCTCGATCATCGCATCACGGTCGCCTTCGTAAGCCGGATCGGGGCCGGGCAGCACATCGGCGGCGCTCACGCGCTCGGTTTTCAGCGCCGAGATAAAACGCCCGTCGACCGCTGCGGTGATGGTCGGGGTCGGGATGCCGAGGTCCATCGCCTCCTGGCTCGTCCACTTGCCGGTGCCCTTCTGCTTGGCCCGGTCGACGATCACGTCCACGAGCGGCTTGCCTGTTTCCGGATCGCCCTGCTCGAAGATGTCCGCGGTGATCTCGACCAGGAATGAGGACAGCAGGCCGTCATTCCACCGGGCGAACACCTCATGAAGCTCGTCAGCGGTCAGGCCCAGCCCGCGCCGCATCAGGTCATAGGCCTCGGCGATGGCCTGCATGAAGCCGTACTCGATGCCGTTGTGGACCATCTTGACGTAGTGCCCCGCGCCGCGCGGTCCGAGGTAGGCCACGCACGGCGCGCCGTCGTAAGCCTCGGCGGCGATGTCGGCAAAGATCGGCTCGACGTGCCCGTAGGCCTCCAGATCGCCGCCGGGCATAATGCTCGGCCCGTAGAGCGCGCCGTACTCGCCGCCGGAGATGCCCACGCCCAGCAGCCGGATGCCATCGTCGGATAATTCCTCGGCGCGGCGCTCGGTGTCCTTATAAAACGAGTTGCCGCCGTCGATGATGATGTCGCCGGGCTCGAGGTGGGGGCGAATCTGCTCGATCACCTTGTCGACCACCACCCCGGCCTTAACCATCAGCATGATGCGGCGCGGCTTCTT
>CAZWUX010000633.1:0-1742 GCA_964637665.1 uncultured Anaerolineae bacterium
ATCTCCCACCACGCTGGTTACGAGCGGGAGTGTTTTGTCGCCTGCTACAGCGGTGCCATCGTGCGCGTCAGCCGGCAAGGCGAAATCCTGAAGAAATTTGCCGGCAATGACGGCGCGGTCAAGGCTGTACGCCTCCACCCGAGCAAGAAGATCGGCGTCAGCTGCAGCGCCGACAATAGTCTGCATTCGTGGGATTTCGACGGGAACCGGCTACATAGCTTCCTCGGGCACATGGCGATTGTCGACGATGTCGATATCGATCCGACCGGCGCCATGATTGCCAGTGTTTCCAGGGACTTCACCATGAAAGTCTATCGCCTGGATGACGGCAGCATGGTCGGGTCCTATTCCCTCGGGCGCCGCTCACCCAAGGCGGTGTGCTTCGTCGACCAGGATACGGTCATTGTGACGAACTACTGGGGCTCGCTGTTGCGCTTCGATGTCACCAGCGGCGATACGCTGGTCCGGCATATCGCCAAGAACGGCATCAGCGCGCTGGCACGTTGTGGTGACCACCTGGTGGCGTCGTCCTATGACGGTGCGCTCTACCTGGTGGACCCGGTGACCCTTGCGCCGGTCAATACGCTGCGCAGCATGACCCAGCGTCTTGTGCCGAGTGCCCTGATCTGAGTCGGGCCGGGCCCCGGATACGGGTTCCGGCGGGGTGCAGCAGGCGGCATCAACAGCCCATGTCTACCGGTACAAGGTTCGTCATACTGGCGGCCCCGAGGACGGGGAGCAACCTGTTATGTACGCTGCTCAATTCGCATCCTCAAGTGCTGTGCCATCACGAGCTGTTCAATCCTGACGGGATCTTTTATGCGCTCGAGTATCGTGATGGTTCGATGGATCTCGGCAGCATGGAAGCACGAGAGCGGGAGCCGTTTGCGTTTTTGCAAACTGTCTGGGAAAACCCTCTGGGCGCATCCTGCGTCGGTTTCAAGATGACGCGGGGACAGAATGATGCGGTCATGCGGGCACTGATAGACGATCTCGGAGTACTGAAGATTCTTCTAAACCGCCGGAACCGCCTGAAGACCTTTGTCTCGGAGCAGCTTGCCAGGCAATCGGATCAATGGGAGGTTTACGCAGGGGACGATCTCGTGACCGACAAGCCGAGGCTGCACGTCGATATCGAGTCGTTCCGGGCGCACTGCGATCTGAACAAACGATTCTATCAGGATGTCGAGCACGCCTTGCGGTCCGGGCGGCAGCGCTGGATCGAAGTAGCCTACGAGAAACTTCTCACTGGATCGGAGCACGTGCGCCTGCTTGAGTTCCTGGGGGTCGGCGATACAAGCGCGCGGTTGACGCAGTCCAGCATCAAACAGAACGACACTGATCTGCGTAGCCACATTGAAAATTTCCGGGAACTCGAACTGGCGCTCGAGGACAGCGAACACCTGGCGGAACTGCACGATTACAACAACTAGCCGGGCTGGCCGTGGCCGCGTCGTGACGGGCGCCTGCAAATCGCCGCAGCCAGCACCTTGAAGCAATAAACCGAGAGAAACACTATGTCCATAAATGCACTGCTCAACAAGAACTTCATAACTTCGATGCTGACCGTAGACGATCCCTGGTGTTCGAGTCATGGTTCCGACAACGGCTCCGAGGATCTCAATGCGGGTCTGCTGTACTATGCGCTCGCCGATTCCACCAGGGCGCGCACCTGCGTATGCCAGGGGTCCGGCGGCGGGTTTGTGCCGCGCCTCATGCGTCAGGCGCAGCGTGACCTGGGC
>CAZWUX010000634.1:0-1740 GCA_964637665.1 uncultured Anaerolineae bacterium
CCTGCCGACTTCAGTAGCCAACGTCAATCGCGTGAAGGATGGCGCGTTGTTCACCTTCGCCATGAAACTGGATCTGGCAGGGCAGCAAGCAGCCGGTCTGGCTGATCAGATTCTGAAAGGCATCGCGCCCTCCGACTTGCCCGTGGAAATGACCGAGTTCTTTTTAGCGCTCAACCTGAAAGAGGCACAGGCCATCGGATTGGATATTCCCGACGAAATACTTAGCCAGGCAGACACCATCATCCGCTAGATAATCGCCCCTCAGGCAGACCCTGAGGGCTGAAAACGCCTTCAGGGTTTGCCGTATAGAAAGGTAGTTGCTATGCGTAATAGTATTCGCGGACGATTGATCCTGGTTTTCATCAGTCTGGCCGTTGTGCCCCTGTTGGTGGTGGGGGCCATCCTGGCTTGGCAGATTTATACCTCGCTGCAGCAGCAATCCCTAGCCTTGCAGCAAGAGGCAGCCATGCGCGTCACCAGTCAGGTGACGTCATTCTTCCAGGAGCTGGAAGATGAGATGCGTTTCACCATTGAAACGCTGGGACTGAACATTCCGAACCAAGACCATACTCAGGCCCTGTCCCATCTGCTCGCCTACCAGCCGGCTTTCGACGAACTTCACCTTCTCGACAGCCGTGGAACGGAACAGGCGGCCGTCTACCGCACAAGCTCCTCCTCCACCACTCCCGAAAGCCGATCGCAGGCCGATGAGTTTGTCATTCCCCAGACCACCGGCCAGGTCTACTACGGTCCCGTGTATTTCGACCCGTATACCAACGAACCGCTCATGATCATTTCCGCCCCCGTGATCAATTTGCGGACCGGTTCGGTGGACAGCGTGCTGGTATCCGTTGCCCGGATTAAAAAGGTGTGGGATATCATCGCGGGAATCCGGGTCAGTCAAGGGCAAAGCATCTACATTGTGGACGCCCAGGGGAAATTGGTGGCTCATCGCAATCCTTCGGTTGTCTTGCGGGGCACCGAATTTTCCGTGCCCGAACAGATGGGCATCCATCCCGGATTGGAGGGCACGAATGCCGTCCTAGCGTACCATACCATGAGCTTGGGCCAGCAGCAGCTTAATATTCTTGCCGAACAAACCCTCACCGAAGCATTGGCTCCGGCCATCAACGCCGTACTGGTCACCCTGACCCTGGTCGTTGTGACGGCAGGCATCGCCGGAACGTTAAGTCTGCTGAGCGTGCGCCAAATCGTCCGCCCCATCCAGGCTCTGGCCAAGACCGCCCAGGAGATCCTGGCCGGGGATCTGACGTCGCAAGCCCAGGTCACTTCCCAGGACGAAATCGGTATGCTGGCCCTGACCTTCAACGCGATGACCGCCCGCCTGCGGGAGATGATCGGAACGCTGGAACAGCGTGTCGCCGATCGAACCAAGGCCCTGGCCACCTCCAGCGAGGTCAGCCGGCGCCTGTCCACCATTCTCGATGAAGGGCAGCTGGTGACGGAAGTCGTCGAGCAGGTGCGCAGCGCGTTCAACTACTACCACGCCCACATCTACTTCTTCGACGAGGCCGGCGAGAACCTGGTCATGGCCGGCGGCACCGGCGAAGTCGGCCGGGTGCTGCTTGAACGCGGGCACAAGCTGTCCAAGGCAACCGGCCTGGTGGGGCGAGCCGCCGACGCCAACGCGCCGATCCTGGTCAGCGACACCTCGCAGGATCCGAACTGGCTCCCGAACCCCTTGCTGCCCGACACCAAGTCCGAGGTCGCCGTGCCGAT
>CAZWUX010000635.1:0-1723 GCA_964637665.1 uncultured Anaerolineae bacterium
CGCTCGGCCTGCTCAGCGTCGGCCTCTACACGTGGCTTGAACCCCGCCTGGGCGCGTGGCTGTCCCGCCAATCGACGCGGACGCTGCTCATCCTCGTGTTCGCCGCCGCCCTCATCCTGTACGTCGTGCAGCCCACCCTGTTCCCCGGCGTGGCCGAGCACCGTCCGATGGGCGTGGTGATGGTCGGCGCGTTTCTGGGGCTGGCCGCCGGATTTGTGCTGGAGGTCCGCACGCTGCGCTTCAGCGCCGGGGGCGTGTGGTGGAAGCGCGTTCTGCGCTTCCTGCTGGGGCTGATCGTCGCCGGGGGCATCGGGCTGCCGACCCGCTCCGCGATGCTTGGCGGCGGCGACATCCCGATTCTGCTGGGCGGCGCGCTCGTTGGCTGGTGGATTGGCTACGGCGCGCCCTGGGTCTTCGTGCGGATCGGCCTCTGCGACCGTCGCTGACCCGTGGGTCGATGTGCTCACTGGTGCCCAGCGCCATCTCAGGGAAAGAAAAAGGCCGCCGGGGCTGTTATATACCGGCGGCCTCTTGTTATTCAGACTATCTAATCGAAGCTCCCCGCGATGCCGTACACCATCACGAGGCCAAACGGCTCCCACGTGCTCGCCAGGTCCGCGTCGCCCCCGGCTGCCATCAGCGCGCCGTCCCGCACCGCCACGCGGAACCCCTCCGGCCCCTCCAGCGTGTAGAAGACCTCGCCGTTGGGCGCGTCGAGCACGTACACGGTGTGCCCTTCCGCCTCGAACGTCGACGTATGCTCGATCTCCCCCTGCGCCGGGCTGACTTCGACCGACAGCGGCGCCATCATCCCGGTCCAGTCCTCCGGCGCGAAGGTGACGACCTTGAGCGCCGGGGCATCTTCCCCCACAATCACGGCTTCCTGCGCGGCCCACCCGGATGGGTACGAGAAGCTGAAGCCATAGTCCGCGTCGGTGTATGTCTGCCAGTCCGGCTCTTTGGTGATGTCCGGGCGCTCGCTGTCTGTCACCTCGGTGAGGCAGTCGATTTCCGCTAGCTGCCAGCCCTCCTCGCCCCGTTCGAGCTGCACCGGGAAGGCCTGATAGCGCCCATCCGCCGCGTACAGCGAGGTCTCGACCGTCGCCGAGGCCCCATCCCCCTCGACCGCCACGTCCCACACGCGGATCCACTCCGGCCAGTTCTGCGCGCACAGGATCGGATCGTAGCCGACCGGCCCCATCGACGCGACCGTCTCGTCGATGCGCGTCTTCAGGTCGTCGGTCATGTAGGGGCTGTCCCGGTAGATGCCGTCGTGCAGCGGCGAGCGGTACATGCCGACGAAGCAGCAGTTGTTCGCGCCGTAGTCGAGATAGCTCTCATAGAAGCTCTGGATGGCATCCTCCGGCGTGTCCGCCGGAGGGGCAGGCGTCGCGGTGACGCCGGGCGTCGCGGTCGGGGGCGCGGCGATGATGGTGGGTTCTGCGGATTCGCGGGTCGCGGACGGCTCTGCTGGCTGATTTTCCTCTGCGCTGGCGGCGGTCGCGCAGGCCGTCAGGCCGACCACAGCCAGCAGAAACAGGGTAACGATAAAGGGCCACTTCGTTGATTTGAACATCGTGCTATTCCTCCACGTCGTGATGTAACGGGCAAGCCCGATAGTCCCGTCTACGTGTCAGAATAACCGAATTTTCGGCGGCCCGGAATCGCCATCTGGCGGGAATCCCGCCCCGCCACTTGGGCAGGGGGAATTTGGGTGAGATGC
>CAZWUX010000636.1:0-1722 GCA_964637665.1 uncultured Anaerolineae bacterium
CGGGGCGTTTCAGCTTCAACGTGAAGGGTGGGCGCTGCGAGGCGTGTTCGGGGCAGGGGGTTTTGCAGGTCGAGATGCAGTTCCTGCCGGACGTATACGTGCCCTGCGACGTGTGCAACGGCAAACGCTACAATCGTGAGACGCTTCAGGTCCGGTTCAAGGGGCTGACCATCGCGGACGTGCTCGACCTGACCGTCAGCGAGGCGCTGGAGGTGTTCTCGGCGATTCCGACGATCACGAACAAGCTGGAGACGCTCGAAGCCGTCGGCCTGGGCTACATCCGGCTGGGGCAGCCCGCGACGACGCTTTCCGGCGGCGAGGCGCAGCGCGTGAAGCTGAGCCGCGAACTGGCGAAGCGCTCGACCGGGCAGACGTTGTACGTGCTCGACGAGCCGTCGGTTGGCCTGCACGCGGCGGATGTCGAGCGGCTGATCGACGTGCTTCAGGCGCTGGTCGATCAGGGGAACACGGTGATCATCATCGAGCACCACCCGGACATCGTCAAGGTGGCGGACTGGATCGTCGATCTGGGGCCGGAGGGCGGCGAGGCGGGCGGTGAGGTCGTCGCGACGGGCACGCCAGAGGACATCACCCGCGTGCCGGAGAGCTACACAGGCCAGTTCTTGCAGAAGGTGCTGGCGAACGCAGGTGCGCTCGCGGCAGACTGAGGACAATCATCACGGCTGGGAGAAGGTCGGTATTACGGATGGCAGAATCGGAGCAGGCAGACAGGCGTATGCTGGTATCGCTGGCCCATCCCGACGACGAGTCGTTTGGGATGGCAGGCACCATCGCCCGGTACGCGAACGAGGGCGTGGCGGTCAGCCTGATCTGCGCGACAAACGGCGATGTCGGCTCGGCGGACTCGTCCTACACGGAGAAGTACGAAACGATGGCCGATCTGCGCCTCGACGAGCTTCACTGCGCAGCAGAGGAACTTGGCTTTTCGAAGGTCTACACGTTTGGCTATCGCGATTCGGGCATGTCCGGCACGCCCGACAACAATCACCCGGACAGTCTGTACGCCGCCGAGCTTACCGGGGTCGTGCGGCGCATCACCCGCGTGATCCGTGAAGCGCGCCCGCAGGTCGTCGTGACGTTCGACCCGTATGGCGGCTACGGCCACCCCGATCACGTCAAAATGCACCGGGCGACGACGAAGGCGTTCCACGCGGCGGGCGATCCGGCGAAGTTCCCTCAGCACTTCAACGAGGGGCTGGAGCCTTACCAGCCGCAGAAGCTTTACTACATGACGTTCGACCGGCGTTTCATGCGGCTCATCGTGTGGCTGATGCCGCTGGTCGGGCAGGATCCGTCGGCGATGGGTCGCAACAAAGACATCGACTTCCGCGAGATCGCCGAGCACAGCTATCCCATCCACGCGCGGATTTCGACGCGCCGGGTGGCGGATCAGGCCGAGCGTGCGCGCGCCTGCCACGAGAGCCAGCTGGGTGGATTCGGCACGGGGATTATCCAGCATCTCCGGGAGTTACTTACCGGGCGCTTCACCGATACCTTCATGCGGGCCTACCCGGTCGCCAACGGGCGTGGGGCGGAGCACGATTTGTTCGAAGGTGTGGATGCAACCCGCTAGCGATCCTCTACTCTGCTTTTTGCCGTCATCGTGAGGTGTGGACCATGTACGTCGATGTGCTTCCCGTCGGCCCACTGCAAACGAACTGTTATCTCGCAACCTGCCGCCAGACCGGGCAGGCAGCGCTG
>CAZWUX010000637.1:0-1702 GCA_964637665.1 uncultured Anaerolineae bacterium
CACTGATGATTCGCGCCTTCGGGGCGCACTGCCACTTTCGGACTCATGCATTGTCTAGTACCGTTTCCGAATGAGCTCGACTCCCGCCATCAACGAGAGCGAATTGATGCAACGCCTCGCGGCACTCGCAGCGGGAAAGGGGTGGAATCCAGGGGCGCTCTCGGCCCTGGAGACATTTATTCGCACGGCTGACGACTACGATCTCTTTCGCATCAACCCCATCCAATACGGGCGCACGGCAGGCCTGTCCGACGCGGTCGCGATCGACCTATTTCTCCATGGGGCGAAAATCGGCCTATTCGAGATGGAATGGATTCTGCTGTGCGCGTACTGCCCCCAGGTGGCGGGCAGTTTTCGAGAGCTGGACCAGGTTCATCCGCGTTTTCAGTGCGAGTTCTGCAATGCCGTCAACGACGTGGCACTCGACGATTACATTCAGGTCAACTTCACGCTCTCAGGAAAGATCCGAGACAACATCTTTCTGCATCCTGAAACGTTGCCCGTCGAGGACTACTACCTGCGCTACAACTTCTCCAAAGGCTTCAAGCCGCCGCACGGAATGACGCATGAACAGCTCGTTGCGGCGCTCTCGCGGGGCTTCGCCGACGTCGAGGCGGAGCGGCAGCAAAGCTTCGATTTTGAAGTGGCGGCCGGACGATTCGAAGTGCTGGATTTAAGCCACAAGCTTCTTCTCGTCCTCTTCGCGGACGGGGAGACGGCCGACCCGCAGAAGACGCTGGTCCAGATCGAATCCGGGCGCTTCCTCGTGCCTCACCGACAAACTGGTCCGCGAGAGATGAACCTCGGCGACGGCCGCTTTGCTTTCCGGCAGGCCGGAGACATCAGGCCGGGCAAGCATACCATACACATCGAGAACCGGACGGGCCACCGCGGTCGCTTCTGGTTCCTCCAGTATCCTTACGGATTCCAGCCGCATTTGGTCGAGTACGAGCCGTTTCTGTCCGGCAAGCGGCTGCTGCTGACCCAATGCTTCCAGGACCTCTACAAGACGCAACTCGTGGACGAGGCCGAGAGTCTGACCGTCTCCGACATGACTTATTTGTTTACCGATCTGAAGGACTCGACACCGTTGTACGACAGTGTCGGCGACGTGAATGCGTACTTCCTGGTTCGTCAGCACTTCGACATCCTGGACAAGGTCATCCGGGAGCGATCCGGCATCATCATCAAGACGATCGGGGATGCGGTCATGGCCGGCTTCGAGCGTCCTCAGGACGCCGTTCGCGCCGCCATCGAGATGATCGAAGAATTGGCACAGTTTAATCTGACCGCCTCCCGGCCGCTTGGTCTCAAGATTGGTGTTCATAGGGGGCGGGCCATTGCCGTGAGGCTTAATGACCGGATCGATTACTTCGGACAGGACGTCAATATTGCTGCGCGCGTCCAAGGTTCGGCCGACGTCAACGAAGTTTGCATCACGCATACGGTGATGGAGTCAGCGGGGCTCGCAGACATCATCGAGGGCCGCTCGGTGTCGCGCGGCTATGAGAACCTGAAGGGCATCGGCCAGAAGATGGAAATCCATCAACTGGCAGTCTTGTAAGCTGCGATGGTGCAGCGCGCTGGAAAAGACGGCGCCTCCGGGTCACGGACTGCCGTGACGATGCCAGCCGGGCCACGGACGGTCTGCCCTTAACTGCGGACGCGCCATTGCAGCGCAGCGAATTGGCGAAGAGTGCCA
>CAZWUX010000638.1:0-1696 GCA_964637665.1 uncultured Anaerolineae bacterium
GCAGGGCGTTTCTCCTTGTGAGAATGGCAGAGCCATTCTCAACGGGGAGGGGAGAAGTGAGGCAAGAGCGGCGGCGTTTACGGGAGAGCCACACCGACCCGCCCGGAGACATGGAGAACGGCATAGCCGTTCTCCCAGTGAAAACGCGAGGCGTTTTCTACCATCGCAGCCGGGGTACACGACCCGGAGAGGCGCGCCCGGCCTGAAGGTCCGGCCCGGAGCGGTTCATTCACAAAAATCCGGCGGGCGCGCTGCGTGGGCTGCCCCTCGATTAGAGCAGGATCAGGCCGAGGCGGGTGGCGCGGACGACGGCCTCGGTGCGGGAGCGGGCGTCCAGCTTGGTGAGGATGCCGTTGACGTGGAATTTGACCGTGTGCTCGCTGATGGCGAGGCGCTGGGCGATGGCCCGGTTGGAGAGGCCCTCGGCCAGCAGGGCCAGCACGTCAAGCTCGCGCGGGGTGAGGTCCTCGATGGGTGGGGTGAGATCGGGGGGCGCGGAGGGGATCAGGGTGGATGCGAGATCGGGGTGTGTGATGGTCAGCCCGGCGGCGGCGGCGGCGATCGCCGCGCCGAGCGTCGATGCGCTTACGTCGCGGGGGAGCAAGCCGCGCGCCGCGCCCGGCCAGAACGCGGTTTCGGCGGGCGGGATCAGGGCGATGATGGGCGGGAGATTTTCGGCGGTGGCGGGGAAATCGTCGAGGGTGGGCTGCCAGCCGAGGTCCCACACGACGACATCCGGGGCGTACAGGTCGAGGTCGTCAAACGCGTCGACGCCGACCTGCCCGACCACCTCACAGCCGGGCAGCCCGTCGAGCAGGACGGCCAGCCCGGAACGCGCCAGCGGATCGTCCGCGAGGACGAGGACGCGAACGGGCGGCACGGTCAGGTGGCCGTCGCCATCGCCCGGAGCGTGATGCCGAACAGGAAGGCGCTGGTCAACGCCCACCAGAGCGCCTCACGGCGGCCCGGCGCGCCCCGCGTGAAGGCGAACACGGCGGGCCACGTCAGCAGGGCCACGCCGCCGTACACGAAATGCAAACTCCGCGCGGGCTGAAGCCTCTGAAGGGTCATGATCACACCGACGAGCACCTGAAGGACCATCAAGCCCTCGCCGATGGCGACGGCCCCCCAGAAACTACCGCCGATCTCCTGCCGCCGGAACAGGTGGACGAGGGACCAGAGCGTGATGATAACCGTGTAGTAGAGAAAGGCCGTGCCGAGCAGCCGGTGAATATCCTGAAGGGCCATCGCTTATCCCATCGTCTCTATACGAGGCAGCAGGAAGGTGAAAGTGCTGCCCCTGCCAGGCTCGCTCTCCACCCACACGCGCCCGCCGTGCTTTTCGACGATCTCCTTCACAATCGCCAGCCCCAGCCCGGTGCCGCCGTACTGGCGCGTCATGCTGCCGTCAACCTGATAGAAGCGCCGCCAGATTTTCTCGTGCTCGTCGACGGGGATGCCGATGCCCTCGTCGATCACGTCGACCTGAATGGCCGGGCCGAGGTTGCGGGCACGGACCGTGATGCGCTCCGCTCCCGGCGAGAACTTGAGCGCGTTGTCAAGCAGGTTGTGGAGCACCTGCCGGACCTGCTCGACGTCGATGGCGACCGGGGGCAGATCGGGCGGGAAGTCGGCCACCAGCTCGATCCCGGCTTTCTCGGCGTCGGGCTGCATGGAGCGGATCACCTGCTCGGAG
>CAZWUX010000639.1:0-1685 GCA_964637665.1 uncultured Anaerolineae bacterium
AGCGATTTCCGGTTGCGCGACATCAGGCGCACGTCGTCGCCCGCCCGGAAAGCCAGACAGCGCTCGCCGTCCAGCTTGCGCTCGTAAATCCAGTCCGGGTCGGAGAAGTGGTCGCCGGTCAGGGTGGCGAGCATCGGCTCAACCCAGTCCGGCTGGGCGGTTTTCTTGAGCTTTTTCTTTACGTCGTCCGGCAGGCTCGCGAGCGCGTCATGCATCGCCGTTCTCCTCGGCGCGGATGTCGGCCAACGTGCGCCCGGTCAGCGCCGATTTGGGCTCGGTGCTGGTCGGGTTGCGGCGGGCATCGGCCTCGTTGTCCTTCATCTTGATCAGCAGCCAGTTATCGTCGCCGCCGCTGCTCGTGCGGATCAGCGCGTAGCCGCCCCGCAGCTTATGTCCGTCGAGCCACACTTCCACCTGCCCCTCGTCGAGCGATTCCGCCATCGACGCGCCGTCGTCGTCTTTTTCGGCGCGCAGGTTGCGGTACGGCCCGGTGTCCCACACCATGACGGTCCCCGCGCCGTACTCGCCCTCCGGGATAACGCCCTCGAAGTCGCCGTAGTCGAGCGGGTGATCTTCGGTGGGGATGGCGAGGCGCTTCACCGATGGATCGGTGGATGGGCCTTTCGGCACGGCCCACGACTTGAGCACGCCGTCGACCTCCAGCCGGAAATCGTAGTGCAGACTGCTCGCGTCGTGTTTCTGGATGACGAAGATCGGCCCGCTGGAATGGCCGCCGCCACCCTCGCCGGATGGTTCGGGCGTGCGCTCGAAATCGCGCTTGCTGCGATAGGTTTTTAGGTTGTCAGCCGGCATGGTGATGCCCCTTTCACGCACTATGATCACTTTAAGCGTAGCCGGGGGCGGGTAAAAAAATCCCATCGTGGGGGTAAAAAAGATCTAACAACGGGGCCGATGAAAAAGGGGCGCTCAATCGAGCGCCCCCGGTGATCTACTATGCGGTGAAATCGCCACGATACGGACTTGGGATTTAACCTTCGCAAAACGCCCTGTGAGCCTACGGCTCATCCGTCCCCCTGTGCAAAAGGGGAGAAAGCCGAGCGTAGCGAGGCAGAGGGGGTTCTACCTCAGGTAATCATCCATCCTGATCTTCCCCACCCCCCTGACAATCCTCACACACCCCGAAAATCGCATAATGGTCGATGTACGGCGTGAACCGGTACTCCGCCCGGATCGTCTCGCGCAGCGGCACGAACAGCGCGTCGTCCAGCTCGATCGTCGCCCCGCACTCGACGCAGATCAGGTGGTGGTGCCGTTCCTCGCCGAGCAGCGCATACACGTCCGCGCCGCCGCTGATGGCCGTCTGGGCGACGACCCGGTTGTGTTTCAGCCACTGGAGCGTGCGGTAAACCGTCGCCTCGTCGGCGTGGATGCCCTGTTCGGCCAGCCGCCGGTGGATCTGCTCGCAGGTCAGGTGGCGATGTTCTTCCAGCAGCACCTTGAGCGTCCAGCGCCGGGGGGTGGTGATGCGGTGTCCGCGTGCGCGGAGCGTTTCGATGAGGTTTTCGAGTTGGGTGGTCATCGTGTGTGTTTCTTTCCTGAGCCGGGGCCGATTGTACCGCCCGCCCGCCCGGAAAGCGAAAAGGTGGGGTCAGGGGAATGAGAGGATGCTTGCATCCCGCTCGCCCGCCACTGCGACGTTGCGATGCGCGGAGCGCCGGTCGTGT
>CAZWUX010000640.1:0-541 GCA_964637665.1 uncultured Anaerolineae bacterium
CCCGGCACCGGCGAGTGCTCGTCCTCGGCCAGCGAGTCGGCCCTCATCGAGTCGAACGCCGCCAGCTCCCGCCCGCGCGGGATGACCTGCTGGCGCACCGGGCCGCGCGGATCGTCCTCAAGCAGGCTCGCGAAATAAGGGGTGATGTCCACCCGGAACTTACCCTCGGCGGTCAGGCCCGCGACTTCCTCATCCGTCAGCTCGATGACCTGGCTCAGCTCCTCGACGCTGTTCAGCCGGTGAGAAAGCTGCCAGCGCCAGTCGTCCCACTCCGCCTGCGGCACGTCGGCGAAGATCGCCGGGCGCGGCGTGTAGGCGAGCGTCTCAGCAGGCGTGGTCGCTGCGGCCTGCTGCTTTTCGGTCGTCGGGGTTGCGGCCATGATCTTCCTCTCCGATAAGCTGCTACGAGGTTGGCGTAGAGGATAGCACAGCCGGTGGACTGTCACAACATCTTTCAGAAGGGTGGTGATATATCTGGCGGGCCGTGAGGAAAATCACCCGCCCGGCTTCCACACCCTGACAGATGCCGCCCACCGGACAT
>CAZWUX010000640.1:551-1681 GCA_964637665.1 uncultured Anaerolineae bacterium
TTCATTCCCCATATCATGTGAATGAAAAGCACAGGGCCGCTGCACAGCGCCAGCGCGTGGACACAGCGTCCGGTCCACCGGCGTCGATGCGCTCGCCGGGCTTACGATGCGCCCACCTCATTTGACAACCCGTTGGAATTTCACCATAATAACTGGTAGTCTATACTTATATTTTATATTGTATATACTAATCGGGTCACACCTCGTTCGGCGCGTGGCCGAACAAACAGGTCCCCGCCTATAGAAAGGTCGAAAAGAAGCCTGTTTAATGGCAATGCTGAATAAGGATGAAGGGGCCGCCCTTTACGTTCAAGTCAGAGAAACGCTGCGCAAACAGATAAAAACCGGCGTGCTGAAACCCGGTCAAAAGCTGCCCTCGGAGGAAGACCTGGCAGCCCAGTTCGAGGTGAGCCGGATGACGGTGCGTCAGGGCATCTCCGAGCTGGTGGACGTGGGCCTGTTGTACCGCCGCCGGGGCGTCGGAACGATGGTCAGCCAGTTTCACGTCGAGCGCGATCACAACAAGCTGACCGATTTCTTTGAAACCGCGCGGGCGGAAGGCTTCACAGCCGAGGTGAAGCTGCTGGGCAAGGAGGTTGTCTCGGCCAAGCTGGCGGCGGCTGAGGCGCTCGCGCTGGAGGAAACCGAACCCCTCATTCGGATCCAGACGCTGCGGCTGGCAAATGATGTACCCGTCACCGTTTATGACGAGTACGTGCCCTATAAGCTGTGCCCCGAACTGCTCAAGGAAGATTTTCGCTCCCGCGCGGCGTGGCAAATCCTCGAGGAGTACGGTTTCGTCGTGAAGTTCGCGGTGCAGCGGATCGAAGCGCGGGCGGCTGATGCGGACATCGCCGGTTTGTTGAACGTCGAGGAAGACACGCCGATTTTGTTCAAGCATCGGGTTGTCTATGCCGAAGATGGCACGCCAATCGAGCTGATTCTGTGCCACAACAACGGCAACATTTACTCTTCCAAAGTGACTCTTATGCGTTGAAGTCGCGTTCTTGACCATCAGGTTTAGCAACTGGAGAGGTTTAAAATGACAGTTGTTTCATTACCCGAAATAATGGGACCTGCTTTCGAGCAGCGGTACGGCGTCGCAGCGTTCAACGCTGTCGACGACATCA
>CAZWUX010000641.1:0-1680 GCA_964637665.1 uncultured Anaerolineae bacterium
GGACCGGATCGCGCTGCGCGATTACACACAGGCGGTCGTGGGGATGGGCTACACGCACGTAATGGCCTACGAACACGTGCTGGGGGCCAACCCCGACCGTCCCGGCGGCTGGCGCGGCCCGTACACCTACCAGAGTCCGTTCTACTCGCCGTTTTTGCTGTTCAGCTTCATGGCCGCCCTCACGGATGCGCTCGGCTTCGTGACGGGCATCCTCATCCTGCCCCAGCGGCAGACGGCGCTCGCCGCCAAGCAGGCGGCCACGCTCGACGTGCTGTGCGGTGGGCGGTTCCGGCTGGGCGTCGGAGTCGGCTGGAACGAGGTCGAGTACACCGCGTTAGGCTTCGACTTCCACACGCGGGGCCGCCGGGTGGAGGAACAGGTGGATTTGATGCGGCGGCTGTGGACCGAGCCGCTCGTCACGTTTGAAGGGTCGTGGGAGACGATCCCCGATGCGGGCATCAACCCGATGCCGGTGCAGAGGCCGATCCCGGTGTGGTTCGGGGGGCAGTCCGACGCGGCGCTGCGCCGCACCGCGCGTATGGGCGACGGCTGGCTGCCGAACACGCGCACGGCGGAGAGCGCGCGCCCGGCGGTCGAACGGCTGCACGCGTATCTGGACGAGGCCGGGCGTCCGCCCGACGCGTTAGGGTTGGAGCCGCGCCTGTATTACGGAGGCGGTGATCTCGACGCGCTGCTGGCGGAGGTCGCCGCGTGGGAGGAACTCGGCGCGACGCACATGAGCGTCAACACGATGAAGGGCGGACGCGCCACACCGGACGCGCACGTCACGGCGCTGCGGCGCTTCGCGGAGGCGGCGGGGCTGAGGGGCTAACGGCGAGGCGGTCTGTCACTCATCACGAGTGAGGATTTCCTCAAGCTTGTCAATCAGCGGGGGCAGATCGCCGGTTGCGGTATCCCACACAATGTCTCGATCTACGGCAAAGTAGTCGTGGATCACCTTGTTACGCATACCGACAATTCCCCGCCAGGGGATGTCAGGCAGGGCAGCACGTGTTTCAGGAGTGATACGGCTGGCTGCTTCCCCCACGATCTCGATTGCCCGGACGAGAGCGAAATACAACATGTCATCGTCGTGAATCGCTTCGCGCGTCTTGCCTACAGCAAATTCACGAGCCTTACGGGCAGCATCCAGCATGTCGTTGAGCCGCGTTCTATCATGCGGGTCCATACAGCACCTCGGCCCGCTCCATCACGTCCTGCCGGAAATGGCGGCTCAGCGAGCCGGGGGTATTCAGATCGACCTCGCGCCCCAGCAGCGCGCTCAGTTCGTCCTGAATGGCAATGAACGAGAAGAACCCGACCCGCACATCCGGCTCGAACTCGACCAGTACGTCGAGGTCGCTCTCCGGCGTGAAGTCCTCCCGCAGCGCCGAGCCGAAGATCGACAGGCGGCGGATGCCGTGCCGCTCGCAGAAGGCGGCCAGTCTATCCGGTGGAATCTGAAGTCGGGCGACCATATCACCCTCCAAACTTACCCGGCCTGATTCATCTCGACCAGCGGCCAGGTCGGCAGCACGTCGAAGTCGAGCGCGGACCGCGCGCCCGCCGTATAGCGGAAGTAGGCCGCCGCCGCGATCATCGCCGCGTTGTCCGTGCAGAGCGGCAGCGGCGGGACGCGCACCGGGCGATCCGCCGAGTCGATCATCTGGCGGCGCAGCA
>CAZWUX010000642.1:0-893 GCA_964637665.1 uncultured Anaerolineae bacterium
CGATTCTAACTGGGAGAACGGCTATGCCGTTTTCCACTGGCACAGGCCGGGGCGCATGTTCGTTTTAGTGGATGACGCGCTCGGTCGCCGGAACCGAGGTCGGCGCGGATGCCGGGCATCGTCAATCCGGGCGGGCGATGGTACAAAACGGCGGAGCCGTTTTGACCGCTTTCCGGGCCGGGTGCGTTCCTCCTTGTGGTAGATTCTCACCATACCGCAGCCCGTCCCCGTGCTTAATCCGCCAGCGCGACGGCGAACACGAGCGCATCCTCCTCGCTTGTGATGCGTGTCGCGTGTCCCCTGCCCCACGTATCCTCCAGCACGAGTACGCTGCCCGCCGGGAAGCTCCGCACGGACCCATCGCTGGCGGTGACCTCGTACTCACCCGCCACCGTGCAGAACACCTGTCGGCGCGGCGCGGGGTGCGGCGTCTGGCCCGCCCATCCAACCGGCGCGCCCACCCAGAAGCTGCCCGCCGTCGGCAGGAATGCCCCGACGTTCAGCGGCGCGGCGGGCGGCGCGAAATCCTGGGGGACGAGTTCGACTTCCAAATCCTCGAAGTGGGATTCACCGTCGTCGCCTGTGTACAGGCGCGTGTATCCGGCTAGCATGGCCCTCTCCAATCACGGCGGGACTGCCTGTCCATGTGGCAGCGGTCCGCGCGGACGCTGACGCTATTCTATGACCGGTTCGCGTGCAGGGGAAGTTGATCCTTGCCGGGATCGGCCGCCCCGTACTCACGATGGGCCGTAATTCTTTTCTAGAACACTTGTTCTTTTGTCTGGAATCTACTACACTCTACTTACTCGTATATGATGCCGCCCATCGGAGGGATCCGAGAGGGGAAAACGCACGGGCGGCGGACCACCCACATTGGACGCGCACCGGGCCAT
>CAZWUX010000642.1:903-1675 GCA_964637665.1 uncultured Anaerolineae bacterium
ATGCCCGGATTTTTCAGGAGGCAGCTATGCAGCAGAAGATCACCCCGTTTCTGTGGTTCGACGATCAGGCCGAAGAGGCCGCGAATTTCTACACGTCACTGTTCGACGACTCGCGGGTCACGAATGTGACGCGCTACGGTCCTGCCGGGCCGGGGCCGGAGGGCTCGGCCATGACCGTGTCGTTTGAACTGGCCGGGCAGGCGTTCACGGCGCTGAACGGCGGCCCGGAGTTCACCTTCACCCCGGCCATCTCGTTCTACGTGAGCTGTGAGTCGCAGGCCGAGGTCGACCGGCTGTGGGAGGCGCTGACCAGCGACGGCGGCGAGGAGTCGATGTGCGGCTGGCTGAAGGACAGGTTCGGCCTGTCGTGGCAGATCGTGCCGACCGCCCTGATCGAACTGATGCAGGACGAGGACGCCGGGAAGGTGCAACGGGTGACGCAGGCGCTGTACCAGATGAGGAAGATCGACATCGCCGCCCTGCAAGCGGCCTACGACGGGGTCGGCGTGACCGGGTAGCAGGCAGGCTCGGTATCTGGCATTTCGCTTGGATGTTTTCCGCGCAAGAACCCCCACCTGCGCGCTGGCGCGTGCTTTCTCCCCCTTTGCAAAGGGGGAGGACTAAGGAGGGGGTTCTCGCCAAAGAAACGCTGCCCCGATTTCGAGCATCGCAGCCTCGCTGCCCGACCCTCGCAAAACGGTCAGACCCCCGCCCCGGCGGTAGAGCGCGTCATTCCCCAACTGAAAGACTGATAGACTGACTGACTACCGTT
>CAZWUX010000643.1:0-1672 GCA_964637665.1 uncultured Anaerolineae bacterium
GGCCGGAGATAGTACCACTGATCCAGCTCATCGAACCCCGCCGTGCCCCACAGGAACGGAGCCAGCGGATTGCCGTCTAGCAACGTGTTTTTGATGACCCAGGGCAGGAACGTCACCAGTGCAGCGATGACGATCAAGCCCTCAGCGCGGACGATCCGCCGCAAGCCGACGCGCCGACCGCCGCCGCGCGCCAGCCACAGCGCCAGCACCGCCACACCCAGCGTGTATCCGGCTGCCGTGTACTTGACGCCCATCATGCAGCCCGTGCAGATTCCGGTGTAGACGAGCAGCCGATCCCGGCCCGCAGACTCATCCGCCCATGACGTGAGCAGCGCGAACGCCGCCAGCGTGTAGGCCATCAGGGCGAGGTCGTTGTACGACCAGTTAAACGCGTTCAGCACGGTCTGCGCACTGAGCAGCACGCCAGCCGCCAGCCACCCGGTCGAGCGACCGCCGATGCGCCGACCCACCTCGATCACGAGGATCAGCGCCAGCCCGCCGAACACGGCGTGCAGCAGCGCCGAGGCGTGCGGGCGTGCTAGGATCATCAGCCAGAGGTACAGCATCTCGACGAGCTGCGGGAAGCTGAAGAAGTGGTTGTCCGGCACGCTGATGATCCGGCCCGCCCGGAGATACGTCTGTGGCCCGGCAAGGTGATAGGTCAGCGCGTCCCACTCGGTCGGCGGCACGAGTGACACGACCACCGACAGGCCGAGCATCACCAGAACGATGCGCCTCACCCACCGCGTGAAGGCATCCGCCTCCGGCGGTGCCAGCAGACTCAAGCCACCGGTCAGGTCGTCCAGCCAACGCTGGAAGGGGCGCCACATCAGGGCCAGCCCCCCGGCCAGCAGCAGCCAGCCCAGCCAGCGCGGCGGGATCAGGCCGAGCATCCCCAGCAGGAGAACGAGCAGGCTGGCCGCCGCCAATCCAATCAATACACGGAGCGCCATCCACATGAGCGGCGAATCCAGCGCCGGATCGGGGATCAGCACGGTCCCCAGCGCCCCGGCGGCGGCGGTCAGGCCAGCGACGGCGGCGATGTCCACCGCCGCGAGCAGCAGCGCGCGCGCCACCGGCAGACTGACCGGCGGCTGCACGATGGCGTACGCCACCACCAGCGAGAACAGCCACACCAGCGCCAGCGACTCGCCGATCCGCAGCTTCATGCCTGCCCCCCGCTCCTGTCCGGGCTGCTACCGTCCACCGGCACCCTCCCGAACGTACAGCACGGCCACGTCATCTTCATACACGCGCTCCCACCCGTCGACGACGACCAGCACGGCAGCCAGTGGACAGCCCGGTTCGACAAACACGGTGTTGATCCCCGCCTCGTCGAGCCGCTTCTCCCAACCATCCTGCGCCCGGTAAGTCGACAGGAACTCGCGCAGCAGTTCGTCGCCGTAAAGGTCAGTTCGGCCATCCACGTACACCGGGTAATCGCGGGCCTGCCAGATCAGGTAGCCGCCCCAGTTGTACGAGTTAAAGATCGGGCCGGGCAGGTCTGCCGTTTCGAGATAGTCCGCCGCCGCGACGGGCAGCCACGTCTTTTTTTCCTCAGCGATAGCAGCCGGGGCCAGCGTCGTCGCGATGCGCAGCGCCCCGGCCAGCAGCACGAGCAGCAGCAGCGCCCAGTTCAGGGCGAGCATGACGCCCTCCGGCTCGCGATCGA
>CAZWUX010000644.1:0-1669 GCA_964637665.1 uncultured Anaerolineae bacterium
ATCGTCGACGAGGGCCAGTTCTACGAGATCCACGAGCACTTCGCACAGAACGTCGTCGTTGGGTTCGCGCGGCTCGGCGGGCACACGGTCGGCATCATCGCCAACCAGCCAGCCATTCTCGCCGGGGTGCTCGACATCGACGCGTCCGTCAAGGGCGCCCGCTTCGTCCGCTTCTGCGACTGCTTCAACATCCCCATCATCACCTTCGAGGACGTGCCGGGCTTTATGCCGGGCCTGAGCCAGGAGCACGGCGGCATCATCCGGCACGGGGCCAAGCTGCTGTTCGCCTACTGCGAGGCGACCGTGCCCAAGATCACCGTCATCACCCGCAAGGCTTACGGCGGCGCCTACGACGTGATGAGCAGCAAGCACATCCGGGGCGACCTGAACCTGGCATGGCCCAGCGCGGAGATCGCCGTCATGGGGCCGGACGGCGCGGTGAGCATCATCTTCCGCCGCGAACTGGCCGAGGCCGACGATCCCGCCGCCCGCAAGGACGAACTCGTGCAGGAGTACCGCGAGCGCTTCGCCAATCCCTACATCGCCGCCTCACGCGGCTACATCGACGACGTGATCGAGCCGCGCGAGACGCGCCCGCGCCTGATCAACGCGCTCGAAGTGCTCAAGAACAAGCGGGACGACAACCCGCCCAAAAAGCACGGCAACATTCCGCTGTAAATACCTCTGAGCCATCCACCGGAAACGTGATGTGAGGGGAACCATCTACTATGGCCGATACGCCAACCCTGTTTCGTAAGGTGCTCGTCGCCAACCGGGGCGAGATCGCGGTCCGTGTGATCCGCGCCTGCCGCGAGCTTGGCCTCGACACGGTCGCCGTCTACTCCGAAGTCGACCGCAGCGCGATGCACGTCCGCTACGCGTCCGAGGCGTACCCCATCGGGCCGCCCTCCGCCCGCGAGAGCTACCTCTCGATAGAGAAGATCATCGACGTTGCCCGGCGGTCGGGCGCGGACGCCATCCACCCCGGCTACGGCTTTCTCGCCGAGCGCCCCGACTTCGCTCAGGCGTGTCTGGATGAGGGCATCGCCTTCATCGGGCCGTCACCCAGCGCCATCGGCGCAATGGGTGATAAGGTCATCGCCCGCCAGACGGTCGAGGCCGCCGGAGTGCCCGTCGTGCCCGGCACCGAGCTTGACCTGCGCGACGAGGAGCTTGCCCACGCGGCGGGCCTGATCGGCTACCCCCTGCTCATCAAGGCGACGGCGGGCGGCGGCGGCAAGGGGATGCGCCTCGTCGAGGACGGCGACGACTTCGAGTCATCGCTGCACGGCGCCCGGCGCGAGGCGGAGGCCGCTTTCGGCGAGGGGGCCGTCTACCTCGAAAAGCTCATCGAGGGCGCGCGCCACGTCGAGATTCAAATTCTGGCCGACACGCAGGGCAACGTGATCCACCTCGGCGAGCGCGAGTGCTCCATCCAGCGCCGCCACCAAAAGCTGCTCGAAGAATCACCCTCCCCCATCATGGACGACGACCTGCGCGCTCGCATGGGCGAGGTCGCCATCGCGGCGGCCAAATCCGTCAACTACGTCAACGCCGGGACGATTGAATTTCTCGTCGACCGGGATCGCAACTTCTACTTTCTGGAGATGAACACCCGCCTTCAGGTCGAGCACCCCGTGACGGAGCTGGTCACCAACGTCGACATCGT
>CAZWUX010000645.1:0-1654 GCA_964637665.1 uncultured Anaerolineae bacterium
CGATCCGGTACCTTGTGTTCAATGAGGAACCGGGCGATACGCTGTTCGCGGCGGGTCGCTCATTGATCGTTCCCCCTCCGCCCGCCTGTGCGGGCGAAGGGGTTCCGGGGGCGGCGTAAATCCCGCGTTTCGTTAAATGTGCCTGTTGCTCAGCCTACTTGCTGGCAAGTGCGTCCAGACCTTGCACCAGCCGCTCGAACGCGCCGCGCGTCCTCTCGGTGGGCGTCGCATACGAGAAGCGGATCCAGTCCTTGCCATACTGGCTGAAGTACACGCCCGGCACGACGGCCACGCCCCATTGCTCGGCCAGATACTTGCCCATCTCGGCGGAGTCGTCCCAACCCGCCGCGCGCAGCCACTTCCCGACCTCGATAAAGGCGTAATACCCCTTACCGATGATGTGGGTGAAGCCATGTTCCTCCAGCAGGCCGCGCAGCACGACGCGGCTGGCGTTCGTCGGCCCGATGATCGACGCGGCGGCCTTGCGGTAGCCCATCCGGTAGGCCGCCATCGCGACCGCCTGACCGTAAAAGTGCGGGATCACGCCGTGTGACGCGCGGGCCGAGAGGAAGCTGATCACTTCCTTCGACGCGATGAGGTGCGCGTTGCGGATGTTCGACGCACCGAGCGACTTCGTGAGGCCATCCAACCACATCAACCGCTCGCGCTCCTCCGGCGAGAAGTGCTTGATGAACGTGTTGAGGTTCATCGGCTCCTCATCCGTGACGAAGTGGTACATCCAATCGAACAACACGAAGGCCGATCCAGCCTCCAATGCAGTCCGCGCCAGCTCGACCTGCCTCTCGACCGAGATCGTGTTGCCCGTCGGGTTGTCAGGGTTGGTGATGACGAACCCCGCGACCTTGCGCCCATCCTTCTGCGCCGCCTCGACGGTCGCGCGGATCGCCTCCGGCGTGTACGACCAGCCCTCCGCCGGATCGCCCGGCGCGAGCATGACGTTCGCCCCGATGCCATACGGCCCCCAGTTGTAACTGATCCAGGGCACGCGCGACACGACGACCACGTCCCCCACCCGTCCATGCCCCAGCTGGATCATCGCCGAATACGCCTTGACGAGCGCGTCGCGCCCCCCGACCCCCGCCAGCACGTTCGCCGGGCCGAGGCCGGTGTCCGCGTCGAGCTGCCAGTAATCCTCGACGACCGACTGGCGGAACACGTTCGAGCCAAACGGCGAGTCATAACCCGTCCCATGCTCCACCTGAAGCGCATTCGCCTCGTCGAGAATCTCCGGCGGGACGCCGGGCAGGCTCGCACCACCATCCCCCTGCGATGCGTCATAGATCGGGCTGCCGGGGTGCGACTCAGTGTAAGCCGCCAGTCCCTTCTTGATCAGGAACATCCGCGACGGCGGGATGTCCATCATGTGCGATGGGTAATCATTGACCGGGATGCGGTTTTCCGGCGGGGTTACAAAAACCGGCGTGTCGTTGTCCGTCATGTCCTCTCCTTGTCATTAATCAGACTAACGCGCCGCCGCACCGCGTAAAAAAACCCCCCAGTGGTGGTCTGGAGGGCTTATTCTTACGGTTGGGCATCTTAAGCTGCGGTGGCGTGGCCGTTGCAACCCGAATGTCCGCTCCAG
The DNA here is from genome assembly GCA_964637665.1 of uncultured Anaerolineae bacterium. Lineage (GTDB taxonomy): Bacteria > Chloroflexota > Anaerolineae > Aggregatilineales > UBA3940 > CAZWUX01. Next base: position 1,604 of record CAZWUX010000645.1, read on the forward strand.
ACCAGGGCCGGGCGGGGATTGGTATCGGTATTATTATCCATCCTGAGGGTC
>CAZWUX010000646.1:0-251 GCA_964637665.1 uncultured Anaerolineae bacterium
ATTTGCGGCAAAACCGCTTCGCGGATTTGCTTACACTCCATCCGGGCTGCGCCCGGCGGGCCTACGGCCCGTCCATCCATCCCCCACCAGGAGTGGGGGCTTCCTGGAAATGGAGTGAAGGCGTGAGGTTGACGGAGTAGACAAAGGAAAAAGTATGGCGAAGAAGGATCAACGCGAGCAGGTGAGGGGCGATTACACCGAGGAGCATATTCAGCACCTCGGCGACCTTGAGGCGATCCGGATGCGGCCCG
>CAZWUX010000646.1:261-1640 GCA_964637665.1 uncultured Anaerolineae bacterium
CACCGACCTCAAGGCGCTGCACCACCTCATTTACGAGGTCGTGGACAACTCCATCGACGAGGCGCTGGCGGGCACCGCCGACGAGGTCAAGATCATCCTCCGCAAAGACGGCGGGGTGACGGTCTCGGACAACGGGCGCGGCATCCCCGTCGGCATCCATCCCAAGGACGGCATCTCGACGCTGGAACTCGTCATGACGAAGCTGCACGCGGGCGGCAAGTTCGACGACTCGGCGTATAAGGTGTCGGGCGGCCTGCACGGCGTCGGCGTGACGGCGGTCAACGCCCTCTCGCGTGGGTGCGAGGTCGAGGTCAAGGCGCGCGATGGCTACCTCTACCGGCAGCGTTATAAGCGCGGCGTCCCCGTCACCGGGGTTGAGAAGGTCGAGAAGCACGACGGGCAGACCGGCACACTGACGACCTTCTGGCCGGACCCGGACATTTTCCCTGACACGTCCTTTAACTTTGAGACGCTGCGGACGCGCTTCCGGGAGATGGCGTTTGTGACGCGCGGCGTGACGATCACCCTGCGCGATGAGCGCGACGAGCCGTTCCCCACCGAGATGTGCTTCCACTTCGAGGGCGGGATCGCCTCCTTCGTTCGCTACCTGAATCGCAACCGCAAGCCGCTGCACGACGTGGTCCACGCCGTGCAGACCTTCGACGTGGAGAACCTCGGCACGGTGGAGGTCGCGGTCGCCATCCAGTACGCGGATTTCTACTCTGAGTCGGTGCTGGCCTTCGCCAACACGATCAACACGCCGGACGGCGGCACGCATCTGGAGGGGCTGCGCGCCGCGCTGACGCGGGCCATCAACTATTACGCTCGCAAGGATAGCGTGCTCAAGGAGAGCGATCCGAACTTCACGGGCGATGACGTGCGTGAGGGCGTGACGGCCATCGTCAGCATCAAGCACCCCGACCCGCAGTTCGAGAGCCAGACGAAGGTCAAGCTCATGAACACGGAAGTCAAGGGGCTGGTACAGTCGGTCGTCTCGGATGCATTCGGCGAGTTCCTCCAGACCGACTCGCGCGGCGCGCGGGGCATCTACGAGAAGTGCCTCGTCTCCGCGCGGGCCAGAATCGCCTCGAAGCGCGCTCGCGACCTGATCCGCTCGTCGCCGCTCCAGAGCACGACGCTGCCGGGCAAGCTGGCGGACTGCTCGTCGCGCAACGCAGAGGAATCGGAGCTGTACATCGTCGAGGGTGACAGCGCGGGCGGCTCGGCCAAGCAGGGCCGCGACCGGCACTTTCAGGCCATTCTGCCGCTGCGTGGTAAGATCCTCAACACGGAGAGGGCGCGGCTGGACCGCGTGCTCGACAATAAGGAGATTCAGGCGTTGATCTCCGCGCTGGGCGTCGGCATCGGGGAGGAGTTCG
>CAZWUX010000647.1:0-1624 GCA_964637665.1 uncultured Anaerolineae bacterium
CCAGCACGAGGCCCCCGATCAGCAGCGCGGTTTTCGTTTTGTTCGACATGTTCTCCTCCAGTATGCCCGTCAGAACCAATCAGGTGATGAGACAATCTGCGTTAAAGTCAGGTTCAGACGCGATAACGATCCCATCTGACAGTATAAACGCCGGGGAAGCTCATTTTGTTCCACGTTCATTGTACACCGGGTTGCCCCCGCGCACAGCCGGGCGGCTGGCGGATGGAAACCAACCGGTGTAGGCTTAGAAGCGTAACATCCCGGCGTTCAACCCCAACTGAGAAAAGGAAGCTCCATGCCCGACGAGTTCAACGTGCTGGTGACGAAGCCGTTTTCCGACGATCTGCTGGAAAAACTCCGCAGTGTATCACCGCGCCTGTCCATCACCCGCCACGTTGCCGAAAGCCCCGACGCTCTACCCACCTTTATCAACGAGATCGATGTGCTCTATACGTCCCGCGCCCTCCCCCAGCCGGAGGATGCCCCGCATCTCAAGTGGGTGCAGCTTCACTCCGCCGGGATCGATCACGTGATCGATCATCCCCTGCTGACCGGCAGCGACGTGATTGTCACGACGATGAGCGGCATCCACACCGTCAACATGGCGGAATACGTACTCGCGCAAATGCTGGCGGTGGGGCATCACCTGCCCGCGATGTGGGACGATCAGAAAAGCGCCTTCTGGCCGGAGGACCGCTCGGTGCGCCACCTGCCCCACGAGCTGCGCGGCGCGACGGTGGGCGTCATCGGCTACGGGAGCATTGGCCGCGAGGTCGCCCGGCTCGCCGCCGCGTTCGGCATGGAAGTCCTCGCCATCAAGCACGACCTGCGCCATCTCGCGCAGACGGGTTACATTTTGCCCGGCACGGGCGATCCGGGGGCCGATATCCCGGCGCGCATCTACCCGATCGCAGCGCTGCACTCATTCCTGGGGGAGTGTGACTACGTCGTGCTCACCGTGCCGCTCACCGAGGCGACCTACCACCTCGTCGACGCCGCCGCGCTCGACGCGATGAAGCCCACCGCCACGCTGATCAACGTCGCACGCGGCGAGATCATCGACGATGAGGCGCTGGTCGATGCGCTGAAGAAGGGTAAGCTGGCTTGGGCTGCGCTGGACGTGTTCGCCGAGGAACCCCTGCCCGCCGAAAGCCCCCTCTGGAAGGCGCCCAACGCGCTGATCACCCCGCACGTCTCAGGCATCACCCCACAGTACAATAAGCGCGCCACCGACCTCTTTGCCGAGAATCTGCGGCGTTTCATCGTCGGCGAGCGGCTGATGAACGTCGTCGACCGCGAGCGGGGTTACTGATCAAGCTGTTTGTGCGTCGGCGATTTCCGCGAGATAGGCGTCGAACGCATCCGCGTTGCAGGCTTCGATGTAGCGCAGCAGCTCCCCCCCGCCGATGGGGTAGAGCGGATAGCACGAGGTCGGCCACGCGCCCTGCGGGGCGTGTACGACGGCGCTCACCACCGTCGCCGGGATGTCGACCTCGTGATCGACCCCCTCCACGATCTCCTCTGCCGTCACGATCACCCGGTCGGCCCCCAGCGCCAGCTCCACGTCGACGCCCGGATTCCCATTCAGCAAGGCGTTCCCTGCCCGGTCCGCCCGCAGCGCGTG
>CAZWUX010000648.1:0-1623 GCA_964637665.1 uncultured Anaerolineae bacterium
CTCCCCGGGGGGGGGGGGGGGGGGTTTCCTCGTTCAGCTTCGGGCTCCTGGTGATTCGCATGGTTCCAGCGCTGTTCGCCATCCCGATCTACAAGGTGCTGTATCCCGAAGTGGTCCGCCTATCGGCGTTTTCCGATCCGCAGCGGCTGCGACGCTTGTTTTCCTGGAATTTCTTCTTGATCGCGTTTGTCACCTTCCCGATCACTGCCGCGTGCATCTGCTTCTCGGGGCCCATCACCGGGCTGATCTTCAATTACGGCTGTTTCGGTCAAGCGGCCTTCTCGCAGACGGCCGACGTGATTCTCTTCCTTTCGCTGGGGTTGTGTCCGTGGGTAGCGGCGATTCCGATCACTTATTACTACTTCGCCGTGGGCCGCATCCAAGTGATATTCAAAGTGGTGCTGCTGTCGTTCCTGTTGACCGCCGTGTTCGACTACGCGCTGATGCTGGTGATGGGATTGGCGGGAATTGCGCTCTCGAATTCGCTGGTGTCAGTGGTCCGCCTGGCAGTGCTGACGCTGTTGCTGAGCCAGGACATGGGGGGCCTGAAGCTTCCCGGACTGTGGTACCCGGTGGCCAAGCTTGCAGTGGCCTGCGTGGTCACCGCCGTGGCTCTGCATTTCGGGGCCCGGTGGCTGGCCGGCCTGGTTCCGCTGCGGGGTGTGTTCGCACAGCTCCTGGCGGCCGGCGCGCAGGCGGCGGCAGGCGCGGGCGGCTATCTGGCCCTGAACTTGCTGCTGCGCAATAGGCCGTTGCTTTCCTTGTTGGCAAGGGTAAGAAACAACCTCAGACTCTGAAGCGCGCCCGGCCAGCGCATTCTCAGTGACCCGTGACCAGCCCGGTCTGACGCGAAAGCGTCGCGGGGAGCTTGCCTCCCGGTCGGTGTCTTGGCGGCCGTGGCTGCCGCCGGATAGAGGGCGTCGCCTGGAACCGCGAGCTTAGAGCTTGCGGAGCCAGAGTGAGCCTCCGGTGTCTTTCATGAACAAGGGCATGTGCTGCTCGATGAAGTCTGAGAACTGGTGGCCCACGAAACTGTTGAACATCACGATCTCAAACTGGTTGTTGTATTGCAGAAACGCCCGGAGCAAGTAGGCCTCGTTCCACGACCAGCGAAGCTTGACGACCCAGCGCTCCGGGTACTCGAAGGGCCAGAGGATATCGTGAAAGTGGACGACGACCCCCGAGTTGAGTGCCGGCAAAACGTCAAAAACGAGGAAATTGACGTCGCTGGCAATCTTGGAAACGTGCGACGAGTCCACAAACAGAACGTCATTCGGCTCGAGAGCTTGGAAGACGTCCGGCGGCACATCTTGCACCTTTTGTTCGATCACCCGGCAGTGTCCCGGGTCTTCGTCTCCGAGCAGCACCTGCAATCTCGCCGGAGACGGCTCGATGAAGGTGAATCGTGCTTGGCGCTCCAAGAAACGGTCGTTGATATCGAGCATCAGTGCTGAGCTGAATCCGGATCCGACTTCGACTACGCGTCTGGGCTGGAGGTATCGCAGCATCGAATAGAGGATGATTGCGTCGCCGTAGCTGAAAAAGTGGTTGCGCAGATGGTACCGGTTGCGGGGTGAGGGCCGTTCGTCCCAATCGAATTCGGCGTAGAGCTTCGCCAGCTCA
>CAZWUX010000649.1:0-1621 GCA_964637665.1 uncultured Anaerolineae bacterium
CTGCCCGACGCCCGGATTCTGCGCGACGAGGCGGATCGCCTGCTGCTGCTCACCGGGCCTACGACGCGCTACCCGCACGGCGCTCTGGCCGACGAGGTGGAAGCCTCCACCATGACGCTGGTCGAGGCAGGCCCCGAACCGCGCATCAGGCAGGTCATCCCCACGCCCGGCGAGACGGTGATCGAGGGCATCGCCCCCATCTGGACCGACCTGACCGGCGACGGCGCGCGCGAGATCGTAGTCACGCTGTCAGACGCCGAACAGGGCGCGCGGCTCGCCGTGTTCGACGAGTCGGGCGCGCAGGTGGCAGTCGGCCCGGCAGCCGGGCAGGGATTCCGCTGGCGGCACCAGATAGCGGCGGCCCCGTTCGGGCCGTCGGGCGAAATCGAGCTGGCCGACGTGCTGACGCCGCACATCGGCGGCACGGTCGAGTTCTTCCGGCTGGACGGGGCCGCGCTGACCCTCACCGCCGGGGTTCCCGGCTACACCTCGCACGTCGTCCAGACGCGCAACCTCGACCTCTCGCTGGCCGGGGATTTCGACGGCGACGGCGCGATGGAACTGCTCGTCCTCAACCCGTCACGCACCGAACTGGCCGCCATCACCCGCACGGCGCGCGGCGCGTCGGCGGAGTGGACCCTGCCGCTCGGCGGCGAGCTGGCGACCAACCTCGCCGCCGTCGAAACGGCGGACGGCGGGATCGCACTGGCTGCCGGGCGGGCGGACCGTGTTTTACGTCTGTGGCCTGAGTAGCGGATTCGGCTCCCCGATATAATCAGGGGCGACGTTCAACCCATCACAAGGCAGGGGAAATCCACATGGGTCTATACGACGGCAAGACGGCGCTGATCTTCGGCGTGGCGAACAGGCACTCCATCGCGTGGGGCATCGCCCAGGCGATGCACGAGCAGGGGGCCGAACTCGCCTTCAGCTACGCGGGCGAGCGGCTTGAGCGGCGCGTCCGCCCGCTGGCAGAGAGCGTCGGCGCGACCTTCGTCGAGGAGTGCGACGTGACGGACGACGCGGCCATCGACCGCGTGTTTGAGCGGGTCGAGGCGGCGTACGGGGCCATCGACGTGCTGGTCCACTCCATCGCCTACGCCGAGCGTGAGGACTTGCAAGGCCGCTTCGTCGACACGAGCCGCGCGGGGTTCAGGCTGGCGCTGGAGATCAGCGCCTACTCGCTCGTCGCGCTCGCCCGACGCGCCGAGAAGCTGATGCCAAACGGCGGCGCGATCGTGGCGATGACGGCCATCGGCGGCGAGCGCGTGCTGCCCAACTACAACGTGATGGGCGTCGCGAAGGCCGCGCTCGAATCGTCGGTGCGCTACCTCGCCCACGATTTAGGGCCGCAGGGCATCCGCGTCAACGCGATTTCCGCCGGGCCGATCAAGACGCTGGCTGCGTCGGGCGTGTCGGGGTTCAAGAAGGTCTATCGCTACCACGAGAAGGCCGCCCCACTGCGGCGGCTCACCACGCAGGAGGATGTCGGCAGGGCGGCGCTGTGGCTGTGCTCGGACTGGGCGAGCGCCGTCACCGGGGAGGTGCTGTACGTCGACGGCGGCTGGAACATCCTCGGCCTGACGACGCCCTTCGACGAGCTGGACTAGAATCTGCAAGC
>CAZWUX010000650.1:0-1616 GCA_964637665.1 uncultured Anaerolineae bacterium
GTAGTGAAAGGTTGCTTCTCTTCGTAAACATCAGCCCGTTTGCCCCAGACACGATAATCATCAATGATCAATGGCTTCCCGGTCTGAGCCACTGTGCCAGCAGCACCCTCGCCGTATTCAAGGATCGTGCCGGTGTAATCATGAGGGGTATTGTAGCTCACGACGCAGCGGGCCTGTCTGCGACCCGGGTCGCATAGGTACATCCCACCGCCCCGAGCATCCAGCAACTGCGCTGCCCGCTCGACAATGGTCTGGAGCAGGATGGGTAGATCGTGCGCAGCCGTGATCTCGAGCACGGTTGCCTGAAGCGCTGCGAGCTCTTCGGCCCGGCGGCGCAGCGCCTCTTCCGCCTGCTGGCGCGCGGTGATGTCCTCGACAGAAGCGACCACACCATTCACCTGGCCAGCTCGGTCGAGGATCGGCGCGGCGTTGATCGACAGCAAGATCCGCTGCCTGTTCGGCGCTTCGATGGCGTGCATGATATTCCTGACAGGCTTTCCGGTGTCCAGCACCTGGCGGAAAGGAAGTTGCTCCTCGGGGAAGGGGCTGCCATGCACATCAGTGACTTTCCATGATGGCGCGTTGTAGGTGCGCTGTGTGATCAGGTCTTTGGTTAGCCCCAAGATCTCCTCAGCCCGGCCATTGGCGAATTGGATCTGGCCTGAACGGTCCACCATCGCAATCCCTACCGGGCTGGTTTCGGAGATCAGCGCAAAGAGATCGCGTTCTTCTCGAAGCGCCTGCTGCCATTGGATGCGCTGGTCTCGACGGAGCAGAAGCAGCCCCAGCAGAACCGTTCCGACCGGATAGATCAACAGCACCGGCAGCGAAATCCGGCTTAGAACATCGAGCGCAATTTCACGCGGCAAGGAAAACATCCAGCCGAGCATGGCCAGATGGACGATCACCCCAAAGCCATAGAATTCGTACCAGGCAGGTGTTTTCTTTCCGAGCTTGAGGGAATATCTCCAGATCAACCCCAGAGCGGCGGAGGTCAGGATGACGGCAAGACCGGTAAAAGCTCCTGCACCTCCCTGGTAAAGGCGCAAAGCGCTGGTTGTCAAGACTGCAATTGTCGTGGGAATCATCCCGAAGAAGAGGCCGGTCATGCTGAGCAGGATCGAGCGCGTATCGAAGATGACTCCCTCTGAAAGGCGCCAGGGGGTCAGCATGACAGCCAGCCCGATCGAGCCAACCAAGATCCCGGTCACGATCTCCAGGAGGCGTGGCCGCCTGGTTTTCCACAGGGGGATGGTCTCGTACAAAACCGCCAGCGCCAGCAAGAGGGCGGTGTTATTCACCAGTCCCAAGAGCGTATCACTGTTCATTCGGATTCTCCGTTTCTGCAGCCAACGGCCGGTCCGACATGATCGGCAAGAATACAGAAAAGGCGCTGCCCTGGCCCGGTTCGCTCTGCACTTCGATCCGGCCGCTGTTGGCCTCGACCAGGTTGGTGCAGACGGCCAGCCCCAGCCCGATGCCGCGTGGCTTGGTGGTAAAGAGCGGCTCAAAGATGCGGGACATGTTCTCGGGCGGGATGCCCACGCCGGTGTCGGTCACGGCGATGGCTACTTGCCCCTCGCGGCTGTGGGCCGAGATGGTCAGAGCGCCGCCCT
>CAZWUX010000651.1:0-1616 GCA_964637665.1 uncultured Anaerolineae bacterium
TCGACCTCGGATTCCTCGATCGCCCATTTCCCGCAGCCGGCCATCCACTGGGTCGAGACCCTCTTCATGCTGACCGGCGGCATGCCGTTCGTCGTCTACATCCAGGTCGTGCACCGTGGCCCCGTGGCCCTGATCCAGGACCGTCAGGTCCGCGCGTTCCTCGGGTTCCTGGCCGTGGTCGTCGGCGCGATCGCCTTGTGGTTATGGGGAGTGGATCATTTCCCGGCGGAACGGGCGCTGCGCGAGGCCGCCTTCAACGTCGTCTCGATCGTCACCACGACCGGTTACGCGGTGTCCGACTATTCGCGCTGGGGAACCCTGCCGTTCGGAGTCTTCTTCCTGCTCATCTTCGTCGGCGGGTGCACCGGCTCGACCGGCGGCGGCATCAAGATGTTCCGCTTCCAGATCGCGCTGATGGCCCTGCGCCAGTACGTATGGCGCCGCATCTATCCGCACGGCGCGCAGCCGCTCATCTACGGGGGCCGCCTGGTTTCGGACGACGTGGTGCTCGGCGTCCTGATGTTCATCCTGATGTTCCTGGTCACCGTCGCCGTCGCCAGCATGGCCCTGGAAGCCATAGGACTGGACCTGGTGACGGCGCTGTCGGGCGCGGCGACGGCGGTCGCCAACGTCGGCCCCGGGCTCGGCGACATCATCGGGCCGACCGGCAATTTCGCCCTGCTGCCGGATTCCGCGAAGTGGGTGCTGTCGGCCGCCATGCTGCTCGGCCGGCTGGAGTTCCTGACCGCGCTGGTGCTGCTGTCGCCGGCCTTCTGGCGCGGCTGAGCGGGCGCACCAACACGCCGCCCCGGCTGGCGCGCCGGGGCTGGCGGCAAGGTCGTTTCACGTGTCCTGTCGGGACGCCGCGACCGTCAGGTGGCCCGCTTGACCGCCGCCTCCATCGTCGCCTCGTCGAACGCCGGCAACGAGGCGATGCGCCCGTAGCCCTGTTTGGCGTACCACACCGAGAGGACCAGGATGACCTCCGGGTTGGGCGCGACGACGACGTCGACGAAATCGTAGGGGCCCTGGGTGTAGTTGACCGACTCCAGGGTGATGCCGAGTTCCTTCAGCTTGGCCTTGACGACGCCGGTGCGGTCCTTCTGCCGCGTCGCCCACTCGGCGCTCACGCTTCCCAGCAGCACGTACCTCATGGCGATGGCCTCCCAAAACGATGGTGCCGACAATCCCCCCGGGGGGGGACGGTAGCACAGGTCCCGATGGTTGACCATCACGGGCGGCAGGGCGCCCCGTCGGCTACGCGAGCACGTCGATCAGGGCCCGGGCGAGGCCGCTGGTCCGGCCGAGGGAGAACGCCTTGAGGTATTCGTCGCGGATCGCCTGGGCTTGGCCGACGATCAGCATGTTGGTCGCGTTGAGCCGGCCGCTCTCCTCCTCGGCCGCCTGCAGCTCGAGGGCGGCGGCGGCGGTGAAGCCGTCGATCTGGCTGCTCAGGGCGTCGAGGTTGGTGCTCGCCGCGCCCTGGTAGAACTCGGCCGTCGCCAGCGCCGCCCTGAAGCGGGCGAGCTGGGCGTCGATGGTGGCGCGGGCGGCGTGAAGATCGGTCTGCGCCTCCAGCCGGCCGCTGTCCGTGGTCAGGCCCTCGTAGAGCCAGG
>CAZWUX010000652.1:0-1613 GCA_964637665.1 uncultured Anaerolineae bacterium
CTGGCATTTTTCCGCCGATTCGGGCCAGTGGATCGGCCCGAACGACGCGGGCTAACGATCTCCCCGGCTGCGGGGGCGGATCACCCCCAGCCCGGCGATCAGCGCGGCGGCGCATCCCAGCCCCGCCAGCGCGATCCAGCGCACCACCCCGGCGGCGCGGTCCGGCGGGCGCCCCCCGCCCGTCGCGGGCAGCGCGTCGGGCAGACCGGCGGCGGACGGCCCCCCGACCTCCAGACAGGCCGTCTCGACCACAGAGGCGACCGCCCCGGTCACGCACAACCGCTCCGCCGCACGGGCTTCGCTCGGAAGGTCGACCTCGAGGACAACCGTGACGCTCTCGCCGGGTGGCAGCGGCGGCAGGTCGATCCAGATGGTCTCCCCTTCCGGGGGCCGGGCCGTGCCGCCGGGCGCTTCCACCTGACGCAGGGTTAGCGCGGGGTCGAGATCGGCGCGGAACGTCAGGCCGGGCGTGGGGCCATCTCCGGGGTTGGCGATCGTGAAGCGCCACGCCGCGCCCGGATCGCGCATCACCACCTCCGCACTGAGCGTCACTCCGGCGGCGGTCGCCTGCGCCTCGACGGTCGCATCAGGGGGCGGCTCCCCGACGATGCCGTGATCGTCGTCATCATCGTCGTGACCCTCGCCATCGTCGTTCCCGTCATTGGATGTGAGCGCCTCGTCGAGCGCCGCATCAGCCTGAATCAGCCCGTACCCGGTGAAGTCATCCCGGCCCGCCGGGGCGATGTCGAGCGCCGTGTCCTCGATGGCGTCCCGCGCGGCGTCCGGATCGGAGCCGATCTCCCCCTCGATCAGCGCCGCCAGCCCGGACACGAACGCCGTCGCCATCGACGTTCCACTCCGGTCGCCGTAGCCCCCACCCGGCTCTGTCGAATAAATCGCGATGCCCGGCGCGGCCACGTCGATCTCCGGCCCGTAATTCGAGAGCCCCGCCCGCGTGTTGGCCTCATCCGTCGCCGCCACCGCGACCACTTTCGGCAGCCGGGCCGGGAACAGCACCGTCGGCGCTCCCGTGTTGCCCGCCGCCGCCACGACCAGCACGCCCCGCGCGTCCGCGTAATCGACGGCATCCGCCACCGCCTCGGATTCCGCCGCGCCCCCCAGGCTGAGGTTGGCGATCGCCGCGCCATTGTCCACCGCCCAGATGATGCCCTGCGCCACGTCGGCGTACGTGCCGAAGCTCGCCGCGTTGAGCACCTTGACCGGCATGATGCGCGCCCCCCACGACACCCCCGCCACGCCCGTCCCGTTGTCGGTTTGCGCGGCGGCGATGCCCGCCACGTGCGTGCCGTGCCCGTGATCGTCCGCCGGGTCGGCGTCGTCGTTCACGAAGTCATAGCCTGCCACGACCTTGCCCGCGAGGTCCGGGTGCGACGCGTCTACCCCCGTGTCGAGCACCGCGATGGTGATCGACGCGCTGCCCGTCGTCGTCTCCCAACCATACGGCGCGCGGATCGCCTCCAGCCCATACTGGTCGGGGTAGCCGGGGTCGTCGGGGATGATCTGCGCCGCGCCCGCGATCGCGTTGCGCTCGGCCCACACCACGCCCGGCTGCTCCGCCAGCCAGGCCAGCGCGGTGTCGACATCCTCCGCCT
>CAZWUX010000653.1:0-1595 GCA_964637665.1 uncultured Anaerolineae bacterium
CATCCGATAGGCGACGGCGAAGAACCCGACCGAGAGCAGCCAGGGCAGGCCGCCTGCAATTGCTCCGGCAATATCTACAACTGCGGCGATTTCGGCAGTCACAACCAGGCCCAGGAGTGCTTCAACTACTGCAACGCCACCGTCGGCTACGACGTCCACCGTCTCGACGGAGACAACGACGGTTCGGCCTGCGAGGCACTTCCGTAGACCTCAGCAAAGCAAATGGATGGGTGAGTGCTGCCACCCATCCATGCTTCTTTCCCTTAACCACGCTGTCTACCATCCCTTCCCAGAAATCAGCACATATGTTCTAACCACATCCTAACCGCCCTCCTTGCGCGGATGTGCGCGTTTGCTCTAATACGGGGCTGCCTGCATCCACCGTCCGGGAGGGATTCGTTGGACCCCGACCCACTGCAACCCATTCTGTCCGTCATCCGCGAGCGCTGGGGAGCCGACGCTGTCCGTAAGCTGGACGCTGCCTCCGCGGATACCTCGACACTGTCGACTGGCTCTCCGGCGCTCGACTCCATACTTGGCGGGGGTGTTCCGCACGGGCGCATCACCGAACTCTGCGGCGCGCCCACCTGCGGGCTGATGTCGCTTGCCTTCCGGCTCATCGGGGGCGCGCAGCGTGAGGGCGGGGAAGCCGTCATCGTCGACCTCGACGCCAATTTCAACCCGCTCCACGCGCCTCGTTACGACGTCAAACTTGAGAACCTGCTGCTCGTCCGCCCCCAGCCCCGGCGGCACACGCTGGGCATCCTGGAGGACCTCGTCGCGCGGGAGGGCGCGAGCCTCATCGTCCTCAACGCCGGAACCCACCCGTCATCCAGTCTGACCGACGCCCGCGCGCCCGTGGCGACCTGGTCCCGGCTCGCCTTCCGGCTGGCGCGAACAAACGCGGCGCTGGTCGCCCTGCGCCATCTGCCCTTCGGCGCGAAGACGGTTGAGCCCTCGCCGTTCCCTGACGCGGCGGGGCGGCTGCACGTCGAGCGGCTACGCTGGCTTGAGGAAGGAGGGACAGTCGGAGGCTACGAGTCGCGGGTGACGGTGCTCAAGCACCGGTTCGCCGCGCCGGGCGGGGGCGTGACGGTGGCCATCAGCACAGCGGATGCGGCGGCGTGATCGGCTGCGTCCGCCTCCCGGCCTTCGCCGCCGACGTCGAGCGCCGCGACGACCCCGCGCTTCTGGACAGGCCGCTCATCCTCACGACGCCCGACGGCTCCCCGGCGCTCGTCTACGGGGCTTCAAGCGAAGCTATGAAGGCCGGCGTGCTGGCCGGGATGACCGTGCGCGAGGCGCAGGCGCTCTGCCCGGAGGCGCGCATCCTGCCCGCCGAGCCCATCCACTACCGGCGCGTGCTCGACGACCTGACGGCGGCGCTGGCGCAGTTCTCGGACCGCGTCGAGGTAACCAACGGGGCCGAGCTGCGCGCGGATGCACACCGCCGGAAGCGGGCGTCGTACCTGCCCCCCGGTCAGGTCGATGCGGAGAATTCGACGCTGTGCTACCTCGACGTCGGCCGCCTGTCCCCCGACGACGCGGCGGCCATCGCAGACCAGATCCACAACGCGACACGCTCCGCGGTGGGC
>CAZWUX010000654.1:0-1594 GCA_964637665.1 uncultured Anaerolineae bacterium
CTTTGTTCCAAGCTTGGCCGTGTCGTTCGCTGTCGTCCTGGCGATCGGCGGGGTCAGTGTGCTTATCTTTTTCATTCATCACATCGCCGCTGCGATCCAGGCTTCGACTATCATCTCTTCCGTCGCCGATGAAACCATTGCAGCCGTCGACCGGCTCTTCCCGGAAACGCCCGGACAAGGGCCGGTTGACGACGATGAGGATCCGTCGCCGCTCCCGCTGCCGGAGGGGGCCTGGCAGGCTGTCCCCGCCCATCGAGATGGTTACATCCAAAGCGTGGATCGCGCCGCGTTGCTGCGTATCGCACGGGCGCAAGGGACCATCGCGCGTATGGAACGCGGCGTCGGCGAGTTCGTCGTGCGCGATACCCCAATCGCCGTGCTCGCTCTGGCCGCTCCGCCTGATCAAGAGATCATCGGGGCACTCCAGGCGGCATACCGCATCGACCGTCACCGCACCGTGGAACAGGATGCCGCTTTTGGCATCCGACAAATCGTGGATATGGCGCTGCGCGCGCTCTCGCCCGGCATCAACGACACCACGACCGCGGTGATGTGCGTCGATTATCTCGGCGCAATTCTGGCGCGGCTGGCGCCTCGGTCAATCCCGCCATCGCGCCGCTACGAGGAAGGCGAACTGAGGATCATCACCATCCGGCCGACGTTCGCGAGCCTGCTCGCCGATGCGTCTGATCAAATTCGAGCCAGCGCCGACGACAACGTCGCCGTATTGTTGCGGATGCTCGGCGCTCTTCAAACCATCGCTAGCCTGACAGCCAACCCGGGCCGACGGCACGCGCTCTGCGAACAGGTGGAATGGATCGCCGAATTGGGCGAACGCACGATTGCGGCCCCGCACGACCGCGCCCGGTTTGACAGTCGCGTGACGCTCGTCCGGAGCGCACTCAAGGCCGAGCCGATCTCACTCGGAGTCGGAGAAACATACAAACAACCCGCAAAGGCATGGCGATGAAGATCCACACAAAGGACTTTCGCGTCCCGGAGGACAAGGAGGTCAATCTCAAGGAATGGCCGACGAAAGTCGATGCCGTTTACAAATCCAAGAGCCAATACAAGAAGCTTCTGGAAGAACATGTCGAGGAGTTGAGCGCGCAGCAACAGCTTCTCTACGCCGACAACCGCCACGCGATCTTGCTGATCTTCCAGGCGATGGATGCGGCGGGAAAGGACGGCGCGATCCGGCATGTCATGTGCGGGGTCAACCCCCAGGGCTGCCAAGTTTTCAGCTTCAAGCATCCCAGCGCCGCCGAACTGGAACACGATTTTCTCTGGCGCACGACGCGCGATCTGCCGGCGCGCGGGAAGATCGGCATTTTCAACCGATCCTATTACGAAGAAGTTCTCATCGTGCGCGTGCACCGCGATCTTCTGACCAGCGAAGGGCTGCCTGACCCTCACGGCGACAAAAAAGTCTGGCGCGACCGCTACCGCTCGATTGTGGACCTGGAGAAGCACCTCCACGCCAATGGAACACGCATCGTAAAATTCTTTCTTCACCTTTCGGAGGACGAGCAGCGCAAACGCTTTCTGGCGCGCATCGACGAGCCGGAGAAGAACTGGAAATTCAGCCTCGGCG
>CAZWUX010000655.1:0-1578 GCA_964637665.1 uncultured Anaerolineae bacterium
GGAATCCCATGTCTATTCCGAACGCGACTTCCTCAAAACCAAGATCGACGCCATGAAGTTGCGTCATAGCGCCGGCGTCATGGAGGAACCTGAAGCGGAGGGGGAGGCCGTGCGGTTCGCCGCAGTCGTGGCCGATCTCTGTTGCGGCGATACCGCTCGTATGCGGCGAGCCCTGAACAGTTCGCTGCTTGATGTACGCCTTGCACCCTACCTGATCCCCCTGCTTGGCCACGATGAAATCAGTGAGGATGTGCGCACCGAATTGCGCTGGCTGGTTCCCAGAATCATCGGTCAGCTGACCGATGCCCTGCTGGATCCGGACCTGCCGCTGCTGGTGCGCCAGCGTCTGCCCGGCGTGCTCGAGGCAAGCCACAACCCGCGCGTCATTGAAGGCCTGATGCTGGGGATGACGGACCATGCCTTCAACGTGCGTTACAGCTGCGCCAGGGCGCTGGCGCGCATGCGCTCGAGAAACGCGAAACTGCGGATACCCCGGCAGAAGGTGTTTTCGGCAATCAGGGACGAACTTCATGTCAGCCCCGAGCAATGGCAGGGTCGGGATCTGGAGTTGACCCTGGAGTACGATCCTAGTGAACCGCTGGCCCACCCGCACATCGATCGGGGGCTGGAGCATGTGTTCACGCTCCTGGCGCTCACGCTGGATCCCGACGCGGTGCATCTGTCCATGCAGGCGCTGCTGAGCCCGGACGATAATCTGCGCGGCACCGCGCTCGAATACCTCGAGAACGTCTTGCCGGCTGATCTGTACGGTGACCTGCTACAGCATCTGGATAACAGGGAAGAGGCTCGTACGGGCGTACGTACACTCGGCGACATCATGACCGAGTTGAAATCGCTTGCCGGGCCATTATCCCATCACCTGAAGCCACCGGATTAACGGGCGGCCGGTAGTTGCCATAAACCCGCAGGCATTATCAGTGAAGCACGGATAGCGTTTCCTATCAGCATGGCTGCGCAAGCTACCCTCAGGCACCGGTCGCCGCTTCCGGCCCCGGTTCTGCGGTCAGCGTGAGCCCCTCATTCCGCCAGGTGGTCTAGCCCGCATTTCTCACCGGGATGCCGGATGCTGGCGCACGAGAACCAGCCAGTGCCGGGATAGGCATCTTCTTGAAACAAACCGTATTCTGCATACACGCCACTACCTCAATCCCCTCAACAGTCTATAACCCTTCCTTGCCGCCCGGTGAGAGATGCGGGCTAGAGTTTGTTGCCGAGCGGATCAGGGCGTAGTCCTCCTTGCGCGCCGATCGCAGCAGGTCCTCCACGTCGTCACTCGTAATGCCCAGCGCCTCCAGCGCGGCTGCGCCCAGTCGCATGCTGGCCTCGAGTGCTTCGGGCAGCGCCAGGGTGGCGCCGGCCCTGACGAGCAGACCGCTGCTTGCCAGATCCCTGGCGCGGGCAATCACCGTCACCCGGGGATAGACGGTGTGGATGTGGGAAACCGCCCGCAGTGCCGTCGGCACATCATCCACCGTCACGATGAACAGTTCGACCCGTTCGACGTGCGCGGCCGCCAGCAACTGCAATGCTTGAGGATGTCGGTTGTCGGTCATCTCG
>CAZWUX010000656.1:0-321 GCA_964637665.1 uncultured Anaerolineae bacterium
TTCACGACCCGGTGCAGATGCCGTTCGCTCAGGATCAGGATGTGGTCCAGACACTCGCGGCGCACGCTGCCGATGAAACGCTCGCAGATAGCATTCGCCTACGGCGCTTCCACCGGAGTAGGCAGCACTTCGATGCCTGATCCATCCACCACTGCCGCGAATTGCGCCCCGAACTTGCTGTCATTATCGTGAATCAGGTAGCTGGGTCTATCGCCAAAAGGCGTTGCCTCACGCAGCTGCTGGGCCACCCAGGCATCAGTCGGTTGGCGCGTGACGTTGAAGTGCACCACCCGGCGCGACCCCAATTCGACGATGACGAAC
>CAZWUX010000656.1:331-1555 GCA_964637665.1 uncultured Anaerolineae bacterium
CGAACACATAGAGGGCCCGGAACAGGGCGTCGTACGATTGAAGAAAGTCGCAGGCCCAGATGTCCGCTGCATGGTTACGCAGGAAGGTCGCCCAGGTCTGACCTCCGGGTGTGACGGACCGCAGATTCTGCAGGTACTTCTGGACCGTGCTGCGGGCCGCCCCCATTCCCAGCTTGAGCAATTCTCCGCGAATGCGTTCCGCTCCCCACAGCCGGTTTTCCCGCGCCAGTCGGCGGATCCACCGGACCGTTTCTGCCGAAATGGGGGGGCGCCCGACGCAAGACTTCGCCCTTGATTTCAGCCGCCAGACCAGCCGGTAGATATCCCGGTGCCAGCGGAGCACCGTGTCTGGTTGGACGATGAGCAGCGCTTCTCGCCAGGTCTTCAACCAGCTCGAAAGGAGGACCATGAGGCCCCGGTCCCGCCAGGTGAGCTTCGCTCGCTTGACCTGACGCTCCAGCACGATCAGCTGCTGGCGCAGTAGCGCGTTTTCGAGAATGAGATCAGATCTACTCCGGAGGAGATCCGCTGCTGCCCCGAGAGCCAGTGACGTTCGGTTGGGTTTGGTCCACTGGCGAAGCGCCTGCATGACTGGATGAGCGAAAATAGTGAGATGGTAAAACAGGATGGATGGGACCAGCAAGAGAGAGGGCAGCCTTTCCTTTGACGTTCAGGCAGGCAACCATTGTAACGCAGGCTGAATCAGCCTCAAGACTTAGAACGGATGTGTTTTTCGGCAAGGACAGAAGGGGCAGGACGGCAAACTGGTGAAGACCTACTCCGACGAGGGCGAATCGGGCCGCTCGGCCAACCGCCCCGCCTTCCAGAAGATGCGCCGCGACGCCCGGAAAAACAAGTTCGACGCCATCGTCGTGCACAAGTTCGACCGCTTTTCCCGCAGCCGGACAGACGCGCTGGCCATTAAGACGTTGCTGCGGCAGGACTACAACATCAAGGTCTTCTCAGCCAGCGAGCCGTCCGAGGATAGCGATGGCCCGATTGGTGCGCTGATTGAGGGCATCATGGAGTGCGTGGCCGACTGGTACAGCCGCAACCTGGCCACCAAGACGGCAAAGGGCAAGCTGGAGCGCGCCCGGCAGGGCTATCACAACAACCGCCCGCCGTTCGGGTTCGACAATGCGAAGAAGGGTGTCCTCACTCCGAATGAAACCGAGGCTGAGGCCCTGCGGCCTGCGCGCCTCCAGCACGACAGCCCCCTGAAAC
>CAZWUX010000657.1:0-1551 GCA_964637665.1 uncultured Anaerolineae bacterium
CGACGGTGAACAGCATCCCGGCCTGCACGGTCGTGTCGTCGCTGGCGGTCAGGAATGGGGGCTCGTGCACGTCGAGGCCGATGCCGTGCCCCAGCCGGTGTCGGAATGCCTCGCCGTAGCCCGCCTCCTCGACGACACGGCGCGCGGCGGCGTCGGCCCCCGCGGCGGTCGCCTGACCGGCCTTCAGCGCGGCGATCCCTGCCGCCTGAGAGGACATCACCACCCGATGGATACGACGCAGGGCTTCTGGCGGCTCGCCAAACGAGACGGTCCGGCCAAAATCATAACAATACCCGTCCAGAATAGCCCCGAAATCGAATAAGAGGGCGACAGGCGGATTGAGCGGCCTGTTTTGCGTTTCAAGGCGTTTGCCGAAGATGAGAGGGTGATCGGGGCCGGAGTTGTACATCGTCGTGACAAATGATTCACCCAGCGAGCCATGCCGCCGGAGCTGGTAGTTCACCTCGGACATCACGTCCAGCTCGGTCATTCCGGGGCGGAGGTTGGGGATCGTGTCGGAAAAGGCGGCCTCGGTGATGGCCCCGGCGCGGCGCATCAGGTCGATTTCGTCCGCGGACTTGATGGCGCGCAGTGGGGCGAGCAGGGCTGACGCGGAAACGAAGGCAGCGTCGGGCAGCAGAGCTTGCAGACCTATCACCGTCTCGGCGTGTGCCCGGTCGGAGAGGGCGACGCGGGGCCGTGCGGGCAGATCGAACCCGGAGAGAACGTCGCGCAGCAGGGCGGTGGGGTCGTCGTGGTCGCCGAGGATGCGCGCTGCCGCGCCGGGGATGCCCTCCACGCCGCCGATCTCCGCCGTCATGCGGGGCAGGGTCAGCACCGGCCCGGCGGTGGGCGTCAGCCATGCGCCCTCGATCCAGCCGCCGGGGTGGATCACCGCGCCGAAGTTGGGCAGATCGCGTGGGATGCCGGTCACATACTGTAGATCGGCGGAGATGGGCAGGAAGGCAAGGTCGGCCTCTCCGGCGAGGGCCTCGCGGAAACGTTCGAGACGTGCGGCGTAGGGTGATGGCATGGGAGCGCCTTTCTAAAAAAGATCAAGTGGAGTATCAGTTGGCGGGCGGCTTCTCCGGCAGTTCGGCCTCGTCGATCAGGGCTTCGAGCCGATCGACGTACCCGGCGAGCACGCCGAACGCGGCCTCGACCGGCTCCGGCGTGGTGAGGTCGACGCCCGCGTCGCGCAGGGCGTCGAGCGGATATTTGGAGCTGCCCGCCCGTAGAAAATCGAGATAGGCGTCTGCTGCGCCCGGCTCGCCGTCGAGCACCCGCCCCGCGAGCGCTTGCGCGCCTGAAATACCGGTGGCGTACTGGAACGTGTAGAACGGGACGTACAGATGCCCGAACTGCGCCCAGGTGATCCCCACCCGGTCGGGGTCGAAAGTCATCTCCTCGCCGTAGCCCTCGGCGAACAGGTCGGCCATGATCGCGTTGAGAACGCCGGCGGGCAGTGGTTCGCCCCGTGCAGCACGCTCGTGGACGATCAGCTCGAAGCGGGCCAGCGTCGGCATGATGAAGAAATAGCGGTGGAAGTTC
>CAZWUX010000658.1:0-1549 GCA_964637665.1 uncultured Anaerolineae bacterium
CGACGCTCAGCGCGCGCCCGTCGAACGTCACGAGGCTGTCGCCGCCCAGGCCCACCGTGTGGATATCGACGGCGCGGACGCGCGGCCGCCAGCCCCCGACCCGCGCGCCGTCCGGGTTGAGGATGGGCCGCCCCTCGTGCAGGGCGGCGATATCGGTCGTCGTGCCGCCGATGTCGACCACCCAGCCGTCGCGCCCGCCCGCCAGATGGTGCGCGCCGAGGATGCTGGCCGCCGGGCCGGAGAGAATCGTCTCGACCGGGCGCTCCATCGCCCAGCCTGCGCGGACCAGCGAGCCGTCGCCGCGCACGACCATCAGCGGGGCGGCGATGCCTCGCGCGTCGAGCGCCGCCCGGACGGTCGTCATCAATTCCTGAAGCAGGGGGATCAGCCGGGCGTTGAGCGCGGCGGTCGTCGCGCGGCGCACGGCGTCGAGGCGGCTGGTCAGTTCGTGGCCGCAGGTGACGGGCAGCCCGGTCATCTCCTCGACCATCGCTTTGACGCGCATCTCGTGTTCGGGGTTGCGTACGCTGAAATAGCCTGAGACGGCGAACCCGCTCACCCGCTCGTGGTGGGCGCGGATCGCCTCGCGGGCAGCGGCCTCGTCCAGCGGGGCGGCCTCGCGGCCCTCGCCGTCGTGGCCGCCGCCGAGATAGACGACGTGCTCGGCCACCAGCTCGCGTTCGAGGCCGAAGGCGGCCATCAGCTCCCGGTCGTAGCCGATCAGCAGCAGGCAGACCGGCATCCCGCGCCCCTCGACGATGGCGTTGGTCGCCAGCGTGGTCGAGAGCGCGACGAGTGTGATATCCGCGCCGGAGGCCGATCGCCCGGCGAGCGCGGCGTCGACCGCCCCGCCGATGCCGATCGTCAGATCGTGGTAGGTGGTCAGCGCCTTGGCGGCGGCGATCACGTCTCCGTTTTCAGGGCCGATGAGGACGGCGTCAGTGTAGGTGCCGCCGGTGTCGATGCCGAGCGTCAGGCCCATGCGGGGCCTCCGCACGAAAGGAGCAGGTAGCCGGTCGTGGTGAACATAGGACGATACCTCTAACAGCCTGCCGGAGCGGCTGCTATATTATCTGGAATCGGTTCGTCGTTACGGTAGAAACTCGGCCAGATACCGGCAACAGGAAAGGGTAAGAAGCTCGATAAAGAGCGGATGCCCACTCATGCTAGGGGGCAGGAGGGGTGGAACTCCAGTAAGGAACATCACCCTTGAGGTGGATATCTATCACAATCGCGCCGTCCCACGTGCGCCACCTCGCGCTCACCGTAGCATATTATCACCCGCCTGACAACAGGTGGGCGATCCGCCGGGCACGAACTCTGAACGCCGCAGGCCCGCCAATTTGACAACCGATCTGGACCGCGCGCCCGCAAGGCTGTAACATAGGGGATGCCGCCGGGTCAGGCTGCTGGCGGGTTCCCAATTGATTAGCACAAGGAAGGTGCATCGACATGGCAGAGCGCAAGAAAGTTACACTGCCGACGCTCTACAAAAAGTATCGTGAAGGCGAAGCGATCACGATGCTGACCTGCTACGATTACCCCACCG
>CAZWUX010000659.1:0-1538 GCA_964637665.1 uncultured Anaerolineae bacterium
CGCACGCCCTCACGCTGATCCTCATCGCGCTGAGTCAGGTGGGAAACCGCCGCTCAGGGAGTTAGACTGAAATAAGAAAATCCCGATCTTCCACATCATACTGAGTTGACCGACGAGGGTAAGCCATGCCGAAATCAGCGATTCTCCCCTCCCGCGAGGAGATCGACGACCGTTACAAATGGAACGCCGCCAGCGTCTTCGAAAACCCCGACGCGTGGAACGATGCCTACACAGAAACCCGCGCCGACATACTCGCACTGGGGCGGTTCGAGGGCCATCTAGCCGACGGCCCCGGCGTGCTCGCCGACTGGCTCCAAACGCGTGACGACCTGTTCCGCCGCGTCTATCGCCTGTACGTCTACGCCACGATGTCGCAGGCCGTCGACACGACCGATCAGAGCGCGGGCGCGATGGCCGAGCAGGCGCGCGGGCTGCACGGTCTATTCTCCGGCGCGACGGCCTTCGCCCAGCCCGAAATTCTCGACATTGGCCGCGCCACGCTCGACGACTGGCTCTCGCGCGAGCCGCGCCTGCGGACCTATACCCACTACCTAGACGACCTGTTCCGCCAGCAGCCGCACGTCCGATCCCACGAGGTCGAGGAAGTGCTCGGCATGGTCCGCACGCCGTTCAGCGCCGTCGAGGCGACGGCCCGCATCCTGACCAACGCCGAAATCGCGTTCGAGCCAGCAGGCCCGGTGCACGGCGAGCCGGTCCCCATCGGCCAGGGCAACATCCAGCAGCTTCTCAGCAGCCCGGATCGCGCCCTTAGACGCTCGGCGTGGGAGAATTATGCGGACGGTTACCTCGCATTTCAAAACACGCTCGCCAGCAACTTCGGCGCGGCCATCAAACAGGACGTGTTCATGGCGCGCGCCCGCCGCTTCGACTCGGCGCTGGAGGCCGCTCTGTTCGAGGACAACATCCCGGTCGACGTGTTCCACAACCTCATCGCCACCACGCGCGATCATCTACCGCTGTGGCACCGCTACTGGGCTGTGCGGCGGCGCGCCCTCGGCGTCGAGACGCTGCATCCCTACGATATCTGGGCACCTCTCACCACCACCGAGGCGGACATCCCCTACGAGCAGGCCGTCAACTGGATCGCCGCCGGGATGGCCCCGCTGGGCGATGGCTACGCGGACGTGCTCCGCCGGGCCTGCCTGTCCGAGGGCTGGGTGGATGTGTACCCCAACCGGGGTAAGCGTCAGGGCGCATTCTCGACGGGCGGCATCGGGTCGCACCCCTTCATCATGATGAGCTACGCCCGCGACCTGAAAAGCCTGAGCACACTCGCTCACGAGCTTGGGCACTCCATGCACTCCTATTTCACGGCCCGCGCGCAGCCCATCGTCTACACGCCCTATTCATTGTTCGTCGCCGAGGTCGCCTCCAACTTCAACCAGGCGATGGTGCGCTCCCACCTGCTCGCCACCCACGACGACCCTCTCTTCCAGATCGCCCTCATCGAAGAGGCCATGTCGAACTTCCACCGCTATTTCTTCATCATGCCGACGCTGGCCCGCTTCGAGCTGATC
>CAZWUX010000660.1:0-1538 GCA_964637665.1 uncultured Anaerolineae bacterium
TATTCACATCACGGTCCCAGGGATCGCCCGCCGCATAGACGGTCTGCCCGACGGTGCCGCGCTCGATCAGCGAGACGGCAGCGCTCGCGTACAGGCCCTCGTCACCTGTGGGCGGGGGATAATCCAGCAGCGTGGCGAGAAACGTCACCGCGACGACGAGCGCCGCCGCAGCGATCAGCCAGCGTGTGCGTTTACCCCGGCTCCGCGTCGGATTCATCGCGCTGGCTTACCGGGGAACGGCGGGAGAGTCATGATCGAAAGACGGCATCCGTTTGGCTGAGGGTAGCGGTATGACTACGAAGCGGAATTGTATCACACCGCCGGATGCCGCACCTAACCGATGCCGTCCGCGTTACGCCCGGCCCTAGCCTCCGGCCAGCGCGCCCACGACGCGCAGCGGCTCGGCCCCCGCCGCGACCGCATCAGGCAGCGGGGCGTCCGGCGATTCGTGGGACCAGTCCTCGCCGCAGGCGAAAAAACGGACGTAGGCCCGGCGCTCTTTCGTGACGTGGTCGCGGATCGTGCCGCGCAGCATCGGGTAACGGTCCTCCAGCGCATCGAGCACCGCGCTCAGCGTCACAGGGCCGACAGTCTGAAGCTCGACCTCGCCGCCGCCGTTCGCCAGCGTCCGCAGGTGGGTGGGCAGCGCGACGCGGATCATGGCAGCGTCTGGACCTCGACCGACAGCACCCTGGGCAGGTTCTCGGCAATAGGCTCCCAGTGATCGCCTGCATCGTTCGAGGCGTACACCTGCCCGCCCGTCGTGCCGAAATAGATGCCGCACGGATCGAGCGTGTCGACGGCCATCGCGCTGCGCAGCACATTCACGTAGCAGTGGCTCTGCGGCAGCCCCTTCGTCAGCGCCTCCCACTCGCCACCGCCCGCCCGGCTGCGGTAAACACGCAGTTTGCCATCGGGCGGGTAGTGCTCCGAGTCGCTCTTGATCGGGATGACGTAAACGGTCTCCGGCTCGTGCGCGTGGACGGCGATCGGGAATCCGAAGTCGGACGGCAGGTTGCCGCTGACCTCGTGCCAGTTTTCGCCGCCGTCGTCGCTGCGCATGACATCCCAGTGCTTCTGCATAAACAGCACATCCGGGCGCGACGGGTGCATCGCGATGTTGTGAACGCAGTGGCCTACCTCCGCGCCCGGATCGGGCAGTTCGTACTCCGAGTGCAGGCCGCGATTCACGGGCCGCCACGTCTCGCCGCCGTCGTCGGACCGGAACGCGCCCGCCGCCGAGATGGCGGTGATGATGCGGTTGGGATCGTCCGGGCTCAGGATGATGGTGTGCAGGCACAGCCCGCCCGCGCCCGGCTGCCAGAGGTTCCCTTTGGCGTCCCGCAGGCCGGGAAGCTCCTGCCACGTCTGCCCGCCGTCGCGCGACCGGAACAGGGCGGCGTCCTCAACCCCGGCGTAAACCGTGTCCGGGTCGGTCGGGGAGGGTTCGAGATACCACACCCGCGTGAACTCCCAGGGGTGCTGCGTGCCGTCGTACCACTGGTGCGTGCCGGGGACCCCCTCGTACACGAACTCGT
>CAZWUX010000661.1:0-1511 GCA_964637665.1 uncultured Anaerolineae bacterium
AATAGCGGTGGCGGACGCCAACATTCTTGAAGCCGTACTTCTCATACAGGGCCTTGCTGTAGTACCAGACCCAGTACCCTGAGAGGAAGGGCATGGCGTAGGTTATCCCGTTCAAGGTCAGGGCCTCCCGGACACCGGCAGGGTAGTTGTCGCCAACCTCGTCCCACACGTCTCCGAGGTCCGCGACAAGATCCGCGTTGACGAGCTCGAACGCCCTGTACCCGAACCACCACTTGAACAGCTCCGGCGCACGGTCCGTGGTCAGATCGACCTTGACCCTCGTCTTGTATACCTGCGTCTCGAGCACTGAGGGTACCCCGCGGATTCCGATGGCCTCGCCCGAGGCGTCGCCGAAAATCTGCCAGTATTCCTCCCACTCCGGGTTGTCGTGCAGGATCTTGATCTCGCCGGTTTTCTTCGCCTCCTCCTTTTCGCCGGCTGCGAAGACGAGTGCAGCGGATAGAGCGAAAATGACGGCGAGAAGCGCTACGATTATCCTTTTCATACATTCCTCCTTTTATCCCTATGGGTTACTTGTACCACATGATCGGAGGACATGTCAAGCCTATTAACGGAATGTCAGCAATGAACACTATAAGTGATGAGGTTTTTGGGTTGATTGATAGGATCGTGGAGCAATGATTTTATTGAAAGGGGGTTTTCTGTAAAACGTTCCCGATTCCTTCTTCGGCCGGCGGCGGCGTGAAGGTCCCTACTCCACCCCCCCGAAGACGATGAGGCCGTCGCTCGTCGTAGCATACTCGGCCTTTATCCAGTCCCCGCTCTTCGCCGTTCTGGATACCCGGACCTCATCGATAATGCCGTCGAAGTAGAGGCTGCCGTACGCGGGGTAGAACCCGCCTATGGTGAAATGCTGTGTATTGCTTCCGACACTCTGCAGACCCTGCGTGTCGGCGGCCCTCTGTTCGCCGTCCACGTAGACCGTACGGTCCGCCCCGTTGATGACAACGGCGAGAAAATGCCACTCGCTGTCGTTGTAGCCGCCGTTGTGCTCGAGCGCGGCCATGCTTTCGGATGCATTGGCCCCGAGAAACCCAGCCGCTCCCGCTCCCGTATAGTTGATTGTGAGAGAAACGAGCGTGCTCGATGTTGTTAACCTCTTCAGGCTCGCGACATAGGTGCTCGTGGCCAGGCTGTACCTGATCCATGCGGAAAATGTCAGTGCCTGCAGGTTGTCCCCGGTAATCTGGTTTGACGACGGACCGCGAATGATGTCGCCCCCGCCGTCGAAATCGTCCGCATCCCCCGCTATTCCGTCCGCCTTCTCGTCCCCGTCATAATCCACGGGCGTGCCGTCGTTGCCATGGGAGGTGGAGTCGAACCTCGTTCCGGTCCCGGGCTCGCTCAAGTGCCATACGCCTTGATAGATGTCGTCCCATACATCCGCGCCGTCCTGGGCGTCCGCTGCCGAGGGGTTCCCCCAGTACATCCAGATATGGTCCGTATCGCTTTCACCGTCGATCGTCGGCACCTTCACCCATACAACGCTC
>CAZWUX010000662.1:0-1503 GCA_964637665.1 uncultured Anaerolineae bacterium
CACCTGGCGCGTGAATTCACCCCGCACCTGCAGTTGGTGCTTGCCGGCGGCGGCGCAAGCGATGATCCAGAAGGGGAGGCCGTGTTACGCGAGGTGAGGATGGCTGCGGGCGGTGATCCGGACATTCATGTCCTGCTCCTTCCCCCGGACGCCAATGACACGATCAACGCGCTGCAGCGCGCGGCTGACATCATCTTGCAAAAATCGCTCAAGGAAGGGTTCGGGCTGACCGTCACGGAGGGGTTGTGGAAGGGGGTGCCGGTCATTGGCGGCAACGTGGGCGGCATCCGCATCCAGGTCATCGACCACCACACCGGCTACCTGGTCGACACGCCCGAGGGAGCGGCGCTGTGGATCCGCTACCTGCTTAACAATCGCGATTTGCTGGAAAGCATGGGAACGAAGGCCCATGAGTTTGTTAAGGAAAACTTCCTGATCACACGTCACCTGCGGGATTACCTCTCGCTCATGGTGACGCTGCTGCGCGGCGAGGAGGACGGAAGGATCGAGCTCGTGTAAGCATTGTCAGTGAAGGCAGCAGGTAACAAAGGCGGCACGTACCCGCCGGGCGCAAGCCCGGAGGCAGTAGGTGCCGTTCTTCCTAAATATCTTCTCCGACCACCCCTTCGCCATCCGGGTTCATAAATGCCCCGCCAGCGAGGGTGACCTTGACAATCCTTTGCCACCCGAGATAAAATATGGAACCGGTTCCATATAATAGACAAGGATTGTCCAAGTAAAGACCGATGCCGTCCACCATTCGTGATGTCGCCAAACGAGCCGGGGTAGGCCTGGGCACGGTTTCGCGCGTTCTGAATGGCAGCCCGCAAGTCAGCGAGGATACGCGCCAGCTCGTGCTAAGAGCGATCGAGGAACTCGATTTTCATCCCAGTGGGATCGCACGCCGTCTCTCGCTGGGCAAGACCCTCACCATCGCCGTCGTGGCGCCCTTCTTTACCCGTCCGGCAATCGTCGAACGACTGCGCGGCGTGGAAGCGACCATCTCAGGATCCGTGTACGACATGGTTGTCTTCAACATCGAATCGCCGGAGCGCATGCAAAGTGCCTTCCGTGATCTTGCACGACAAATGCGGGTTGATGGTGTGCTCGTCATTTCGCTCATGCTTGCCGAAGAGGATTTGGAGCGCTTCCGTGAGGCTGGGATCCCGGTTGTGTTGATTGATGTGCCCGCGAAAGGGACAAATGGTATCTCGAGCATAGGTACGGGCGATTCACTGGGCAGCCAGCTGGCAGTGGAGCATCTCATCCAGATGGGCCACAAGAATGTTGGCTTTCTGGGCACGGGTCACGAAGATGACCTTACCTCGATTACCAGCCGGCAGCGATATGAAGGTTACCGGCAGGCGATGGAGGCGGCTGGCCTGGTCATCAAGCAGGCGCATGTGCGCGAGACGGAATACGGCCGGCATGCTGCCCGGCGCGAGACGGCCGAGATGCTCAAAGGACCCTCTCCGCCAACGGCACTTTTCGCTGTCAGCGATA
>CAZWUX010000663.1:0-1500 GCA_964637665.1 uncultured Anaerolineae bacterium
CGACGTGCGCAAGCTGGACGAGTGGTCGACCGGGCGCGGGCACGAGGCGCTGGGCGCGGAATACGCCGCCGATCTGCTGCGCGGCGAGCTTCCGGCGCGGGCCGTCAGCGAGATCAGGCAGGCGATCGACATCCACCCGGAGCGGCCTCCGCTCTCGTGGACGGTGGCCCGCCTGCTGCACGACGCCGACAAGCTCGACAAGGTGGGTGCGACCGGGCTGCTCCGCCGCCTGACCATCGCCGAGGATCACGACGAGGCCTGCGCGGGCGCGGAGCGCACGCTCGACGATGCGGAGGGCCTGCCCGCGCCCGCCCTCGATGCGACGTATGCGCTTCTCGCGCCCAGGCTGGCCTTCACGGCGACGCTGGGCGACCTGCTGGACGAGGTGTGCGACGGGTGGGAGGATTAGTCTTTCAGTCGATCAGTGGCTCGCCGCGCGATTCCTCTTTTTGGAATGAACAGCTCTTGGCCGGACGTTCAGGTGGGGCGCGTCTTACACGGTCGGGTGTTCAGGTTGCGATGTTCTTTCCCGGCGCATCGGCACGATTTTTCGCTTAACGGGGCTGCCTACCGCCGCCCCAGCCGCCGCAAGGGCATCAGCGCGACGAGGGCGATCAGCATGACGACCGCGAACACCGTCGCATAGCTCAGCGCCGCGCCGATGGGCACGAGCACGTATCCGGCGGCGTTCCGGGCGGCGGCCAGCGCGCTCCCCGGATCGGCGGCCAGTTGGATGACGGCGAAAACGGGCAGCAGGATCACGAGCAGCCCGGCCAGCGCCGGGAAAAACCGCTTGAAATCCTCCGCGCTGGGCGCGGCGCCCATCCCCAGCGAGGCCCCCAGGTACACCGCGAGGTACGTCTGCCAGTTCCCCCAGTCCAGCCCGGCGAAGGCGTCCGCCAGCCCGGCGAGGTACGCGCCCAGCACGTCCAGCGCCGCCTGCCCCAGCCCCCCCGCGTCGAGCGCATCCGGCCCGATGCCCGGCCCGCCCCCCGGCGAGAATCCCGGCAGCAGCAGCGCCAGCACCGCCCACGCCGCGAACGAGCACCCGAAAAAGGGCGCAATCGACGCGACGAGCTTCGAGAACGCCGACGGCTTGCGGGCCGGGACGACGACGCCCGTCGCGCCGCCGTACTCCGGCAGGCCGCGCGGCGCGAACAGCACGATCCGCTGCACGCCCGCCCCGGTCAGCAGGAAGGCGACGGCGTGGCTCAGTTCGTGCAGCGGCACCCCGGCCAGCGCCAGCGCCGCCCACACGCCGCGCCCGAAGGTGCGCCCGCTGAATGTCCACAGCGCCCGGCTCGCCAGATACAACACGACGAGCTGCACGACGAGCGGAAAAAGAAGGGCGAGGATGAACAACGCTTCCAGCCGGATAATTTGGACGAGTGCCATAAATCACCGTCGTAAATGTAGAAAAACGCGGAGCGTTTTTCACTCCATCTCCAGGAAGCCCCCACCTCTGGTGGGGGATGAATGGACGGGCCATAGGCCCGCCGG